>JANXAD010000016.1 GCA_025062245.1 Thermodesulfobacteriaceae bacterium | reverse complement strand
GATAATGTCGGGATCTTCTCTTAAAGCTGCTCTTAAAGCGTTGGCAAAACTTTTAGTGTGGGTTCCCAACTCTCTTTGATTAACTAAACAGTTTCTGGACTCATGCACAAATTCAATAGGATCTTCAATAGTTATAATGTGATCGTAACGAGTCCTATTAGCATAATCAATTATAGCAGCTAAGGTGGTAGATTTACCTGAACCAGTAGGTCCAGTTACTAAGACTAAACCACGAGGAAGAAGGGCTAACTTATTAAGAAGAACTGGAAGTCCCAATTCTTCTACAGTTTTTATTTTATTAGGAATTAATCTAAAAGCAGCAGCTACTCCTCTTCTTTGTTTGTAATAATTCACTCTAAAACGAGCTAAACCAGGAATTTCTAACCCAAAGTCTACCTCCCCCTCTTCTTCAAACCTTTTAATCACCTCCTCAGGAGCAACTTCATAAAGCATCTCTCTTAATTCTTCATCCTCTAAAACTTTATATTTAACTCTTTGTAAATCTCCGTGAACCCTTAAAAGAGGGGGATTCCCTGCAGAAAGATGTAAATCTGAGGCTGCAGTTTCTACCATTAATTTAAAAAAGGGATCCAATTTAGCCATTTAAACTTTTATTAATAAAAACCTATTTTTAAAAAATTTCAAGCTGCTTCACTCTCAATATGAACTTCCATAGCCTTAGTCACACATGCACTTACACAAAATTCACAGGCAGTGCATTTTTCAGAATCGTATATCACTTTAAAAGTTGTTCTATCTATATAAAGAGCTCCTGTAGGACACACTGCTATACAGGAACCACAATGAATACATTCCCTTTCATTCTTAACAATCTGTTGACTTAAAGGTCTTACTTCTACTCCCATTTCCTTTAAATACTTTAAACCTTTGCTCAAATTCTCTTGAGGACCCTCTATTTCTAAAATCATAATACCCTCTTTACCAGGAGTAATAAAGGCTTTCAAAATATTAAAAATCAAATCGTAATCCTTTACTAATCGGTAAACAATAGGTCTATCTACTACATCAGGCGGAAACCTTAAGTATAAACCCTCCTTTTTATACATTTTATTTTAGACCTCCTTTAATTTTTAGTATTCAAAAGGTTTTCACACCATTCCAAGGCTTTTTTAGCCCCCTCTAAATCCGGATCTAATGCTAAAGCCTTTCTAAAAAAGATTATAGCAGAAGGAATAAAATTTAAAGCTTTTAAACAGTAACCTACATTAGCATAATCAATGGCTGAAGAAGGATTAAGTTCAGTAGCCTTTAAAAATACTTCCATAGCATCCCTATAGTTGCCTAACTTATAAAGAGTTCTTCCTAAAAGATTATATAATTCTGGAATTTCTTCTATTTCCAAGGCTTTTTCAATTATTTCTATAACTTTTGAAAATTCTTCTTTCTTTAAATAGAGATCCGCTAAATGAGTAAAAATAGCCACTTGGTCAGGCTCAGGGGGAGAAAGAAGTAAAGCTTTTTCATAACACAAAATAGCCTCCTCCTTCTTTTTCATTTCCTTATAAACATTCCCTAAATAGGCCCAAAGATAATACCTATTCTCAATTTCACCTATAAGCTCTTCCAAAATATTTTTTCTTTCCTCTAAACTTAAATACAAATTTAAGGTTCTTACCATTTGATAAAGATAGGAAATTTTAGTCCTTTCTCTAAAAAGTATTCCTGGAATGATAGCGTAAACCGCGGGAAGATTTAAAATTTCATGGGTTATATCTAATAAATAAACCTCAAACCCTAATTCTTTTAATTTTTGACTCAAAATTTCTAACTCCTCTCTATGATCTTCCGAATAAAGATTGGGTAAATCCTCTAAATTTACTTCCTTAGAGTATGCAACTATTTTTCTGGCTTCTTCTAAAGTTGCAAACTTAGGAAGGCCGCTTTCTAAGTATTTACCCTCGGTGTCAAAATCTCCAGCTAATTGAGCTACTTCGGTTAAAGCCCTTATCAAAGCTCTCTCAGGACTGGTAGCCGTTCCTGCTGCGTATACAATTTCGCTTCTTTGCGGATAAGTAGAAGGATCCATGGCCATAACAGCTACCGTAGGAACTGGCATATCAAAGGTCATATCCCTTATCCAAACTTGAATACCTAATCTTTCATAACACTTTAAAAGCCTTTCAGCTTCTCCTTTTATAGACTCTCTCTTAATAGCTGCCATCAACTCAGGTTTTCTTATAGATAAAGCATTAGTGTGCCTCTCAATCAACTCACACACCGCTTGAACCGAAGCTTCCAAATAGGTATTTCCTCCAGCAGAACCATTATATTCGTATAAAAGCCAAAACCAGTGAAAGGGAAGCCACTTTATTTCTTTAGTTCTATATTCTAAAGCTGGAACAAAATAAAAGGGAACCCTTCTTAAATATTGGTAAGCTATTTTCTTACTTTTAGCCTCCTCTTCGTCCTCTACCGATTGCAAAAATAAAGAAAAATCTATAGCCTGAACTCCAAGCTTTTCAAAGGAAGAAAAAATTCCTACCTCAGAAACTCTATGATAAAAGGCAAAAAGAGAGAAGCGCTCCACTAACTCCATCAAGGCACTTGCTTGAGCTAAAACCTCAGTAGAACCCTTACCCATCTGTTTATAATTTCCAGTAACCTTTTGCCCTTCTAAATCATATAAGCTGATATAAACAGGAATTCCTAATCTACCCTTATCAATCCTCTGTAATCCCTTATAAATTCTTAGGCCTATACTCTTAAGCCTATTTTCAACTTCTTTTATCGTCTCTTCTGGAAATTTAGCTTTATCCGCTAAAACCTTATAGGAACTCCCTTCAAACTTTTTTCTTAAATTTTCCTTCATACCCATTCCTTAAAAATCTTTTATAATAGATTTTGTAAAGACATAACAAAATAATTTTAATCCCTATTTTTTATTTTAAAAGAACTTTTTTAACTCTAACCATGATGAAAATAGCTTTAGCTTTAAGTGGAGGTATAGATAGCACTTTATCTGCCTATCTTTTGAAAACTCAAGGCTATCAAGTGGTAGGAATTACTCTTTACTTGTTTGATGAACAAATAGAAGTTTTTAAAAATCTTTCCTATCTCCTAAACTTTTTAAAAATTCCTCATCAATTTTTAGACCTAAGAAACCTCTTCAAAGAAAAAATTGTCCATAAATTTATAAATTCCTATAAAGAAGGGAAAACCCCTAATCCTTGTGCTTGGTGTAATAGAGAAATTAAATTTGGACTTTTATATGATTATACTTTAAAAACACTTAAACTTGAATATTTAGCTACTGGACATTATATCCAAACTGCTGAGTATAAAGGCCATATTTTACTCTCCAAAGCTAAGGATCTCCAAAAGGATCAAACTTACTTTCTTTCCTTAATTAAAAAAGAAGTTATACCCTATCTCATTTTTCCTTTAGGACATCTTACTAAAAAGGAAGTCTATCAAATGGCTCAAGCTCTAAATCTTCCTTTTAAAGAAGAAAAAGAGTCTCAAGATATATGTTTTCTTAAGAAAAGGACTCTTAAAAATTTTTTAAAAAATTATTTGCCTCCCAAGGAAGGACCTGTGGTTTATCAAAATAGGGTGGTTGGTAAACATCCTGGTATCCAGTTTTTCACTATTGGACAGAGAAAGGGATTGAATCTTCCCTTAGGAAAGCCTGTTTACATAGTGGATTTAGAATATACTGAAAATAAAATTGTTGTAGGAGAAAGAGAACAGCTTTACGCAGAAGGATTGATTTTAGAAGACCTGAATTTACACCTACCCTTAGAACTTTGGGAAAAACCTGTAGCTCAAATAAGATATAGAAGTGACCTTATCCCAGTAAGAGAACTAAAAAAGGAAAAAAATTCTTATAAAGTAATCTTTGAAAAACCTACTTGGGGAGTAACTCCTGGGCAGATCTGTGCTTTTTATGAAAAGAATTTCCTTTTAGGAGCTGGAATGATCTCAAAAAGGCTTTAAGCCCTCCTTAGATTTTAAGGAATCTAAGGAAGGCTTAAAATTCATAATTTCTTAAATATTTCTTAAATTTGTAACCAAGATTCAGAGAAAATGGTTTTACCCATTAAAACTCTTACAGTTTTATATATTTCTAATTCCTTAGGAGAAAGGGTTTTAGGATCTGGTTCATCTCCATCCATAATTCTATGGGTTAAGGCTACCCAATCAGGATGTTTCCCCTTGGCAATTTCTACTAATTCTTGATCATAAACATCAACAATTGCTGAATAAACATTATATTTCATAAGCATCATAAGCATAACTCGGTTAAGATAGGGTCTTAGTTCATGTCTTACACCATTAGAAACATTAGAAAGACCTACAGTGCTTTTAGCACCAGGAGCTATATCTTGAAGCATAGAAAAGAAAGTAAGAAGTTCTAAGATCTGTTGAGCTCCAAGAGTAATAGGAGTAACAATAGGATCTACCCAAATTTTTTCATTAGGAATTCCATATTCATTAAGTTTCATAATTAAATCTACAGCAATAGAAGCTCTTTCATTAGCATCCCTTGGAAGACCTTGAGGTCCCCAAAGAAGAGCTACGGTCTCACAACCTACCTCCGCAGCAAAAGGACCCAATTTTTCTACTCTTTCTAAGGAAATAGAATTTAAAAGAGCTTTCTTGGGATTTTTAGAAGCCCTAATCCCAGGAATCATAGCATCTGGATTGGTAGTGTCTAAGGAGATGGGAGTGTCCACTACTTCTTCTACCACCTTAACAATCCAAGGTGCTAACTCAGGACCATCTTTTTTAGCAGGACCAATATTTAGATCTAAATAATCAGCTCCCAGTTTTGTTTCCTCTATAGCCATTTCCTGAATAGGACCAGGATCTCTTTGCTTCATTGCTGTTCCAATTTTTTTAGACATTATGTTAATACTTTCTGCAATACAAATTACAGTCTGGCTCATAAAATGCCTCCTCCTATTTTTAAAGTTTTATATGTTAAGCTGCAGCCATTTCCTTTATCAAATTTCTGAAAAAGGCAGGAATTCCACTGGCCTCTCTCGGTCCTATTATAATCTCCCAACCAGAAAGTTCATCTTCTAACTCTCCCTTCATTCCTGCTAAATATCCAGGAATGATAAGTTTTCTATGTTTTACCTTCTCTGAAATACCACACTTTTTAACAAAGTCCGCTATTCCATCAGCAGTAAATTTGCCAGCTGCCCAAGCTGTAAGAACCGAAAGTCCATCGGTATTCTTTATTAAAAGCCAGGTAGGAACTCTACTACCCTCAATTTCACCGTTTACTATAAAATAAGTTAAGGCAAAATTACAAGTAATAGCCACTAAAGCGTTTTCATCGGGTCCGTTAACAGGATAAATACCTTCTTCAACTACCAAAGGTTTTTGAGGATCAGTATAAATATTCATCTTTTCTACCATAAGATTATAAAGGATATCTGCCGTTAAATCGGAAAGAATAATTACACTGGCGTATTTGGCAATTAATAATCCAGCTAATACAGCTTCTAAATCTAAAGAAGAGGCATATCTATAAGTAAAGGTTAAGACCGGAAAGCCAAGAGGTCTAAATCTCTTCTTGATAGAAGACCTCCGAACAATTACTAAATCTTCTAAAAGTTCTTTAACACTCTTAGCACCGGTATCTAAAACTAAGTCTTTCAATCCCTTTTTTAAAGCCTCTTCAGAAAGTTTAGCTACCTCGCCTAAACTATCACCCACTACCGTCAAGGGTGTCTTAGTTTCTGAAGCTAAATTACAAAAAGCTTCTAAATTAGAAGCATTAGCTCCGTAAATAAGAGGTTTAAACTCACCACACTCAGAGACGGCAGACTTTAAAGTATCTACATTAGAGGAACTTAAAATAATAGCTGCCCATGGAATTTCACTTCTAACTTTTTTAACCAAATCTAAGAACTTTGCCCCATCTCCTTTGTCTTCAATTAAGATAATATCAGGAAATAGTTTAACCCCCACTCTTTCCCACTGAAACTTTTTATAAAGACCTATTCTTCTATCAATTTCAGTTTCGCTCATATCGGTGGCAATAAAAGTTCCTATAAGAGTAGGATTTTCAAATCTCTTGTCATGTCTAAAAAGAACTGTTTCTCCTCCTAACTTATAAAGATTTTCTCCTCCACCTAATTTTACTGTTCGGATAGGAGGAGCAGAAGCCTCTTCAATCTCTTCTTTAACAGCTGGATCTACATGAGGACATTTACCTATTTCTACCTCTCCTGTGGCTACCTTCATAGCAAAGGCTAAACAGGTTGGGAAACCACAATCCCCACAATTAGTCTTAGGTAGCTTTTGCATTATTTGAATTCCTGTAAGTCCCATGGATTTTCCTCCTAATTAAATTTTAAAAAAACCTCCTTACATTAAAGGAGGTAGATTTAAAACAGGATGATTAACCTTTTTAATCCATTCTGCTAATTCCTCTTCAGTATTAGCTGTAGTTTCATCAGCTATTTTATCTAATAAATCTGGAACTCCCAATTCTTTACCTCTCTCTTCTAACTTCTCCCTTAACTCTTCTTTAAGAGACTTAGGCATCCAAACTACTCTTAAAAGGCCTCCCTCAGCTTTTAAAAATTTACGGGAGGCTATATAAAGCTTAGCAATACCCACAAAACCTGGAGTTACTTGACCTCCACCTACCATTCCAGCCATGGTAGTAAATTTCATTCCCGTAGGGGTCATTCCAGTATAGTCTCTATGAACTATCATGATTCCATTTACCGAAGGTAAAATAGCTGCTATACACTCAAAACATCCGCAAGAAGTCATAGGATCTACTAAAATACTATAGAGAGAAACACTTTGCACCTTGCCACCAGAGAATTTTCTAACTGCTTCTTCAGTTCCCACAAATTTACCATGTTTTTCATCCAATAAATCTCCCTTTACAATGGGTTGATTAGGACCGGCAGGATTAAGCTCATAATAAGCTCTGGCATCAAGCCAGCTATAAGCCCCACAAAGCCCCATTCTTTCAGGAGAAACGATACATACATGGCTGGGAGCAAAACTCTGACATAGAGTGCAAGTGTAATAAGTATCAACATCCTCATCAGTTAATCCAGCTAAACGGGCATCTCTTTTAGCATAAACAGATTTAGCCATTTCTAATACTTCTTTAGCTTTCTCTTCATCAGTATAAATAGTTACTTCACATTTATCTACTATAGCACTAAATTCCTGTCTTAATTTAGCATAAAGAATTCTCCCAATATGCTTAAAAAGGAATCCCTTTTCAGCGGCTTGCTGTCCAATTCTTATCCACATAATATTTCTCTGTCCCACGTGCATAATACCTTGAGCATAGTTAATTAGATGGTGGAATTGTCTTTCAAGAATAGGCTCAAAATCTTCTTGCATTCTGGCTCCGGCAACTTTGACTAAAATAGCTAAGGGTAATCTATAGGGTGGTCCCTTAATTCCAAGATTAGGAAGTTCATTAATTTCAGGACCAATTACTTCAATTTTACCATCTTCTACTTCATCTAAAGGTTTAGAAAGTAAAAGCTCAACTCCTATGGTTCTACCACCACCACATTCTAAATAAAGATCTTCCTTTCTTATTCTTTCACCTTCAAAGGCTGGAGCATAAGAGACCGGAATATCTAACTTCACTGCGGTAACCTTAAGACCTCTTACTTCTACTGCACGATCTACAATTTCTTCGTAAGGAATCTTAGAGACCACATGTTCATACATACAAATTCCATAGGGTTTTATCTCTGGGATATCCCAATCTGAAATAGCTGGGAATCCCCAATTAATAGCCCCAGCTGCATTGGCATACCATTCATCTGAAACGGGACCAAAGGGCATAGCAAAAGCATAGGTTCTATCTCTGTTGTAAAGAAGGTTCCCCATATAGTCTCCAGGTTTGATTCCACCAAAAGCCATAGCTACTCTACATGCAAATCCTATAGCAAATACTACTGAAGTATAGGTAGGCCCAAAGGGAATTAAACGAACATTCCAACCAAGCTGAACACCTGCTTCTCTTAAAAGTTCAGGCATATAAACACCATTAGTCTGATCATGCATAAATACATAAAGAGTTTTTTCTCTCAATTCATCTGCTAATTTTACAGCTAATTCTCTAGCTTTTTCTCTGGTTTCAGCAATGGGAGCTCCTAAAATAGCTGCAAACCCAGGAGCTGTTCCATCCACAAACTCTACTCCTCTTTTTCTAAAAATAACATCGTCTGCCGCACCTAACCAATAGTTACCATTAAGAGGATCCTCAGTTTTAGTATAAAAGTCAGGATCCTCTAAATATCTAATAGCTTCTATAACCTCTTCTGCAAAATAGGTTGCCATTCCAGCATCTAAAGCTGGACCTAAATAGGGTGTCCAAACTTCCTTTTCAGGAACAGGTGGAAGAAGTTTTTTAGCTTCCTCTAATACCTCCCCACAATCCCCAAGTCTCTTAACTGGATAGCCTAAAATAGCATAAATAATTGGTAAATAATAAGCCGTATTAGGAAAACCTACTTCTTGCTCCTTACCATACTTTTTTACCGCCTCTTCATACTTTTCCCAAGCCATGTTCACAATTTTGTGAGCACCTCTAATAGCTGCAGAACAAATGATTTTAGACATTTCCTCTACCCCCCTCTTAACTTTAAACTTTTTATAATCCTTAACTTAAAGCTTTAAAAAGTTGTTTACAAAGTTGTACTGCCTTAGGATGTCTCATCACTAACAGATCTCCCCCTGCTACTGCTAAGGCTACCGCTGTTAAAGCTTCCATTATAACTCCTCTCATTTCTTGCTCTCCAAAAGTTTCATCTGTAGGTAAGTTAGCTTCTTTGGTCTTCCATACCTCCTTTCCAAGCATACAAATAAAGGGCACTTGGAGTTGAGTATCTTGAGCATAAAGAGCTGCCAACTTTATTCTTTCCATAACTGAATAGGTATATTCAATTCCATAACCCAAAGCCCCAATAGAGGGATCCATAACGATCCTGTCTAAAGGAATTCCCATTCCTTCTAATAAAATATTAAGTTGTTTAGCTAAGTTTACATCAATAGGAGTAGAAGCAACTACAGGAAGGTTATAGCCTAAGGCTACGGCTGCTAAGGTTCTATGATTTGCTTCCACTATAGGTCCAATCAAAGCACCCTTTTCAGCTACCACTTCCGCTACCTCTCTTAAAACTTCAATATCTTTTTCTGCATTACCAGAACCCCAGATAATTAAAGGAACTTCAATAGCATTAGCAACTCTCTTAACCACTTCCTTAGCATGATTGGCATCTAAATTCAAAAGATTAGGATCTGTTCCCATTAAATATAAACAAATAGCCTCTGCACCATATTCCTCCACACACTTCTTAGCCCAAAGGACTGGATCATGATAAACATCTGCAAAGTACTTCTTTAAACTCTCTGGCCATTCCTTAGGCTCAATATCAAGAACTTCCATTGCAATCTTGATACCATTTCTCATCTCTCCTTCAAATAAATGGAAATTTAAAACATTACTTCCACCAATTTTTAATACTTTATCGCCCCTTCCGATAGTTATTTCTCTTATCATATCTGGAGATTTTTCAACATAAAGGTCTTCGCTAATTCCTTTAGCCCTTTCAGAAAGAGGTCTATATATTCCAGAAAATTCACCTACTTTAATTTCAACCTTCTCAACCGGAGGTGGTTTTACTTCTTCAACTACTACTGGTTTTACCTCCTCAACCGGCTTTGCCTCCTCAACTACAGGCTTTACCTCCGGAGCAACTTCTACCTTTTCTTCAACTTTTACTTCTTCAACCACTACAGGCTTTACTTCTTCAACCGGTTTTACTTCAGGAACTACCTCAACCTTAGGAGGTGGTGCTACTTCAACCTTAGGCTTTTCTATTATAACTCTTGGTCTTTCAGCTGGTTTGCCAAGTACCGTAGTTTCTAACTTATCTAAACTTTCGGTCAAGAAAGAAATACCAGACTTTAAACTCTCCAAACTTGCTCTCATATTAGCTAAAACATCTATAATTACATTCAAAGGAAGTTCAGAACGCAATCCCCTTTCTTCCATAATAACCTCCACTGGTTTTTCTATCACTTTTTCTACTACTACTTCCACTGGCTTTTCTACTACCTTTTCTACCACCTTTTCAACTATCACTTCTACTGGTTTTTCTACTATCTTTTCTACTACAAAGGGAGGAATAACTTCTGGAGCTTCTGGACGAGGAAGAAGCCCTGCTCTCTTTACAATTTCAGGAACAGCTTCCTCCCATTCAATAGCCATAATATGAAGTCCTCTTACTCCAGGAATCTCTCTTACCTGATTAATAATATCCACCGCTATGTTAATTCCCTCTTCTTGTTTATCCTTAGCAGATTCCAACCTTTGAATAACCTCATCTGGGACATCTAATCCAGGAACATAATATTTCATATGCTTAGCCATTCCTAAGGATTTAGGAGGTGTAATTCCTGCTAAGATGTATATATTTTCTAAAAGCCCCTCATCTCTTGCCATTTCCATAAATTTTCTAAATTTATCAACATTATAAATAATTTGGGTTTGAATAAATTCAGCTCCTGCTTTAGCTTTTTTGGCCAATCTTTTTACTCTGAATTCAAAGGGATCTGCAAAGGGATTAGCTGCTGCTCCCCTAAAAAAATTGGGTCTCACTCCCTTCATCGGCTCTCCATTCTGAAATCTTCCCTCAGCCAAACCCTTCACCATGCTCAAAAGAGAAATAGAATCTAAGTCAAAAACAGGTTTAGCCATAGGGTGATTCCCAAATTTATGATGATCTCCTGTTAGACAAAGAAGATTTCTAATTCCAAGAGCATAGGCTCCTAATAAATCTGACTGAATTCCAATTCTATTTCTATCTCTACAAGTCATCTGCATAACAGGTTCTAAACCTTCAGAAAGAATAATAATAGCAGAGGCTAAACTTGAAAGCCTAACTACTGCTGTTTGACAGTCAGTAATATTGACTGCATCTACATAACCCTTTAGCATTTTAGCTTTTTTTCTTATTACCTCCCCATCTGCATTTCTGGGAGGACCTATTTCACTGGTAATTACAAATTGACCTTCTTTTAATAATCTCTCTAAATGGCTTCTGTACTCCACGGACCCCCCTCCTCTACGAATTCTCTTAAACCTTTAAATCTGATCTTTCTCTAACTCTTAAACCTTCTCCTCCAGAGGCTCTCCAATCCTTAGGTCCCCAAATTTCCATAAGTCTATCAAGTTCACCCCTTTTAGTAAGCCTTTCTACAATTAAATGCCAAACACAGGGCATATCTTCTCTTACTTCACATCTACCATTTTGGGAACCACCACAGGGACCATTAAGTAAAACCTTAGCACATCTTGCTATAGGACAAAGCCCCCCGGTCATATCAATGATACACTCTCCACAACCTCTACACTTTTCTATCCATTCCCCTAAGGCCACATTAGCTCCATAAAAGGTGGTATCCACCCCCGGAAATATTCTAACCTCTGGATAAAGGTCTGCAATAAAGTTTACCCCTACCCCACAGGCTAAACTTACAATAGCATCTACCTGTTTTCCTAATTCTCCTAAGGTTGTCAAATATTCAGGATCACACTGCCTAATAAAGGTTTCCTCTAAAACCTCTACAGGATTTCCTGCTCTCTCACGAGCAAGTCTTATAGCCTCTGCTAAAATAGCTACCTCTCTATCCCCTCCTGCAGAACAAATAGCCACACATCCTCTACAACCTAATACTAAAATTTTTCTATATGGTTCAATATTTTTTAAAATCTTAGGTAAGGGCCTTCTTTCAGCAATTATCATACCCTCTTCTCCTTTAAAAGTTTATTTAATACTTCCTTATAAAAACCTTTAACCTTATCTATAAAATCTCCCGTATTTAATCTTTCTACATAAACAAATTTTAAAAATTCCTTAGGAAGCCCTATTTCTTCAATAAGTTTCTGAGCTCCTTCCACTTGATGCTCAGCCCTTGAACTTCCATTCTCATTATGACAAGTCCCTTTTTGACAACCAGCAACTAAAACTGCTTCTGCCCCCTCTCTAAAGGTCCTCAAAATATCTGTAATCTCAATGTGCCCAGAACAGGGATATCTTTTCATAATAACTTCACCTAAAATATCTTGAAAATCCTCCTTTTCTGCTAAATTAGTATAATTACAACAAAGGATTCCTAATTTAAATCCCTTTTCTTCCATTAGTACCTAACCTCCATATATTCAGGATTTTTTCTTAATTCTATTGCTCGGGCCGGACAACCCTGGACACAAATTCCACAAGCCTTACATTTATCTACCTGAATTTCCGCATACCCTTCAAGATTTATTACTGGAGCTGAAAAAGGACAAAGTCTAACACAGGTTAAACAAACAATACACTTATCCCTGATAACTCTAGCAAATTTTCCCAACTCAAAAAGATCATCTAAGGTAATTAAACCCTCATCTAACATAAATTTCCTTAAAGCCGCAATAACTTCCTTAGGTTTCACATCCATAGGACAAACTGGAACACAACTTCCACACTGGGAGCAATACCATAAAACTTCATTTAATATTTTTTCCTTAAAACCCAAAAGTAAAAGATGTATAATTTTGCGAGGATCAAAAACTTGAGTAGTTTTTTTAACCGGACAAATTCCTGAACAAGCACCACATCTAAAACACTGATCAAAACTTTCAACCTGACCTGAAACTAAAGCTTTTAATTTAGGTTCTTGAACTTTCTCTAAAAGTTTTTCAGTTAGGCTCTCTACACTCAAAGTAGCCCTCCTTAAGTTTTTATTATTTTAGACAAGATTTTTTCTATTTCAACTGGATCTCCTTTGGTTTTAGCAATTATATAATCTAAACTCTTAGGACCTTCTTTCACCAATTCCTTAATCTCAATCTCATAAAGTCTGGTTTTAATAGAGGGCAAGAGCTTTTCCTCTACCTTTTTAGTGATAACCTCTAAGGAAAAATCTCCCAACTTTTTTATTTCCCGAGCTAAATTTCCATAGGCAGACCTAAATTGCATATTATTACAAAGAGCTACAGCGCTTTCTAAATAAAATTTTTTATCCTCCTCACTCCAACCTTCCTTTACTCCTAAAGGTCCAATTTCTTGTAAAGTATAAGAAAAGTCCTTAATAATTTCAACAATCCTTGAAGCCTCAGAAGAGGAAACCCAATCCAGTCTCAATCTTTTCTCCTCCATTCCAATAAGCCTTAAGATATTTTTTACTGCTTCACCCATAATTAAAGCCTCTAAATTACCCTCTGAATATTTACACTCCCCGAGCCTACATCCCGCAACTAAGACCCCATCTGCCCCATTGTTAAAAGCAGTCATCACAAATAAAGGATCCACTCTCCCGGTACACATTACTCTTACTACCCTTAAATAGGGTGGATAACTTTGACGAGCAACCCCGGCTCCGTCAGCCGCTGTATAAGCTCACCAATGACACATAAAAGCTAATATTCTGGGATCAAAACTCATCTCCTCTCCCCCCTTCTCTTTTTAAAATTCTCTTAATTACCTACCTCTACTTTCTCCTCCTCTACTACCTTCTCCATAGGTTCCTTCTTAAAACCTGCCAACTGCTCCAAAATTGCCTCTTTAGTGTATCCACCTAAATCTATGGCAAAAACTGGACAATGGGAAGCACAAATACCACAAGCCTTACAAGCTGCAGTTATAACCTTAGCCTTTCTTTTCTTATCTACTTTAATTAATTCAATAGCTGTAAAGGGACAAAGTTCTACACAAATACCACATCCAATACACTTTGCTTCCTCCACTGCAGCCACAATAGGTGAAACCTCTACCTCCTTCTTAGCTAGAGGAATAGAAGCTCTTCCTGCGGCAGCCTTAGCTTGAGATATAACTTCTTCTAAAGGTTTTGGCCCATGGGCTAGTCCACAAATAAAAACTCCATCTGTAGCTGTATCTACCGGTCTTAATTTTACATGGGCTTCCATAAGAAAACCATCTTCAGCACCACAGGGAATTCTAAGCATATTTACCGCTTCTTGGTCTTCAGAAGGCACAATTCCAACAGAAAGCACCACTAAATCTGCAGGAATAAAAAGTTCCTCCCCAGCTATCATGTCATAAACTTTAACTCCTCCCTCTACTACTTGAGGTCTCCTTTCATTGGTAAACCTAATAAACTTAATTCCTTTTTTTCTGGCTTCAAAATAATTTTTCTCATAAAAACCATAGGCCCTTAAATCCATATAAAGAATAAACACCTCAGCTTCAGGTTTTATTTCCTTAATCTTTAAAGCATTCTTCAAAGCTTGAACACAACAAACTTTACTACAATATCCTAACTCTTCGCCCCTTGAACCTGCACACTGAATCATGACTACTTTTTTAATCTTATCTAAATCTTTATTTTCCAATAATCTTTCCTCTAACTCAAGCTGAGTAATAACCTTCTTTCCATCTAAAGGATACTTTGATGGTCTATATTCTTTTCCACCCGTAGCTACCACCACTACCCCATGATTTACCACTTCAGAAGTATCTCCTATTCTTACTGTGGTAGTGAAATTTCCTATATATCCCGATATGTTCTCAATTTGAGCTCCCTTATAAATCTTTATATTGGGATGATTCTCAACCTTTGAAATAAGGTCTTTTAAAAACTCTTGAGGATTCTCTCCTGAAATTAAATACTTAACCCTTTTCAAACTTCCTCCTAATTCAGGCTCCTTCTCCACAAGATAGACTTGAAAACCTTGCTCTGCAATAGATAAAGCTGAAACCATTCCTGCTACTCCACCTCCTATTACTAAAGCCGTGGGAGTAACAGATACTCTTTGAAGAACAAGGGGTTTAAGTCTTCTAGCTTTAGCAACTCCCATTCTAATTAAATCCTTAGCCTTCTCGGCAGCCTTCTCAGGATTATCTGCATGAACCCAAGTGCACTGGTCTCTAATATTTGCCATTTCAAATAAAGCAAGATTTAGACCTACCTCACGGACAGTATCTTGAAAAAGAGGTTCATGGGTTCTGGGAGAACAAGCAGAAACTACTACACGATTAAGCTTAACTTCTTTTATTTTCTTCTTAATATGTTCTAAAGCATCTTGAGCACAAGCATAGGTCAAATTCTCAGCATGCACCACATTAGGTAAGGTTTTAGCATATTCTACTAATTCCTTAACATTTACCACTCCAGCAATATTTACCCCACAGTGACATACAAATACTCCAATTCTTGGTTCTCCAGACATAAGTTCTAAATCTTCAGGTGGATACTCCTTTACTATATAACTACTAAATCTTCCTTCTCTAAGAATTTCTGAAACCGTAGCTGCTCCACCTGAGGCTTGCATAACACTTTCAGGAATATCCTTGGGCCCCTGGAAGGCTCCGATGACATAAATGCCAGGACGATTAGTTTCAATAGGTTTTAAAGTTGAAGTCTTAGCAAATCTGAATTCATTAAGATCTATTCCAAAAACAGAAGCTAACTTTTCTGCATCCTTAGGAGGTGAAAGCCCTACCGAAAGAACTATCATATCATAAAGCTCTCTTTTTCTTTGACCATCTTCATCTACATAAGTTAAAGCTATCTTTTCTCCAACCTTTTCAACCTTAGGAGGCCTTGCTCTGACAATTTTCATTCCATATTTTTCTACAAAATTTCTAAAAGCCTCATCAAAGCCCTTTCCTTGAGTTCTTACATCCATAAAATATAAAGTTATTTCAGCCTCTGGTTCGTGTTCCTTTATGATGGTAGCCTCTTTTACTGCATACATACAACAAACTGAAGAACAATAATTTCTATCACAAGTAATATCACGGGAACCTACACACTGAATATAGGCTATTTTTTTGGGATGTTTAAAATCAGAAGGTCTAATTACCTCTCCCTCTGTAGGTCCAGAAACACAGGTCATACGCTCAACTTCAATACTGGTTAACACATCGTCATAAATTCCATAACCAAATTTTTCTAAAGCTTCTTGAGGAACAGGACCAAACCCAGGAGCTATAATAATCGCTCCTACTTCTAATTCTTTATATTCAGGCTTTTGAGAAAAATCTATAGCGTTAGGTCCACAAATATTAGTACAAAGCATGCAGGTTTCATAATTTAAATGTAAACAAGTCTCAGCATCTATATAATAGATAGTGGGAACTGCTTGAGGAAGATCTATACGAGCAGAACGAGTAAAAGTTAAATTGGCATTAAAATAATCTATAGCCAATCTGGGACAATATTTAGCACAATCTCCACAAGCAGTACACTTAGCTGGATCTATATAACGGGGATTTATTTTAACTTTAACCTTAAAATTTCCAGGTTCTCCCTCAATACTTTCAACTTCACTTAAAGTCAAAATTTCAATATTGGGAGACCTACCGGCCTCCACCATCTTGGGAGCCAAAATTCATATACTGCAGTCATTGGTGGGAAAAGTCTTATCAAGTTGAGCCATAACCCCACCAATGGTGGCCTTCTTCTCCACTAAATATACATAATACCCAAGATCTGCTAAATCTAAAGCAGATTGAATTCCTGCAATACCACCACCTAAAATCAAAACTTTACCTTTGGCATTACCCATTTTATTCATCCCCCTTTAAACTTTTTTAAAAAGTATATAAAAATAATTTAAAAGGTCAAGAGAGATTTTTCATTCTCTCTTGACCACTTTTAATCAAAGTTAGGCTCTTTTCTCTTCGACACTACCTTTTAGAGCTATAGGACCATAATATCCAACCACATGTTGGGGAGTTTCCACCTTCGGAGCAGCTAAAGCTCTTCTCATAGCCATATCGTAAAGGATTCTTGGCTTAGGCACATCAATTCCAAGACCTCTTCTACCAAAATTAATTCTATCTATCATAAGATTGGCAAACTCATTAGCCGTTCTGGCTACTCTCCAGTTTCCTCCAAAATAACCTTCTATTTCATTAAATAGAAAGTCACAAACCTCTTTACTATTAAGAGTAGGAAAGGTTGGGCCAAAGATTACCTGTACTCCAGTAGTTACAAAATACATTCCAATAGCGATAGCCTTTTCACTCATCCATTCAGGGGCTGCACCAACTGCTGGAATTTGGAATATGTCTTCTCCAAGTCCTCCGGTTCTTACAATTTCAGTGGCTGCTAAGAGAATTCTTGAATTATCTACACAAGAACCCATGTGAAGAACTGGAGGACATCCTACAGCCTCTAAAACTTCCCTTAATCCTGGTCCAGCAAGTTCTGCCGCTTCAGGTCTCAAAAGCCCAGCTGTTCCAAGTCTAACAGCTGCACATCCTGTAGCTAAGACAAGAACATTATTAGCAATAAGCTCCTTAGCTGCTTCAATAGTGATAGATTCCCCTACCCTATAATTATCACAACCAGCAAAGGCTGCAAGCCCTAAAATTCTCCCATTAATTACATTTTCATTTAAAGGCTTGTAAGAAGCTCTAAATCTTCCACCCAACATATACATAATAGTCTCATGGCTAAAACCTACTATTACATCCACACTACGCTCAGGTATTCTAACTTTACTTTGATCTCTATAGGGATAACGAGAAATAGCCATTTTCAAAATTTCCTTAGCAATATCTAAAGCTCTTGAAGTTTCAAACTCTATATGATGGGCCCCAGGCATCTTGGCTATTTCACTGGTCGTAATAACTACAGTATGGAAGAACTTAGCTATGTCTACTATATTTAACATAATACACTGGACATCAACTACTACAGCTTCTATAGCTCCTGTTCCAATAGCTGTCTCCTGTTGAGTAAAACTTCCAGCTACAGGAATTCCATATCTCATTAAGACTTCATTTCCAGTACAACAAATACCAGTTAAATTAACCCCCTTAGCTCCTACTTTTTTAGCCTCAGCTATAATCTCAGGATCATTGGCACAAACCGCTAAAGCTTCAGCTAAGGTAGGATCGTGTCCATGAACTACTACATTTACATGATCCTTTTTAATAGTAGCAAGTCCTATATTTACTTTAGTTTTAATAGGAGTGGGAGTCCCGAGCATAATATCTTGAAGCTCCGTAGCAATCATAGAACCACCCCAACCATCAGCCAAAGAACAACGGGCAGCTCCCAAAAGAATATGTCTGTAGTCTTGGTCCACACCTACACTGGTTCTATGTAAGAGCTCAACTACCTCTCTATCTACTCCTCTGGGTATAACTCTGTGTCTTCTCCATTTTTCAATAAGAGTTTTAGGAGCTCTTAAAGCAAACTTTAACTCCCCATCTTGCTGACCAAAAGCCTTCATAGCCTCATCAGCCACTCTCTTAGCCATTTCATCTTCAGGAAGATTTAAATCTACTCCAAAAGCTTGAGCAACGACTCTCAACTTTCTCTTGTCCTTTATCTGGAAAGGTGCCTCTCCATGAACCGCCTCATAAAAAGTATGAGCCACATGCCTTCCATGGTCAGAGTGGGCTGAAGTTCCAGCGGCTACCATTCTAGCAAAGTTTCTGGCCACTATAGTAGCTGCCGTAGCTCCACAAATACCCTTTAATTCTTCAATTCCCTCCACTACTTGACAAGGTCCCATGTTACAAACTTTACAACAGGTTCCACCCTTTCCGAAAGCACAAGGAGTAACCCCTCTTCTAAGAACTCTCTTAGGCATGGTAAGAAAATCTTCAGGTACATTCTCATAAAGCTCACTTGCTACCCAATCCTGAAGTGGGAGCTTCCCCCTACCAAATCTTGCTTCACGGTCTATCATTTCCTCTACCCCCTTTTTAAATTTTTTTCTTAGTAATAATTATTATTCAAAAAAAATAAAAGTCAATCGTTCTTCAAAAAAATTTTTAAATAATAAAAAAATTAACCTACTTCGGAGGGAAGCCCCGCCCACATCTTAGCAGATTCTAAGGTATTTTTCATAAGCATAGTAATAGTCATAGGACCAACTCCACCTGGAACCGGAGTAATCGCAGAAGCCACTTCCTTTACACTATCAAAATCCACATCTCCACAAAGTTTAGCCTTTCCTTCAGGAGTAGTGCCAATTCTATTTACTCCCACATCAATTACTACTACCCCTGGTTTTACCATATCTGCTGTAACTACTTTGGGCTTTCCTGCAGCTACAATTAAAATATCCGCTCTTTTAGTATGAAAGGCCATATCTTTGGTTGCAGTATGGCAAATAGTAACTGTGGCATTTCCTACCGGTTTTCTCTTCTGGAAAAGTAAAATAGCTACTGGTTTTCCTACAATATTACTTCTTCCAATCACCACTACCTCAGCACCATCTACTTTAGCACCTGACTTATCCAAAAGAACTAAAATTCCATAAGGTGTGCAAGGTAAAAAGCAAGGAAGACCAATTACCATTTTGCCTACATTTACAGGATGAAACCCATCCACATCCTTTCTTGGATCTATAGCATAGATAACCTTATTTTCATCAATATGTTTGGGAAGGGGAAGTTGAACTAAAATTCCATGAATCTTAGGATCATTATTATATTTTTCAATCATTTTTAAAAGTTCATCTTCTGGAACACTTTCAGGTAAATTTTCTTGAATAGAATAAAAACCAAGTTCATGAGCTGTCTTTTGTTTAGCCGTGACATAAGAAACAGAAGCCGGATTTTCTCCCACTAAAATAGTTACTAATCCTGGTGTAATACCATGCTTTTCCTTTAATTCTTGAACCTCCTTTTTAATTCCCTCTCTAATCTCTTTAGAAATAGCTACACCATCTATTATTTTAGCTGACATCTCAATCCCTCCTTTTTTATTTTCTGTTTTTTTAAAAAAATCCTCTTTTTAAAAATTAAAAAGCCCCTCCTTAAAGGAGGGGCTTTTTACTCTTTAGAACAATCCTTTTACTCTGCCGGTCTCCACATCTACATCAATTCTTCTATAGGCTGGATCTGAAGCAGTTCCAGGCATAAGGCTAATATCACCAGCAACGGGAACCGTAAAACCAGAACCTCTAAAAATAAGAACATCTCTTACTCTTAAGGTCCATCCCTTAGGCACACCCTTCTTGGTTGGATCATCAGAAAGAGAAAGATGGGTCTTTACCATACAAATAGGATTTTTTCTCAAATCAGGATCAGCCTCAATCATCTTAATTTTTTCCTCCGCAGCAGGAAGATAAACCACTCCATCTGCTCCATATACCTCCTTAGCAATCTTTTCAATTCTGGTCTTAACAGGTTCATCAACCTCATAAAGGAATCTAAATTCAGACTTTTCTTCACAGGCATCAATTACAGCATCAGCAAGTTCCAAGGCCCCCTCTCCACCTTTTAACCAATGATCTGAATAGGCTACTCTCACTCCTGCATCTTCACAAATCTTTTTTACCAATTTCACTTCATTTTCAGTATCGGCATAAAACTTATTAATACAAACTACAGGAATAGCTCCACTTTTCTTAACAATATTTACACAATGGAGTAGATTGTCACATCCCTTTTCTACCCAGTCAAGTCTTTCTTCTAAGTATTCCTTAGGAATAGGTTGACCTGGTCTGGGAATAGGTGCTCCACCGTGGCACTTAAGAGCTCTGATAGTGGCTACTACTACCACTACATTAGGAACTAATCCAGAAAGTCTGCACTTAATATTCCAGAACTTTTCAAAACCAATATCTGCTGCAAATCCGGATTCTGTGACTATGTAGTCTCCCAATTTTAAAGCCACATAATCTGCAATAATAGAAGATTGTCCTACAGCAATATTGGCAAAAGGACCAGCATGGACAAACACTGGCTGACCCTCAATAGTCTGCATAAGATTAGGATTAATAGCATCTACTAACCAAGCAGTCATAGCACCGGCAACTTCTAAGTCTTCTGTAGTAACAGGATTACCAAATTTATCAAAGGCTACCACTATTTTTCCAATTCTTTCTCTTAAATCTTTTAAGTCTCTGGCAACTGATAGTATTGCCATAACTTCAGAAGCTACGGCAATGAAAAATTTACTTTCCATAGGATATCCATCGTTTTTACCACCCAGCCCAATAACAATATGTCTTAAAGCTTGAGCACAAAAGTCAATTACCCATCCCATTTCAACTCTTTTGGGATCAATATTTAATCTTCTTAAACCTTTCTTAGCTAAGGTTTCATCATCATAATTAGCTTCATGCTGCATTCTGGATGTTAAAGCTACCATAGCTAAATTATGGGCATTCATAATAGCATTAATATCCCCTGTAAGACCTAAGGAAAATTTATCCAAAGGAATTACCTGAGCAATTCCACCACCAGCTGCACTACCTTTAATATTGAAGGTAGGACCACCAGAAGGCTGTCTTATGGTTCCAATAACATTTTTTCCTCTCTTTCCTAAACCCTCAACTAAACCAATTAAAGTAGTAGTTTTACCCTCACCTAAAGGTGTAGGAGTAATAGCTGTAACATCGATATACTTTCCATTAGGACGATCTTTTAGTCTTTCCAAAACCTTCTTATAATCTACCTTAGCCACATAATGACCATAGGGTAAAAGCTCCTCCTTAGTTAAGCCTAATTCGTCACCTAACTGATAAACGGTTTTCATAAATTTTTCTGCTTCATAAGCTATTTCCCAATCTTTCATTTTGGTTGGATCCAAGTGGTGCATAACCTACCTCCTTTATTAGATTTTTTTCAGATATCTTTTTATACAAAATTTATGCCTAAAAAAAATTTTTTATAAGTTCCTTTTTTAATGTCAATAATACTTTAAAACTAAAAATAACATAAACCTTGTGTGTAGAAATTTTTCTTAATCTGGGGTAAAATTTCTCAAAGCATAAAAAAGAGTTTTTTTCCTTGATTTTTTAAGCTATGGTTTTATTTTTTAATTTGATTTGAAATTCGTTAATTAAGGGGTGAAAATTTTATGTCTAAGGATTATTATAAAATCTTAGGAGTTAAAAAAGATGCAACCCAAGAAGAAATAAAAAGAGCCTATAGAAAGCTGGCTATGAAGTATCATCCTGATAGAAATAGGGGAAGTAAAGAAGCTGAAGAAAAATTTAAAGAAATAAATGAAGCCTATGCAGTTCTTTCGGATCCTGAAAAAAGAAAATTATATGACCTGTATGGTTCAGCAGAATTTGAAAGAAGATATACTACTGAAGATATCTTTAGGGGTTTTGACTTTGAAAATGTTTTTAAAGATTTAGGAATAGACTTAGGAGCTTTCTTTAGTAAAAGAAATAAAAAGGGTGGGCAAACCTTTGTTTTTGATTTGGGAGAAATTTTTAGTAATCTATTTAGGGGTCCCTTTGAAGAGGAAAGTTCTCCCTTTGGAAGTTATCAAGAAACCATTCAGACTGAACTTCCTCTTACCATAGAGGAGATGATTAGAGGAGGAGAAAAGGAGGTTTTTTTACCCGGAACTTTTGAAAGGGTAAAGATCAAAATTCCTCAAGGGGTAAAGGAGGGACAAGTCTTAAGAATAACTAAAAAGATAGGGCCAACTTTAAAAAATTATCTTTTTAGAGTGAAGTTAGTTTCTTCTTCTTATAAAGATTTCAAGGTAGAGGATGGAAACCTAATAATAGAAAGAGAAATTCCTATAACCAGTTTCTTCTTAGGAGATGAAATAGAATTCACCACCTTAGAAGGTAAAAAAATTAAGGCTAAGGTTCCTCCTATGACCAAGCCAGGAGCCAAACTTAAACTGAGAAATTTAGGTCTTCCCTTAGAGGGAGGGAAAAGAGGAGATCTTTATGTAGTTCTTATGCCTCAAATGCCCTCCTATCTTACTGCTGAACAAAAGGAATTAATCAAAAAATTAAAGGAAACTGGATTGTAATATTTTCAAAATAGTCTAAAATTTTAAGGCGCGATGAAAATAGGTAGATTTCAAAAAGGAGAGAGAGTCTTTTTTGGAGTAGTTTTAGATTCAGAAGTAATTGAAATACCCGAGGTCTATTCCCCAGATAGGATCCCTTCTTACGAGGAAGTGCATGAGCTTAAAAGTTTAAAAATTTTAGCTCCTGTTTGGCCTACTAAGATTATTGGTGTAGGTTTAAATTATAAAGATCATGCTAAGGAACTTGGGCTTTCTTTGCCTAAGGAACCCCTTTTCTTTTTTAAACCTCCTTCTGCTGTAATAGGACCCGAGGAAATTATTTATCTTCCTCCTGAAAGTAAAGAGGTTCACTATGAAGGTGAGTTAGCTGTGGTAATAGGAAAAAAACTTTATCGTCCCAAATCTTATGAAGAAGTTGAAAAGGCTATTTTTGGGTATACCTGTTTTAATGATGTAACAGCTAGAGATCTTCAAAAAAAAGATTTTCAGTGGAGTAGATGTAAAAGTTTTGATACCTTTGCTCCCTTAGGTCCCTTTATAGAGACCAATCTTAATCCTTTAAATCTTAAAATAGAAACCTATGTAAATGGAGAGTTAAAGCAAAATTCTTCTACTTCAGAACTCCTTTTTAACCCCTACGAATTAGTTAAGTTTGTAGCCCATATTATGACCCTTTATCCAGGAGACATTATAGCTACAGGAACCCCACCAGGGGTAGGAGCTCTTAAAGATGGAGATGTAGTAGAAATTAAAATAGAAGGAATTGGAATTCTAAGAAATTATGTAAAAAATTATTCAGAAAGATGAAATCTTCAAATTATTTACCCCGGCTTATTGCTTTAGAACTTACTCGAAATTGTAATCTCGATTGTGTTCATTGTAGAGCATCTGCCTCTAAAGGTCCTTATCAAGGAGAACTTGAAACTCAGGAAATTTTTAGAATATTAAAAGAAATAGCTGAAATATCAAAACCTGTTTTAATCCTTACTGGAGGGGAACCTCTTTTAAGAAAGGATCTCTTAGAAATTATCAAAGAAGCTAAATTCTTAGAATTAAATCCTGTTTTGGCAACTAATGGAACTTTGTTGACTCAGGAACTGGCTTTAGAGCTTAAAGAAGCTGGAATTTCTAAGATAAGTATAAGTCTTGATGGAGCAAGAGCTGAAACCCATGACTCTTTTAGAAAGGTTTATGGAGCTTTTGAAGGTGCTTTAAGGGGAATAAAAATTCTAAAAAAAGTAAATCTTTCCTTTCAAATTAATACCACAGTTACCTATTTAAACCTTAGAGAAATCCCTAAAATTCACGAATTAGCCAAAAATCTTGGGGCCTCTGCACACCATCTCTTTGTCTTAGTTCCTGTGGGTAGAGGTAAAAATCTTAAAGAGGAGGTAACTTTTTCTAAAGAATTAGAAAAATTATTAACTTGGTTTTATTACCAAAAGAAAAATTCGGCTATTAATTTAAAAGTTACCTGTGCACCCTTTTATTACCGAATAATGCGAGAAAGAGCCAAGGAAGAGGGTCTTTTAGTTAATTTAGAAACCTTTGGATTAGATGCTATAACTCGAGGTTGCTTAGCAGGTATAAGTTTTTGTTTTATATCCCATATAGGGGAGGTTCAACCTTGTGGTTACTTAGAACTTGTAGCTGGAGATTTAAGAAAAAATAAATTTAAAGAAATTTGGGAGGGATCTCAAATTTTTAATGATTTAAGAAATTTTAAGTTATATAAGGGAAAGTGTGGAAGGTGTGAGTATATAAGAGTCTGTGGAGGGTGTCGCGCTAGAGCCTATGAGCTAACAGGTGACTACTTAGAAGAGGAACCCCTATGTGAGTATAAACCTGAAAGATTCTATCTTTCCCAATCTTTAAAGCTGTGATATATTTTGTAGGAGAAAAGTCTCTAAGATTAAGGGGGAATTATGTCTTCTTTAGTGGTAATAGGAACTCAATGGGGAGACGAAGGAAAGGGTAAAATAGTAGATGTTCTAACTGAAAAAGTTGATTATGTAATAAGGTTTCAAGGTGGAAATAATGCAGGACACACCTTAGTTATTAATCAAAAAAAATATATTCTCCATCTTATTCCTTCAGGAATTTTTCATTCCCATACCGTTTGTATCATAGGAAATGGAGTAGTAGTAGATCCAGAGGTACTTATAGAGGAAATAGAAAATTTAAAAAAAGAAGGAATTGAGGTAACTCCTGAAAAATTAATTATCAGTGAAAAGGCTCATACTATAATGCCCTATCATAAAAAATTGGATTTGGCTCGTGAAGCTAAATTAAATCGTTCCCGTATAGGAACTACGGGAAGAGGAATAGGCCCTTGTTATGAGGACAAAATAGGAAGAAGGGGTTTTAGACTAAGTGAACTTACTTCACCTGAAACCTTTAAAGAAAAATTAAAGGTGGTCTTAGAGGAAAAAAATTACCTCCTAAAATATTTAGGAAGTGAACCCTTAGTTTGGGAGGAGATCTATGAAAAATATATAGAATATGGTAACTATTTAAAACCTTACCTAAGGGATGTATCTTTAATTATTTGGGAGGCTAAAAAGAAAGGAAAGAGACTTCTTTTTGAAGGAGCTCAAGGAACTTTTCTAGACATAGATCATGGAACCTATCCTTATGTAACTTCTTCTAACACTTTAGCAGGAAACGCCTGTTGTGGAACAGGAATTGGTCCCTGTGAGATTGACTTAGTTATGGGAATAGTTAAGGCTTATACTACCAGAGTAGGAGAAGGTCCTTTCCCTACTGAGTTAAAGGACGAAATGGGAGAATATCTAAGAGAAAAGGGAGGAGAATATGGTTCTACCACCGGAAGACCAAGAAGATGTGGATGGTTAGATTTGGTCTTAGTAAAAACTGCTATAAGGTTAAATAGTATTAAAGCCTTAGCTCTTACCAAATTAGATGTGCTTTCTGGATTGGAAAAATTAAAAATTTGTATTGGCTATCAGTGGGAGGGAAAGGAGCTTTACACTATTCCTTCTACCCTAGGAGACTTTTATAAAATAAAACCTATCTATAAGGAACTTTCCGGCTGGAAAGAAGATCTTTCTCAGATTTCTTCCTTTGAGAAGCTACCTTCTGAAGCTAAACTTTATATAGAACTTATAGAAGAATATTTAGAAACTCCTATTTATTTGATTTCTACTGGTCCAGAACGAAAGAATTGTTTAATTCTTAGGAATCTCTTTTAAATATTTTTTATCCTATGAAAGAGCGTCTTTTAATTGCTAACCGGGGAGAAATAGCTTTAAGAATAATGGAAGCTTGTGAAGAATTAGGGCTAGACTATGTAGCAGTCTATACCAAGGAGGATGAGGAGTCTCTTCATGTGAGGTTAGCTAAGAAAAAGGTTAGAATTTCTGATTATAGAGATATAAATGATTTATTAGCTGTAGCAGATGAAAATAAATGTAGTCTAATACATCCGGGATATGGTTTTCTTTCTGAAGATTACAGGTTTGCCAGAAGAGTTGAAAAAAGGGAAAGACCACTTATTTTTGTAGGACCCTCTTGGGAAGCTATCAGAGATTTAGGAAATAAGATCTATTTAAAAAAGTTAGCTTCCCAACTAAAAATTCCAGTCATACCAGGGACTACGGAACCCATCTATAATGAAATAGAGGCAGAATTTAAGGCTGAAGAACTATTAGAACTTTTAAAGGAAGAAGGATTTGAGTATCGCTCTTTATTTATTAAAGCTGCAGCTGGTGGCGGGGGGATGGGTATTGAGGAGGTGAAAAATTTAGAAGAGGTTAGACCGGTCTTTAGAAAAATTAGAGCTTATGCTAAAAGACTTTTCGGAGATGAAGGAGTACTGATTGAAGCTAAGATTCCTGTTATTCAACATGTGGAAGTTCAAATTTTAGGAAGTAAAAAAGGAGAATATGTGCACTTTGGCACCAGAAATTGTACTATCCAAAGCCCTTTTAAACAGAAAAGGATTGAAATAGCTCCTGGGTTTGACTTTAACAAAAATTTTTCTCTTAATCTTCAAAAGATAGAATCCGAGATTATTAAATATTCCCTAAGGTTAGCTAAAAACTTTGGATATTACAGTTTAGGTACCTGGGAGTGGTTAGTAACTCCCGAAGGAAAATATTATCTTATGGAAGTTAACACCCGAGTTCAAGTAGAAAATGAAATTTCAGGTAAAATTTCTTTTATTAATAATAATTCTGTAAATCTTATTAAAGAACAAATAAAAGTAGCTTTGGGAGAAAGATTAGAATATACTCAAGAGGAGATCCTTTTTAAAGGAACAAGTATTGAACTAAGACTAATTGCTGAAGATGTTTCTCAAGGTTTTCAACCTTTAAGTGGAACTATTACCCATTTTAAGTGGAAACCAGAAAGCTGGTTAACCATAAGAACCCATGTTCCTCAAGATAAACCTTACAACATTCCCACCCAGTTTGATCCTAATTTAGCTTTAGCTATAATATATGGTGAAAACTTTGAATTAGCTAAAAGGCGAGCTCAAGAATTTCTTGAAAATCTAATTATAGAAGGGGTCACCTCTAAGGGTGAAAAATTAAAAACCAATAAAGAGTATCTTAAAGAAAAATTAGAAATAATTTATCAATTTTTACCCAGTTGAGAAAATGAAAATAGAGTTACATAAAAAATTGACCCATCTTATGGAAACGGCAATCTATATAAGGGATATTAAAGGTGAAGATTTTTGTGATATACAAACTTTGATAGAAAAGCTTTTAGAGGTTCACCAAAATTTTTACTCCTATTCGGTTGAAGAATTAAAGAGTTTTATAGAGAGTACTAACCAGAAGATAGAATTTTTACTTCAAAAGGCTGAGGAAACTTTGACCCCCTATGAGATAGTAAAAATAGTAAGACATCCTCAAAGGATTACCCTTCAAGATATCTTAGAAAATGTTTATGACAATTATATGGAATTAGGTGGAGACAAAGAGATAAACCTTGATCCTGCTATCGTTTGTGCTAAAGCTATGTTAATTCGTAAGGTAGATAATGAACTTTATTTTCATCAGGTTATGGTAATAGGGCACGAAAAAGGACACGGGGAAGAATATAGACAGGGAGGGAGTGCTAAACCCTGGGGAAATGAAAAGGCCTTGCGTTATATGAAAATGGCTGAAACTGAGGGTATTCCTATTCACTTTTTTATTTTTACTCCCGGAGCCTATCCCATTGAAGATTATCCTGGGGCAGCTCAACAGATTGCTAAGAATCTGTATTACATGGCTGGATTAAAGGTTCCTACCATTTCTTTTATTTCAGAGGGAGGATCGGGAGGGGCAGAGGCTATAGGACTTACTGATTTTCGGCTTATGGCTGAAAAGGGATATTATTCAGTTATAAGCCCTGAAGGAGCAGCTGCTATTGAAGCCAATCTTAAGGAGGGAAGACCTCCACGGGAATTAGTAGAAAAGTGTGCTAACTTTTTAAAGTTGACCTCTTATGATAACCTTAAATTAGGAACTATAGATCGGATTGTTCCTGAACCACCTTTAGGGGCTCGTAAAAAGGACTTTGATTTCTTTAGAAGGTTAAAAGTTGAACTTATTAAGGCTACTGATGAAATAGTTCTTCAAACTAAAAGTTTAAAAATGTTTAGAAAATATGTTTTATCTAAACAAGATTCGGAAAATTTTAAGTTTTATGTAGACTGGGATTTAACTGAAGATGAAAGGGAAATTCTATTGGAAAATAGAATTAAAAAATACCGAAAGATAAGTAAATGGGCTGTTTATGAACCAAAAAGTATCATGAAATCTTTTATGGAGGTGGGCCATAATTTAAGTTTAAAGGTAAAAAACGAGATAAAGTATAAAATTTTGAAACAGGGACAGAAAAGTTTTAAAAAATTTTTATCAGAACTAAGTAGTGAATCTTCTGTGATTTTAAAACCAGTTTCAGATCCGGTTAAAACAGTTTATAATCTTATTGTAGGAAAGAAGCTTAAACCCAGAATAGGGTCTCAATACATTCCTGAAGAAACAACTCCTTACGAAAGTCCTTTAGCCTTAGAAGATAAAACGGTTTCTTGTCCTCAGGGAGAAAAATATGGATGTCCAGACCTTTGGGTTCCAGACCTATATGGAGAATTTTGTGGAGTTTGCCCCAATTGTAATTATCACTTTCCTTTAGAATATACTTGGTATTTAAATAATATTTTTGACAAAGGAAGTATAAGAACCTTTAATGACGAAATTTCCTCTACCGATCCCTTAAATTTTGCGGGTTATAGTGAGAAATTAAGAGAAGCTAAGGAAAATACAGGTGTAAATTCGGCTCTTCTTTCCTTTGAAGCTAAAATCGGAGGTATTTCTTTAATTGCCGTAATGTTAATAGGAGATTTTAGACAGGGAACTGTAGGAGTAGCAGAGGGAGAAAAATTTATAAGAGCTATAGAAATAGCTAAAATTACTCGGCGTCCTTTTTTAGCTTTAGTTCACTCTACAGGAGGAATAAGAATCCATGAGGGAACTTTAGGAGTGATCCAGATGCCAAGATGCACTATAGCGGTAAGAGATTATGTAGAAGCTGGTGGTTTATATATTGTAGTTTATGATAATAACTCCTATGCAGGTCCAGTAGCTAGTTTTTTAGGTTCTGCTCCCTATCAGTTTGCTCTAAGGTCAACTCGTTTAGGTTTTGCAGGTCCAAGGGTAATTCGTGAAACTACCGGTCAAGATGTGCCTCCTGACTATCACAGTGCTGAGAATGCCCTAAAAAGAGGACATATACAGGGTATCTGGGATAGAAGGGAGTTAAGAAAAAAAATCTTTACAGCCCTTCTTACTATGGGAGGTCAAAACTTATACTATAGATAGAAAATTATGGAAATTAATTTTAATCAATTAAACGAGATTTTAAAAAATCTTAAAGCCCATCCTTTCAAAATTTATCCTGTTTTAACCCCCCATACGGGTTATCTTAGAGAGTTTAAAGTAAAAGAAGGAGATAGGGTTTCAGGTCCCTCTGGGAAGTGGTTAGAAAAACCAGGAACCCCTCTTTTTGTCTTAGAAAGGGAAAAAAATTTAAAGGTTATAAAGGCTAAAATTGATGGAATAGTTAAAAATTTAAAATTAGATCTTCTGGATAAATTTGTAGAAGCTGAAGAGATAGTTTTAGAAATTCAACATCCCCTCTCTCAAGAGGAAGTAATTTCTGAGATTCTTCTTTCTACCCTATATATTATTAGAGCTCCTGAGACCGCTCGTTATATTTTAAGTCCCTCCTTACTTCAAAGAATAGAAAAACAGGGATTAGGTAAGGTAAAGGTTAAAAAGGGGGATGAATTACTTATTATGAGTTTTATGAAAAGAGAGGTTCCTATTTACTTTGAAGAAGAGGGAAGTTTTATAATTTACAAGCTTTACTTTTCTCCCTTTGAAGTAGTCCCTGCAGAAAAACCTCTTATAGGACTCTGTCCTGAAAAGGATTTGCCTTATTTAGAAAAAATTATAAAGCGTATTAAAGAGGAGTGGAGTTAGGGAGGCAAGAATTAAACTTTTCCTTTCCGGAATTAGGTAGGGAAATCTGGCATTTTCCCCTTTTAGAGAGAGCCATGTCTATAGCTATAAAACTTTTAGAAATTTTTCCTTCTACAGCTAATGGAAGAATAATTTGGGCTGACAAATTATCTCAAGCTAAGGGTAGATGGAATAGAAGATGGTGGGCAGAAAAGGGAGGTCTTTGGATAGCTATTTCCCTTTTTGATGAGTTTTTACCTGAAAATACAGGGCTTTTTTCTTTGATCTTTGGTTTAGCCTTAAAAAGATGTATGGAAGAATTTAATCTGAAGGAAGTAAAGATTAAGTGGATAAACGACTTGCATTATCAAGAAAAGAAGTTAGCAGGAGTGCTAATTGAAAGGTATAAAGACTGGTATATTGTAGGAATAGGAGTTAATGTTAATAATCCTTTCCCAGAGTTTTTAAAGGCCATTAACTTAAAAACCTTACTTAATCAAGAAGTTAAAGTAGAAAAAGTGCTCTACTTTTTTATAAAATGGCTTTCCTTTTATCTGGGTTTTTTAAGATTTTATGAAAGAAAATTTTTGGAAGAAAATCCTGTGGAAAATCTTATTGTAAAGGATTTCAAACAATTTTCAGATACCTTAGGTAAGTGGGTAAGATATGGTTTTGATTTAGAAAAAAGGCCCCTGGAAAGTATAGTAGGAAAAGTTTTAGATATAGGAGATAGGGGAGAACTTATTTTGAAAACCGAAGAAGAAATTCACAAAATACTTTCTGGAGAAATCTCTTATTTAGAAGAATAACGTTCTTCTAAACTTTTAAGAACTTTTTCTTTTAATTTCTGATTGAGTCTAAGTGCCCAAGATAGAACTATAGCTACAGCTTGATAGAGTTCAGGTGGAATAGGTTTTTCTAACTCTAATTTATAAAGTTCTTTTACTAATTTATCGTCTTTTTTTATAGGAATTCCGTATTTTTTAGCTATTTCTAAAATCAATTCAGCTAAGTAGCCCTTCCCTTTAGCTACAACCTTAGGAACCTCTTCTTCTGGGTTATATTGAAGGGCTACAGCCGTTTTGTCCTTTTCTTCTGCCATAAAAATAAATTTTATTTAAATTTAATTGGGTTACAATTTTTAAATAATATTTTATAATATTTTCGGATAAAAAGAAAATTTTTCGAAGGAGGTTTTTTATGAAGATTACCCTTTCGGTAATAAAAGCTGATATAGGTGGTTTTGTAGGACACTCTTCAGTTTATAAGGATGTGGTAAATAAAGTGCAAGAAGTAGCTGAGGATGGAAAGGATAAAGGTATAATTAGAGATCTCTCGGTTCTAATTTGTGGGGACGATATTGCCTTAGTTATGACCCATACTAAAGGGGTTGATTCTTCTGAAGTTCATGAATTAGCTTGGAATGCCTTTAAGGAAGGGACAGAAGTAGCTGCCAAACTTAAAATGTATGGAGCAGGACAGGATCTTTTGGCAGATGCCTTCTCTGGAAATGTTCGAGGAATGGGTCCAGGAGTGGCAGAGATGGAATTTGTAGAAAGAAAAAGTGAACCTGTGGTGGTCTTCTTTGCAGATAAAACCTCCCCCAGTGCTTGGAATCTACCTCTTTACGAAATTTTTGCAGATCCTATGAATACTGCAGGATTAGTCATAGATCCCTCCATGCATGACGGATTTATATTTGAAGTGATGGATGTTTATAGCGGAATGTATATTTCCTTAAGAACTCCTGAAGAGTTATATGATCTTTTAGTTTTTATAGGTGCCACAAGTAGGTATGTAGTAAGAGCAGTATATAGAAAATCTGACGGAGAAATTGCAGCCTCTGCTTCTACTCAAAAACTTTCTCTTATGGCAGGAAGGTATGTAGGGAAGGATGACCCTGTTCTTATCATCAGGTCTCAAGCTGGTTTTCCAGCTATAGGGGAAATTTTAGAGCCCTTTGCTCGTCCTTGGTTGGTTGAGGGTTGGATGAGGGGTTCTCATACTGGACCTCTTATGCCAGTTTCTTTCAAAGATGCTAAACCTACCCGCTTTGATGGTCCTCCACGAGTAATCGCTGCAGGTTATCAAATTACTGATGGCTATCTTATTGGACCTTCAGACCTTTTTGATGACCCTGCTTTTGAAATAGCCAGAAAGGATTGTGGACTTTTGGCTAACTTCTTAAGAAGACAGGGAATCTTTGAACCCCACAGACTTCCTCCTGAAGAAATGGAATATACTACCCTACCCAAGGTTCTTGAAAAATTAAAGGATAGATTCAAATTGGTAGATGAAAAAAAAGCCTTTATTAAATAAGGTATGTATAACTTTGTTTTTGACCCCCAAAATCTTAGCTTAGAAGATGAATTTGCCTTTAATTGTTACAAAGGCATCTCCTGTTTCAATAGATGCTGTTATGATGTCAAGCTGGTTCTTCCTCCCTACGACTTTTTACGTTTAAGAATGGCTCTAAATCTTGAAGTAAAAGATTTTATCCAAAAATATGGTGAACTATACTTGGGAGAAGTAACTCAACTTCCTGTAATTTCTATTAATATAAACCCACACACCTTTGCTTGCCCTTTCTTAAAAGAGGAAGAAGGTTGTTTAGTTTATAAAGATAGACCTTCTTCTTGCCGTCTCTATCCCTTAGCTCGCTTTATAACCAAAAATGAAGAGGGAAAAAATCAAGAGGTTTTTAAAATTATTAGAGAAACCCACTGTAAAGGTCATTATGAAAAAAGAGTTATAAAGATAAAGGATTATTTAGAAGAACAGGGGCTTAGACCCTATCTTTACTACAACGATTTATGGGGAGAGGTTATTTTAAAAAGACAGAAATTCTCTAATACTCCTCTTACAGGAGAAATTTTAGATTTAATTTTTTTAATGGCTTATGATCTTCCTACTTTTAAGGAAAAATTAAAAGAAGACTATGGAGAAGATTTTTTCTCTAAGGATTTAGAAACCTCAGAAGAAGAACTTTTAGAAAAAAGTTTAATTTATATAAGAGATAAACTTCTTACAGAAGAAAACCTTTTTCTTTAGCCTATGAAAGTAGGTAAAGATTTACAAGGAGAAATCAATCTCATACCCTTAGTAGATATTGTTTTAGTCATTTTAATTATTTTTATGATTACAGCTCCTCTCTTAACCTCGGGAATAGAGGTAGAACTTCCTAAAACTAAGGATCATCCTTTAACTCAAAAGGAAAGAGAACCTCTTAAGATTACCATTACTAAGGAAGGTAAGATAAAGGTTTATGGAACTGAGGTAGCTCTTACGGCTTTAGGTTCTTGGGCTAAGGAAGCTAAAAGTAAAGGCTTAGTAGGTGAAGTGCAGATTGAAGCGGATAAAGAATGTCCCTATGGAATAGTAGCGCAGGTGCTTTCGGAATTAAAAAGAGCCGGTTTTAAAGAATTAGGACTTCTAACTCAACCAGAAAACTAATGAACCTCCATTTACTATCTTACTTTCTTTCTCTATTTTTAAATCTTATTTTTTTAATAGGTCTTTTTTCTTCCTTTTATTTAGTAACCCACAAAATGAAAGAGGAAGAGATAAAGGTAAGTTTAGTTTCCCCCCTACTTGAAGGCCCCTCTTTTAAGTCTATTCCTAAATCTTTTTCAGACTCTCCTTCAACTAAAGCGTTTAAAAAAGAAGTTTTGGAAGAAGACACTATAGATAAGAAAATAGGTCAGCTAAGAGCTAGAAGAGAAGTTAGTGGGTTTTCTAAGTTAACTTCAGAGGAATTAAGAGAACTGGAAGGTAAAATAAAGGGATTGAAAGGAAAATCTCAAGGAGAAGAAACCGGAGCTCAAGGTAAAGAACAAACTTTAAGCCCTACTCAAAATTTAAGTTCTGTTCAAAAAGGTGAAGGAGGTCCTTCAGGAAACTTTTCAGAAAGCCTTCTTCTTTTAATTAAAAGAAGACTTCAAACCAATTTTGAGGTTCCCATTTATTTAAAACAAAAGTCCGGTCTTAAAGCCTTAGTCTCTTTAGAAATTTCGCCTAAGGGAGAAATATTAAACTATAGATTTCTTCAAAGTTCTGATGAACCTCTTTTTAATCAGGCTGTAGAAAGATGTCTTAAAATCTCTCAGCCCTTTCCAGTAAAAAGTAAATTAAAAATTGTGGTAGAATTTAAGGCTGAAGGTGTGGGAAAAATAAATTAATTAGAAAAGAACTATGGATAGAGATATCAATTTTGAAGACAAGCTTTGGAAAGCTTTAGCGAAACTAAAAAAATAGAGGTTCATGAATACAAGTATGTTGTTTTAGGTTTTGGAGAATTCTTTTGAGGAAAAGATGAAAGCCTCTTCAGAGGAGCTTTCAAATTTACTTACTCAGGAAAGAGAGTTTAATCAGAAAATTGTAGAGGTTTTTAAGGCTTTGGTATGGAAGATATGAGGGAAAGACTAAAAAAGATAGTGATTGGGATTTACTTATAGTTGTAGAAAAAAAACTTACAGAACAAGAGAGAGCAGAGTTAGACACCTGAGATGCCCCCAAAATTTGGACAATTAAAATGTTAGGGTGTGGGATTTTTTGCACCCATTTACATTTATCCATTTCCTCCCAAAACACTCCCTCCTTCAAACCCTCTGAAAACTCTCTATAGGCCATTTATTTATCAACCTCTGATAAGCTTTAGACCTAAATTCAGGACCTCCATCCCTCCTGCCAAATTTGCGCTTACCCCACTAAAAAGTTCCTCTCTCCTCTTATTACGATGCCTATTCTTAAAATACTTATACCTGTTAAAAATCCCTCTTTTCGCCATATTCTCAAAACCTTCTTGTGGTTAACCTTATACCCCTCCTCTTTTAAAAGAAGGGTTATCTTTTTATAGCCACCCTTTTAAATACTTTTCTTCAGGTTTTTTTGGTCTTTTTGAGACTATAATAAAAAGTTGAAGATGCAAGAAAGAATCTCTTAAGGATAGCTCTGAGAGATAAGCCCTTAGGGGAATAAGCTTTGCTAAGAGATGAGATTTGAGGTAGATCCTTTGTTCTGAGAGGCCATATTTAACCCTAACCTTCAAGGTGCCCAAAAATGGGGAACAATCCAGTTCTACTCAGTCCCAAATCCTATGGTCTCATACATCCTATTGACATAGGATAGTTCCATGATAGCCTTATGGGAGATTAAAAATTAACATCCTCAAAGGGGGATAAAATGGGTTTATTGGATAAAATTAAAGATTTTTTTAAAAAACAAGCTATTATAGCTCAAAAGGATAATGTATTAGTTATGGCTATACACTACATCATAACTGAAGAGCTTAAGTGGTATCCTAAAAAAATTAATTTTGGAAGTGATAAACACGAGATGGAGTATGTTAAGCCAGGTAGCCCACTTAATGAACTCGAAATAGAAGCTGAAAGAGTAGGAAATAAACTTTACTTAAAATTTGAAGGAGAGTTAAAAAGAGGGGGGACACTGGGAAGCCTTTTAGAAATGGCTTTCGATATAGACCTTGATAAAGAAATTAGACATCACATCGTTCTTAATCTTTCCGATTTTGTTAACGATAATCTTGAAATTATAAATGAAGATGAATTGAGAAAAACAATTAAAAGTTACATTGAAAAAATAGAAGAAAAAGCTAAAGAGTAGATAAAGTTTTTAACTTTTCGAAATATAAAAATTCCCTAATAAAACCATCACAATTTTTGAGAAAGTTTTGCAAAATTTAATGGTTTAACAGAGATTTTAAGATAAAATTATAGAAAAAACAAGGAGGTTTCTTCCTGACTTCAGATAGGGATAGCAAAGAAAGAGGTTTAGGGAGTAAAAGAGGATCTCAAGTTAGTGGGAAGTTAAGAGAGGAATTAAAGAACTTTTAAAGAAGTTCGATTAATATTTAAGTTAGACTAAATTTTTAAAAGGTCTCTTTATAAGATTAGTGAAAGTCAAAGAAAAAATTGAGGATTTTGTAGTCTCCGAAATCATAGACTTAGTTCCAGAAGGAAAGGGAGATTATGCCTTTTATTTACTTAAAAAGTATGATATTTCTTCTTGGGATGCTATAGGAAAAATTGCTAAAAAATTTAGAATTTCTATGAACGAGATAGGCTATGGGGGGCTAAAAGACAAAAGGGCTTGGGCTCATCAGTTTATAACCATAAAGGGAGGACCTAAAAGGGACTTAAGAGAGAAAAATTTTGAGCTTATCTATTTAGGACAAACCTTCCGTCCCCTAAGCAAAGATTTACTCTTAGGAAATAGATTTGAAATAGTTGTAAGGGAGGTTGAAATTAGGGAAGAAGACCTAAAAAGAGAAATAGAATTAATAAAACTTTTTGGATTAGCTAATTACTTTGATGAGCAAAGATTTGGTTCTGTGAAAAGTAGTAAAGAATTTGCCGTAAAAGAAGTTATTAGAGGAAATTTTGAAAGAGCGCTTTACTTGATGTTAGTAGAAGGGAGTGCTGTGGACATAGAGAAAACCAGAAAACTTAGAGAGTGTCTAAAAAAAAATTGGAAAAATCCTGAGAAATGTAAAGATTTAGCTCAGATAGGATGGGAAAGAAATCTAATTGAGTTTCTATCTCAACATAAACCCTCTAAAAGAACTTTTAAAAGGGCTTTAAATTTAGTAGATAAGGAATACCTTTTTTTCTTGGGTAATGCCTATCAAAGTTATCTTTGGAATGAAATTTTAAAAGAACTTTTAATGAAAATGAACCTTAAACTTTACAAAGTTCCCTATCTTTTAGGGGAATTTTACTTTTATAAGGAAGTTTCAGAAGAGCTTTGGGAAAAGTTCAAAAGTTTAAAGCTTCCTCTTCCAGCACCTAAGTTAAAGTTAGAAACTCTGAATGCTTTAAACCTAAAGGAAATTTATTCCGAGGTTTTACAAAAAGAAGGAATTTCTGAGCTTAAAAACTTTCGAACCTTTATTAAAGGACTTATTTTTAAAACCTATCCCAGACCAGCCGTAGTTTTTCCCAAGGAATTAAGTTATGAAAAACTTAATGAAAAAACCTATAAGCTTAAGTTTTTTTTAGAAAAGGGTTCTTACGCTACTTTAGTAATAAAGAGACTTTTTTATGTTAGTAAGAATTCCTAATTGGTTAGGAGATGCCCTTATGGCAACTCCTGTTTATTATAACCTTTCTCTAAATTTAGATGAAGAAATCTATCTTTTTGGTCCTCCCTCCATAGTTGAACTTTTCAAGTTTTTTCCTAAGGTTAAAGTATTACCCTTTTATAAAGAGAATTTCAAAAAAAATTTAGAAACTTTAAAACCTTTTAGAACCCAGAGGGGTCTTCTTCTTACCAATTCCTTTTCTTCAGCTTGGCTTTTTTTTAGAGCAAGGATAAGAGAAAGGTTGGGTTACGCTTCAGATTTACGAAGGTTCTTGTTGACTAAGGCTGTAAAGGTGCCTTCTCAAAAAATGCATCAGAGAGACTATTATTTATACTTAATAAAAGAACTTGGTTTTAAAATAAAAGAAAAAGCCTTAAAGCTTTACTTAGGCGAAGAGATCTTTGAAAAGGTAGAAAAGCTTTTTAAAAAAGTAGGCTTAAGATTAGAGGAAAGTTTTGTGATTTTAGCACCTGGTGCTGCTTACGGTCTTGCCAAAAGATGGCCTAAAGATTACTATAAAATTTTAGCAGAAAAGCTTTCTAAAAAGGGATATCAGCTTTTAGTGGTGGGAAGTTCTTCAGAAAAAGAATTAGGTGAGTTTATAAAAGAGGGTTATCCTAAAGGTATTTATAACCTTTGTGGTAAAACAGATTTACTTACAGTAAGTGGAATTTTTTTTCTTTCTAAACTTATTATTTCTAACGATTCAGGACTTATGCATCTTGCAGCTTGTTTGGAAAAACCCCAAATTGCTATTTTTGGTTCCACAGACCCTGAGTTAACAGGGCCTCTAAATCCTAAAGCTAAAATAATAAAAAAGGAATTTAACTGTAGTCCCTGTTTTGAAAGGGAATGTCCTTATAGACACTATAATTGTCTGAAAAACATAACTCCTGAGGAAATATTTCAAATAGCTGAAACACTTTTAGAAACCTTTGAAAAATTTAATTGTCTAAAAAAGATTTAAAAATTATAAAAAAACAAAGAGTTTCTCAAGATTTAAGGCTTAGTGAGAAAGCACCAAGAATTGCACTAATCTAAACTATAGCCAAAGTTAAGAAGGGTTTTTTCAGGCTCAGAAGAAATTATTAATTCTCTATGAAGTCTTTTTAGTTTTTCTCTATCTTGTTCTGCTTCAATCTCTCTTTTTAACACCTCAGGCACTCTCCCAAGCTTAACCTCTACCACCTCAAGCACCATCTCTTGAGCCTCTCTTAATAATCCCTCCTGTAATCCCTTTTGTAATCCCTCTTGTATTCCCTTTTGTAATCCCTTTTGTAATCCCTCCTGTAATCCCTGCTCATATTTTCTCTCTGAATAGGTCTTCAATTCAAACTCCACCTTCTC
>JANXAD010000015.1 GCA_025062245.1 Thermodesulfobacteriaceae bacterium | reverse complement strand
GATTAGAGAAAATAAGTTGACTATAAAGGGTTAACGGATGTGTTTATAGGGATAATTATCTTTAGAAAATTAAATGAAGCCATGAAAGAGATTTCCTTTAGAATTTTAAATGAGGCATTACGGAACTTATGTAAAAGTCAAGGGTCTTAGATAGAAAGCCATTTTTTACCTAAGGGGACCCCTGCCCTCAAACCTCCTATTCAACTTTCAAAGAACTATCAAAATTTAAACTTTTAGAAAGACCCCTGTGAAATTTAATAATTTAAAAAAATTTTTAAAATAAAAATACAAAAAACAAGGGGGGTATCTTAAAGATTTAGGGCTTGGTGAAGGAAAGGAGGTATAAGATCCTTCAACTATAGGTAGATTTTGTCAATCACTGAGAGCGGTAAGGGGGTAAGGAAAAATAGGTAAGAGCTTTAGGTAAAACTTTCTTATGATTCATTGGCATATAAGGAGAAGGATTAAGGGGCTTGAGGAGATGATGGTGTGCAGGGATTAAATTGGGGGAGAGATAGAATATAGGCAAGAGAGAGGCTTAGAAAGTTGAATTTAAGCCGAAATTTTCAAAGGGCTTTTTAAAAATTTTAAATCTTGTGATTTTAAGAAAAAAAATTAAAATGGAAAAACAGAGAAATGCTTAAAGGACCTTATAAAAGATACGAAGATCTCTATATTTATGGATTTAAAAATTCCCATAAAGCTTTGAGAGATTTAGAAGAAGAAGACCTAATTGGTTATTGGGAAGAAGATGGAATTGGAGTCTTATTTTTTCATAAAGAGAAGGATGATTTAGTCAAAGAGCTTATTACAAAGTACCATTTAGAACTGGATCTTAAACAAAGGGTTAAATATTCAGAGTGGAATGAAAAAAGAATGCCCAAGCCTTTTGAAGTGGGTCCTTTCAAAGTTGCTCCTGTGTGGTATGAAGGAAAATGGGATATTGTCTTTGACCCCAGTGTAGTCTTTGGAGAAGGTACCCATCCTACTACTTCTCTCATGTTAGAAAGTAGTTGGGAGTTTTTTCAAACCTTTGGTCTCCCTCAAAGGGTATTAGATATTGGATGTGGTTCTGGAATACTTACCCTTCTTTGGAGTAAATTGGGAAGTAAAGTTACTGCTGTAGATATAAATCCTCTTTGTATTAAGGTAACTAAACATAATCTTTCTTTAAATGGCCTTTCCGCAGAAATTATAGAAAGTGATATTAAAAGACTACTTCCTTTAAAGGTGGATTTAGTTTTAGCTAATCTCTACAAAGGACTCCTAATAGACCTTTTTGGACTTCCTTCTTTTTGGACCTCTAAGTATTATTTAGTTTCTGGTTTTGTAATTACTATGGAAGAGGAACTTAAACAAGCTTTAACCCCTTTTAGCTGTGAGATTCTTTGGAGAAAAGAAAGGAATAGTTGGGTTTGTTGGTTGATAAAAAATGTTACTAACTGTTGATATTGGAAATACTTCTACAGTTTGTGGAGTATTTGAAAGAGATGGTATTCTTAAAGCTCTTTTTAGATTTAAAACCCAAATTCCTGCTTCTTCTGAAGAACTTCTGGTTTTACTTAAAAATTTTTTAGAACTTTTTGAACTTAAACTTAAAAATCTTGAGGGAATTGCCATTTCTTGTGTAGTTCCTCCTTTACTAAAATACTGGGAGGAGTTGGGCCAAAGGTGGTTAGGAAAAGAGGTATTAGTAGCTGATAGCACTACGGTAAGTATACCTACTGAGTTATTATATCCTACTGAAGCAGGGGCAGATAGATTAGTAAATGCCTTAGCTGGATGGGAAAAATATAAAACTTCTTTAATTATAGTGGACTTTGGAACAGCTATTACTTTCGATTGTGTGTCTGAAAAGGGGGTTTATTTAGGGGGAGCTATTGCTCCTGGAATTTATATTGCCGTTGAAGCTTTATTTAAGAAAACTGCTAAACTTCCTAAGATAGATTTATCTAAACCTCCTTCAAAGGCCATTGGAAAGGACACTATTTCAGCTTTAAAGAGTGGATTAATCTTGGGTTTTACTGGTCTAACAGATTTTCTTATTAAAAGACTTGAGGAAGAAATGAAGACCACTCCCAAGGTTATTGCTACTGGAGGGTTGGCTTACTTAATAGCACCTTTATCCCAAAAAATTGAAAAAGTAGAACCCTATCTTATTTTAGAAGGACTTTACTTTTTATGGAAAAAAAGATAAAAATTGCTCTTTTTTCTCCTTCAAGTCCTCCCTCTCCATCTATTTTTGAAAGGGCTCTCAAAATATTAAAATCTTATGGATTATCTTACAAATCTTTCGTAGACTTTTCTTCAGAACCACCTTCTTTTAGGGCTTTTTTACTTTTTGAAATTTTAAGCACCGGAGAATTTTCTCATATTTGGGCTACTCGAGGTGGATTTGGAGCTATAAAACTTCTTCCCTATTTAGAAGAACTTTTTAACAGTTCTACTAAGAGGTTTTCCTTTTTGCCTTTTTTAATAGGATTTAGTGATATTACTATTTTACATCTTTACTTCTATAAAAAATTTAAAAAGTTAGGTTTTCATGCTCCTATGGTGTTAAATTTACCTAATTTAAGTAAAAAAAATTTAGAGCTACTTCAAGAAGTTGTATTTAGAGGTAAGGGTAATTTCCTTAAAGGAAAGGCCTTTATTGAGGGTGAGGGAGAAGGGATTTTAATAGGAGGAAATTTAACCACTTTGGCAAGTTTATGTGGAACTCCTTATTTTTCTCTGGAAGAACCCTTTCTTCTTTTTATAGAGGATGTTAAGGAGCCCCTTTATAGGTTAGAAAGATCCTTTTTACAAATACTTTTTACTCTTAAAAAAGACCATTTTAAAGGGCTTATTTTAGGTTCCTTAGGAAAGGTTGACCCTCTTGAGTTTTTAGAACAAATAAAAGAGTTTTTACCTGAAAATCTTCCCATTGGATATAATTTTCCCTTTGGACACATTAAGAATAATTATCCTTTAATAATAGGTAAAAGGACTTACTTAAGGGTTAAAAATTCCTCAGCTGAACTTCATCAAGAAGGTATTCCCTTGTCATTTTTTTAGAATAAGTTATAATTTTATTTAAGTTTTATAAAGCGGGCATAGCTCAGGGGTAGAGCACCAGCTTCCCAAGCTGGGGGTCGCGGGTTCGAATCCCGTTGCCCGCTCTTTTATTTTTTTATGACTACCAAAGAAAATCTCAAAGAAAAATTAAAAGATCTAATAGAACCCCTGGTGCTTAAAAAAAATATGGAATTAGTAGATTTAGAATGGAGAAGAGAAAGAATCGGGTGGGTTTTAAGACTTTTTATTGATAAACCAGGAGGGGTAACTCTTGGAGATTGTACTAAAATAAGTGAAATGGTAGGGAAAATCTTAGATAGAGAAAATTTAATTCCCCATTCCTATCATCTGGAAGTTTCTTCTCCAGGGATTGAAAGACCTCTCCTTAAAAAGGAAGATTACGAAAGATTTAAAGGAGAAAGAATAAAAGTTACTTTGAAAAATCCTGTTTCAGGAAGAAAAAACTTTACCGGTATCCTATTAGGAGTTGAAGGAAATCTAATCAAAATAGGAGTAGAAGAAAAAGATTTAGAAATTCCCCTAGAAAACATTAAAAAGGCAAATTTAAAACCTGAAATTAGTTTTAAATAATTTTTGGAGTCTTTGAAGATGCAAAGGGAACTTAAGAAAATCGTTGAATCTTTGAGTAAAGAAAAAGGTCTTTCTAAGGAAATAGTAGTAGAAGCTTTGTTAGATGGTATCAAAACTGCAGCTAAAAAGAAACTGGGAGCTAAAACTAAGATAGAAGTTAAATATGATGAAGAAAGTGGAGAAATAGAAATTTATAAATTAAAGGAAGTTGTAGATCAAGTTAAGAATATAGAAAGTGAAATTTCTTTAGAAGAGGCTAAAAAGTTAGCTCCGGAAGTAGGAATTGGAGATATTCTTGGTGAAAAAATTGAATTAGCTGACTTAGGAAGAATTGCAGCTCAAATAGTAAAACAACTCTTTTCTCAAAGGCTAAGATTAGCGGAAAAACAAATTATTTATGAAGAATTCAAAAACAAATTAGGAGAAATTGTAAGTGGATATGTTCATCGCTTCAATAAAAGAGATATTATTTTATCCTTAGGAAAGGCAGAGGCTCTCTTACCGGAAGAGGAGGCTATCCCTACTGAAACTTACAGAAGAGGTGATAGAATTAAAGCTCTAATTATAGAGGTTTATCGCCAGAAGGAACCTCAAATTTTGGTTTCCCGTTCTCATCCAGCTTTTGTTAGAAAGCTTTTTGAAAAGGAAGTTCCGGAGATTCAAGAAGGGATAGTAAAAATTGTAAACTTAGCTAGAGAACCGGGTTCCAGAACTAAAATAGCTGTTTACTCTACTAATCCTAACATAGATCCTGTAGGAGCCTGTGTAGGAGTAAGAGGAGCAAGAATTAGGGTAATTTTAGAAGAATTAAAAGGAGAAAAGATAGATGTAGTGCCCTGGGACCCAGATCCTGCCAAGTTTGTATATAATGCCCTTTCACCTGCGGAATGTAGTAAGGTGATTGTGGATGAGGCTCACAGAACCTTGGAAGTTATAGTTCCTGATGATCAGCTATCCTTAGCTATAGGTAAAAAGGGAGAAAATGTAAGACTGGCTTCCAAACTTGTGGGTTGGAGAATTGACATATTAAGTGAAACACAATTTTTAAGAAGACAGGAACCTGAATTTTTAAAACTTATCAAAATTACAGGGCTTTCCGACGAAATTGCAGGTTATCTTTACGAAGCTAATATTAAGGATTTAAAAACCTTAATAGAAACCCCTCCTGAAAAGGTTGCAGAAATTATTAAATTCCCCTTAGATGAGGTTCATAAAATCTTAGAAAAAACTAAGAAAGAATTGAGTGCCTAAGGAATTTCATGTTCCTGAAAGGACTTGTGTATTTTGTAAACATAAATTTCCTAAGAGAACTTTAACTCGTTTTTGTTTAAAAAATAATTGTATTATTATAGATGAGACCCAAAAAGAACAGGGAAGAGGAGCTTATGTGTGTTTTAACTGTTTGTCTTATATAGAAAAACCTAAATTTTTTAAAAAACTTTGTAGAGCATTAAAATTGGATAACTCAGATGCTCCTAACATTCTGGCTATTTCTTTGATCCTATCTTCCCTTTCTAATTTTTTTATTCTTGTTTTAGTCTCCCTTTCAGCTAATTCCTTTTCTACCACATAGTGAGTATCAGCTAATACTGCAATTTGAGGAAGATGGGTTATGCAAAGTATTTGATAATTATGGGAAAGCTCTTTTAATTTTTGAGCTACCTTTTTAGCTGTTACTCCACCGATACCACTATCAACTTCATCAAAAATTAAAGTACCTGCTTCAACTCCTTCTCTAAGAAGAGCTTTGCAAGCTAAGAAAAAGCGAGAAAGTTCACCCCCTGAAGCTACTTTTTCTAAAGGTTTCAAAGGAACTCCTGGATTAGAAGAAAACAAAAAGTTTACTTCCTCCAAGCCCGTAAAACTTAAATTTTCAACCTTAGGTTCCAAACTTTTTAATTCTATTTTAAATTCAGCCTTTTCTATTCCCAGGTCTTTTAATTCCCTTTTTAAAAGACTTTGAAGTTTAGGGATACCCTTAAGTCTCTCTTCACCTAATTTCTTAGCTTTATCTATTAGCTTACTTTCTAATTTCTCTTCTTCCTTTTTTAACTCCTCTAACCTTTCTTCTCCAGATTCTAACAAGCTTAATTCCTCTTTAAGTTCTTCAAGCAATTTCAATATACCCTCAGCGTCTCTCCTATACTTTCTTTTTATTTTATCGTATTGAAAAAGTCTTTCCTCTATTTCATTTAATGAAGTATCATCTTCGGGTAGCCGATCAAAATAGGTTTTCAAATCTCTCTGAATATCTTTTATTTCGTAATAAAGGGAATTAACTTTTAAAAAGTTTTCCTTAAAATTAGGTTCTAATTGGCTTAAACTTTGAAAAGGGGAAAGAAGTCTTGAAAAGTTTTCTTCTATCTGATTTAAAAGTTGTAAAAGAAAATTAGTTCGTTCCTTTAAAAGGGTTAAATTTTTAAGTCTTTTTCTTTCTTCTAAGAGATGTTTTTCTTCATCGGGATTAGGCTTTAGTTCTTCTATTTCTTTTATTTGGAAAAGCAAAAACTCCTTTTTTAGCTGGGTTTGAGAAAGCTTTTCTTCTAAAACTTTAAGCTGGGAGCGTAAGTTTTTATACTCTAAAAATAAATTCTGATATTCTTTTAGTTCTGAAGTAAGACCAAGAAACTGGTCTATAAATTCAAGTTGTTTTTCAGGAGACAAAAGGGTATAAAATTCATGTTGACTGGTAAGGATAATTAAGTCCTTGGTAAGATGGGAAAGTTCATTTAAAGTAGCAGGAGAACCGTTTAAATAAACCTTCTGGCGATGGGGAGAAAAAATTCTTTTAAGATGAATTTCTTCCGAGGGAGTGTAGCCCATTTCTTGAAGTTTTTTATAAAGTTTTTCTCCACCCCAGATTAGAGCTTCTATTTCCCCCTCTTTAGCTCCCTGTCTTAGATAGTGACTGCCTCCCTTTTCTCCAAGAAGAAGTTTGATAGCTTTAACTAAAAGGGATTTTCCTGTGCCTGTTTCTCCTGTAAAAACTGTAAAACCCTTATCAAAGGATAGATGAACAAACTCTATAAGAACAAGATTAACTACTTTTAAATCTAAAAGCATAAGGAAGTCCAAATTTTAAAGCTTGCTTTTAATAAAAAAAATGATATAAAAATTTATTTTAAAAACAAGAGGGTAAACCTTGAAAAAACCTGAGATAATTGTTACAGGTGGAGCTGGCTTTATAGGTTCTAATTTAGTTTTAGCATTAAATCAAAGGGGAGAAGAAAGAATCCTAATTGTAGATCATCTAACCTCAGATTTTAAATGGAAAAATCTCATAGGTCTTAATTTTTTAGACTATATAGATAAAGAAGATTTCTTAGTTTTCATTCAGAAGGGAAATTTTAGAAAAGTTTCAGCTATTATTCATTTAGGAGCTTGTAGTGATACCACCGTAAAGGATGCCTACTATTTTTATAAAAACAATTATCAATATTCTCAGATTTTAGCTCGTTTTGCTTTAGAGAATCATGTTCACTTTATTTATGCTTCTTCGGCTGCCACCTATGGAGATGGTTCCTTAGGCTTTTCAGATGAGGAAACCCTTCTTCCTCAATTAAAACCTTTAAATCCCTATGGTTTTTTTAAACATCTTTTTGATTTATGGCTTTATCGGCATGAACTTCTTAATCGGGTGGTAGGACTCAAATATTTCAATGTTTTCGGAGAAAGAGAGTTTCATAAGGGAGAGATGAGAAGCGTGGTCTTAAAAGCCTATGAACAAATTAAAAAGGAAGGAAAAATTCGGCTATTTAAATCCTATCATCCCAATTTTCAGGATGGAGGGCAATTAAGGGATTTTATCTATGTAAAAGATGCAGTAGAGGTTACTTTATACTTTTTGGAAAATCCCCACCTCAAAGGTATTTTTAATGTGGGAACTGGTAAGGCTCGTTCTTTTAACGATTTAGCTCAAGCAGTTTTTAGAGCTTTAAATTTGGAACCTAAAATTGAATATATTGAAATGCCTGAGAATCTGAAAACTCAGTATCAATACTTTACCCAAGCAGAGATTAGTAAGTTAAGAAAAGTGGGTTATAATAATTCTATGTGGGAGTTGGAAGATGCAGTAAAAAACTATATAAATTATTTAGAAACTCAGAATATTTTCAATTTTTAAAAATTTCTTAAAATGGAAGAACCTTCTTTTTGGGAGTTTTTTAAGTTCCTTTTTAAAAAAAGATCAAGAAGTTTTTCTGAAATTAAAGAAGAGATAGAGAAATTTTTAGATGACCTTAAAAAAGAGGGAGTTCTTTCTCTTTTTGAAGAAAAACTTATTTTAGAAATATTTAGTTTACGAGATTTAGAAGTTAGGGACTTCACTTTACCAAGAAGCAATTTAGTTGGTTTAGAAGAGTCCTGTAGTTGGGCTAAGGTAAAAGAGATAGTTTCTAACCATCCTCACTACTTTTATCCTGTGTATAAGGAGACCTTAGACCATTTTATAGGTTATATTTCCTTAAAAAATTTAGCTCTTGGTTTTAATAGATCTGAATTTGGTTGGCAAAAATTTATTAAGCCTCCTTTAATAGTTCCGGAAAATCTCTCTATAATGGTTGCTATAGAAAAATTAATTGAAAAAAATTTAAAAGTAGCCTTTGTAGTAGATGAGTGGTCGGAGTTAACTGGAATTTTATGCTTGAAAAATGTATTGGAAGAACTTATCTATAGTGAAAAAAGACCTTTCCATTGTGATAAAGAGGGCTGGTTTTTAATTCCTGGACATACTAAAATAAGGGAATTAGAAAAATGTTGGGGAATAGAGCTACCTAAGGGGGATTTTGAAACTATTTCAGGATTAATCATCCATTATCTAAGTAGGATTCCTCAGGAAGGAGAATATTTTGAAATTCCTCCTTTACAAATTCAAATTTTAAGGGCCTCTCCCAAAAAAATTGAAGAACTTAAAGTTAAACTTAAGAAAGAAAATTAATAAAGAACTCTTTGGGCCCCTTTTATCTGGGATTTTATTCACCCTTTCCTTTCCTAAGTGGAATTTACACTTTTTAAGCTGGTTTTTTTTATTACCTCTTCTTTTTTGCAGAGCTAATCCTTGGATTTCAGGCTTAATTTTTGGATGGGTCCATTTTAGCACTTTACTTTATTGGTTAGTTTATACTATGACCAAGTATGGAGAACTTTCTCTTCCTTTTGCCCTTTTTCTCCTATCTTTACTTTCTCTCTATTTGGCTTTCTATTATAGTTGGTTTTGGGGAATCCATTCTAGTTTTTTGAAGACTTTTCAAAATCCCGGCTTCTTAAAGGGATTATCCTTAGCTTTAAGTTGGGTAGGCCTTGAATATCTAAGAAGTAAACTTTTTACAGGTTTTCCTTGGGGAAAAGCAGGGTATCTCTTATCTAATTATCTAATTTTTTTACAATCAGCTGAAATATGGGGAGTTTGGGGTTTAAGTTTTTTAGTAGTTCTTGTTAACTATTGGATTTACTTTCTTATCTGGTATTTTTTAAATTTTAAAAGGATAGACCTCTCTTTTTTTAAAAAACAAATTGGCTTTTTAATTATCTTAATTCTGGTTATAGGATTTGGTTTTTGGAAAAAGTTTAGTTGGGAAAAAAACCTTAAAGAAAATCCTAAAACTTTAAAGGTTGCTCTTCTTCAAGGAAATATTCCCCAGGAACTAAAAAAGATTAAAGAGTTAGATTATTCTTTTAAAGTTTACACTGAACTTTCCTTAAAAACCCTCTCTTTAAAACCAGACTTAATCCTCTTTCCCGAAACGGCTTTTCCCTTTTACTTTCCCTATGAAAGGGACTATACTTTAAAACTTATTAAACTCTTAACAGAGATAGAAGCCCAATTGTTTTTAAAGAAACCTTCCTTTATAGTGGGAACTTTTAGACTAAGCTACACTGAAAGGGAACCTAAAATTTATAACAGTTTAATAACCTGGAATGAAGGTGAAATAATAGATTTTTATGATAAGGAAAAGTTAGTGCCCTTTGGAGAATATGTTCCCTTGGGTAAATATTTTCCCTTTTTAAAGGAAATCTCGGTGGTTTCCGATGTTTTAAAGCCTGGGACTTCTAAAAATCTTACTACTAAAGTTAATAATTTTACTTACCAGATTACTCCTCTTATCTGTTTTGAAAGTGCCTTTCCAGAACTTTTGCAAAAGAGGGTTAAAGAGGGGTCTCAACTTGTTTTTATTGCTACCAATGATGCTTGGTTTGGAAAAACTTCTGCTCCTTCCCAGCACTTTCAGATGGCCCAAGTTAGAGCAGTAGAAGCCAGACGCTATACTATCCAAGTAGCTAATACAGGAATTACGGGAATTATAGATCCTTTGGGAAGAGTTTTAATTCAAAGTCAACTGGAAGAAGAAGTTCTTTTGGAGGGAGAAGTAAAACCTCTTTCAGAACTTACCTATTTTGTAAAATATGGAAATTTTTGGGGTTTAGCTGGGGCAATCTTTTGGCTTCTGCTTTTAGCTATAGTTCTTACTAAGAAATTATTGATAAAGTAAATTTAATCTATTACTTAATAAAAAGGCTTTAAGTTTAGGTCTTAAACTTAGATTTAAAAATCTTCCCTGAATTAAAACCCAGTGAGAAGTTCCAAAACCTTCTGGAAAGATTAAGAGTTTTAAAGCTTCTCTATCCTTCCAACTTCCTTCTGAAACTTCATAAAGAACTCTTTCCACCCCTAAGGAGGCTAAAAAAGCTCCTTGCTGAGTAAAACCAAGATTAATAAAACCAAATTTTTCTCCCAGTTCTCTTAAAAGAGTAAAATCTACATGAGCCGTTATATCTATATGCCCTGGTTTAAAATAGGGATTTTGGACTACTCTATGTTTATAATAACAAAGTAAAGTTCCTATATATCTTTCAGGAGCATAATAGTCTTGTCTTGGATATCCATAATCAATAATTATAATAGCACCAATTCTTAATTTTTTAGATAAACTTTTATAAAAAGGTTCAGCTTTTAAATTAACCTCAGTTCTATATCCATCTATCCAAAAGTTTAAATAGGGATTTACTATTTTTAAAATCTGGGGTTCCTCCAATTCTCCAAGAAATTCTTTAACTTTTCCTCTTTCTACGGTTATCCAAATTTCTTTCAATTGGTCCTTTTCCTTCTGAATTAAATGCACCGGGAAGGCATCGAAAAGTTCATTAGATATAAAAACTCCATAAAAAGGGGGCACCCTTTCCAAATCTTCATACCATACTACTTGATTTTTAAACTCTGCTAAAATTTCCTCTTGAACAGCTCTTAAGATAGAAAAGGGTTCTATAATATAATATTTAAAGGTATATCCCTTTTTTAAGAGGTAACTCAAGATGTCTAAAGCTAAATAACCCTGTCCCGCCCCTGCTTCGACTATAACAAAGTTAGAGGGTCTTTCTAAGAGCTCAAAGATTTCTAAAATTTGAAGAGCTAAGGTAGCTCCAAAAACTTTGTGAACACAAGGAGAGGTTAAATAATCTCCTCTTTTGCCCGGCAAATTTCCTCTGGTATAATATCCATATTCTGGATGATAAAGACAAAGTTCCATGTATTTCTCAAAGGTCATAGGAGAAAGTTCTTCCAAAAGGTTTAAAAACATAAAGCTCTACCTTTTATTTAAAGTATTTTTTTATCATATTTTACAAAATTTATAGGATTTAAGCAACTCGAAATTCAAATCCTTTCATAAAAAATTTAAAAAGCTTCATCTTAGCCTTATTAAAAATTCTAAATATAATTGCTCTTATGCTTCCTTTTCCCTAAGATATCAAGAAAAAAGATCCTTTAATAGTTAATTCTAAATTAGCTTGGAATTTTGAGAAGATATTTTATTTTGGATTTTAGGTATACTTGAGAAGAGGAGAGAAGATGGATATTTTTTCAGTAGAGCTTTTTGAGGAGTTAGAAAAGCTTGAACCTTCTTTAAAAAGGGCTTTTATCAAAATTTTAAAGACCATAAAGAAAAATCTTGGGAAGGTATAGGAAAGAAGGAGGATTTTATAGAGCTTAAAAGAGCTGTAGAGGTTCTTACAGAAAAACTAAATGTTCTTACCGAAAAGGTTGAAGCCTTAGCTCAAGCTCAGGCAAAAAACTGAAGAAGAGATAAGAAAGCTTGCAGAGGGTTTAAGAAAAACCAGAGAGGATTTAGACAAGCTAAGAAAAGACTTTGGGGGATTTTCAAGAAGTTTACATAGTAGGAGAGGCTAAACTTAGGCTTGAGGAAACTAAGAAGGACTTTGAAAGAACCTTTAAGGAGCTTGAAAGGAAAGTTGAGGCTGTAAAGAAAGAATTGGGGAGGTTGAAGTGGTAAAACTTATAGTTACCCATTTTGCAAAGAGAAGTGCTTTAAAGTTAGCTCAGTAAAGGGGCATCATCGTTGCTCAAAGTTTTGAGCGGTAGACTTTCCTATTTCATTACATAGTGCACAAAAATTTTGTAAAGATTTTTAAACCTGTAAAATGGCAAAAATTTTTCTTCTAAACCATAAACTGTTTACATGGCTATTATTAATTAAGTAAAAGTTAAGCAGATATAATTAGAACATTAAGTTCCTTTAAAAATTTTAAAGGGTGAGAAAGTTTAAACTTCATTTTTAAAATTTTAAGTGAGACTCTACTAAGAGTGGAAAGTTTTTTAAAAAGTCTAAAGCTTTTTTAGCTAAGGAAACCTCTAAATTACCAAGTCCACAAGAGGGTGTAAATAAACTTTTTTCTAAAATTTCCTCTTTAGAAATTTTTAATTTTTCTGAAAGAATTTTAAGTTGAAAGGTAAATTTTTGAAAAATCCCCTCTAGGGAAATTTGGGTTAAGGTTTCCTTTTCTGTTGGAACCAATCCCCAAGCTAAAAATCCCCTTTCTAAAAACTTTTTAAGAAATTTTTCATAGATTATAAGTTTGTCAAAGAAATTGAAACTATCAAAACTTAAAATTTGAACAGAAGATTCTAAAACTAAGTCCCAGGAAGTATTAGCACAAACATGTATTCCGACTATAAAGTTATATTTTTGTAAAGTTTCAACCACTTCATTTATCATATTTAAGACTAAATCCTTAGATATAGTTATGAAGGATAAACTTCCGAAACCAGAAAGTCCAGGCTCATCCAAAAAGATAATAACTTTAGAATCCACCTTTTTCAGTTCCCAAGCTTGAGCTAAAGCTTTAAGGGTTATAAATTTTACTAATAGATCCTGCCACCTTTCGTCAAAAATAAGACTTTTCTTTTCTTCGTTTTTAAGACTAATTCCTAAGGTAAAGGGACCAGTAATTTGTCCTTTCAAAATGGAAGGTTTTAACTTAAAAGCCTTCTTTATGAAAGGAATAAAAGCTCTGGCTGAGGTTTCAGAAAGAGAAAATGTTTTTAGTAATTCAAATTGATGGTCTTCTATTATTTTTAGATATGTTTCATAAAAGTTAAAAATCTCTTTTTCTATTTTAGAAAAGTTTGGAATTAAATTATCAGTTTGGTTCCAACCAGGAAAACCTTCCATAAACTGAAAAATCATAGATTCTTTTTCGTATTTAGGAAGTTGAGGCCAGGCTGGAATATCAAGTGAAAAGCTTAAATTTAAAGCCTCTTCTATGTCTAAAACAGGAAGACTTCCAATCTGAGTAGTTTTTAAAAAAAGTTCATCTAACTTCACATACTCCCTGAGTTTCATTTTCACAACTCCCTTCTAAAAGATGGGGATTTCTCTTGGAGGAACGATAAATCTTAGGAAGATTTTTAGGCCCTTCTATCAAAGGAGCTTTAAAAGTTAGGGTATTCAAAAATTCTAAAATTTGGTTTTTTCCAACAAAAAACTCCAGGTTTCCTTTGGACCTCTGATGAATCAGAATAGGAACTTGGTTTAGGTTTAACTTCTTCATAAGAGGATAGGCAAAGTCAGCTTGAATTAAGGTTAAGGTGAGATGGTTGTTTTTAAAACTTTCTATAACTTCTTTACAGTGAAGGCAATTGTCAGAGTAAATTAAAAGAAAATTATTTTGAGTCTCAAGATTGGTCAAAGGCTTCAAATTTATAGCTGTTAAATAAAAAGAAAAAGTTAAACCTAAAAAAATTCCTATGGTAAAAAAACTCATCTCTGAAAGGGAAAATGGTAAGGCTAAAACAAGTAAGGAAAAAATAAAAATTAAAAAGAAAAGAAAAGCTACCGTTAAGCAAAAAGAACATAAAAGATTTACTTCTATTAATTGTCTAAAAGAAAAAATGAGTTCGGCCGAAAAACCTCCACCTAAAAATAAAAGAATACTTAAGCGAAATAGATTTCCTTTGGTTTGATGGTAAAGATAAATAAAGAGTAACATACATAGAAAATAAAGTAACCCTAGGATTAAAAAATAGGGTCGGTCTATTTTTATAAATTGGTCTAAAATTTCGCATCCATAAGATTTACAGAGAGTAAGTCCTTTTAAATTTAGAATAAATTCAGTAAGAAGTAAAATTATTTCTAAAAAAATAAAAAAATAAACTAAAAAAAGGAGTTTTTTCTTTTTAAACATAACTGAGTTTAAATTTTAATAGGAATTTTATTTTTTAAAAGTATCTACTTTCGGACGTAAGACCTTATTTAAAATTTTAAAATAAAATTTCATTCGTTGCCTCAGGGTGAACTTTAATTCATAAGATATCTTAAGATTGACTTAGCCTCTATCTCAAGGAAAGTAATGGAATTGAAGTAGATGATTTTGGTATGGTGAGTAAGAAGATAAGAGGCATAGCAATGGTTATAAGAGGTGGTAAAGGCAAGGATACCTTTTTCCTTTAGATTTTTAATGAGGTAATTCGAATTCTTGACAAAAATTAGGTTTAAGATTATATTTAATTTTGATTTAAAGGGGGCCGGTAACTCAGAAGGCAGAGTACCAGCCTTTTAAGCTGGGAGTCGCAGGTTCGAATCCTGCCCGGCCCAAATGAAAAGAGGTAAAGCCCCCATCGTCTAGCCAGGTCCAGGACACCGGCCTTTCACGCCGGCGACAGGGGTTCAAATCCCCTTGGGGGCGCTTCTTTCTTTATGGAAAAGAATTTAGCTGTAGTTCTTTTAAGTTCTGGAATGGATAGCGCGGTTTGCGCCACCCTTGCCTCTCAAACCTACCAATTAGCCTTTCTTCATATTCAATATGGACAAAAAGCAGAAAAAAAAGAATTGGAATACTTTTTAAAACTCTGTGATTTCTTTAAACCCCTTAAAATTTTTATTGCCAAGGCCTACTTTCTTAAAGAGATAGGGGGTTCAAGTTTAACAAATAATACTTTAGAAATTCCTAATTCTGAAAATTCAGAAATTCCCTCCACCTATGTCCCTTTTAGAAATGGTATATTTTTAAGTATAGCTACTTCTTGGGCTGAAGTGATAGGTGCTAAAAAAATTTTCATCGGAGTAAATGAGGTTGATTTCTCTGGTTATCCTGATTGTAGAGAAATTTTTATTAAAACCTTTAATGAGGTTATAAGGATAGGAACTAAGCCTGAAACCCAAATTGAAGTGGTAGCACCTTTATTGAAACTTAATAAGAAAGAAATTATAGAATTAGGAATTAAATTAGGGACACCTTTTCATTTAACCTGGTCTTGTTATAAAGGTGAAGAGGTAGCCTGTGGAGAGTGTTCTTCTTGTCAGTTAAGATTAAAGGCTTTTAAAGCTCTCGGTCTTCAAGATCCCCTTCCCTATGCCACTAAAAACCTTTGAATGTAAAAGATGTGGAGCTTGTTGTGCTGGAGAAAGTACAGTCTCAATTTCTTCTAAGGAAATTCAAAATATATCTCAGTTTTTGGGGCTTTCAACTGAAGAATTTTTAAAAAAATACACCCTCTTAAAAAGCAAAACACGCATAGAGATGAAAATTCAAGATGGATATTGTATTTTTTTTGATACTATTAAAAAAATTTGTAAAATCCATCCCGTAAAACCCTATAAATGTAAGGAATGGCCTCTTACTCCTATAATTTTTGAAGATGAAGAAAATTTTAAAATTATTAAAAATTTTTGTCAAGGATTAAAAAATTTTTCCTGGAAAGAAATAAAATTAATTAAAAATATTGCAAAAATTAAAAATAGTAGTAAGTTAGAATTATAATAGAGTTGAGGTGAAAAAAAAAATGAAAGAAGAAAAATTGGGTTTATATAAAAAATTGGGAATTAAATTAACTCCTCAAAGATTAGCTATTTTAGAATATTTAGAAAATAATCGAGAACATCCCTCAGCAGAAGATATATATAATGCCTTAAAAGATAGATTCCCCAGTATGTCCTTTGCTACAGTATATAATACCTTAGAAATTCTTATAGAAAAAGGTTTAATAAAAGAATTGGGGATAGATAGTCACAAAAGAAGATATGACCCCGAGATTTCTCTTCATCACCATTTTTTGTGTAAAAGGTGTGGTAAGATATTAGATATAGAAAGTAAATATGATATCTTTATTCCTGAAAAATTAAAAGATTGTCAGGTATTGGATTTCCAAATTGTATTCTATGGATTTTGTCCTAATTGTAAATAATTTCTATAGTTTTTTAAAAAGTTCTTTTAATTCTTCTACCGAAAAAATTCTTCCTTGAGAAATAAGTTTTCCGTCTACCCAAAGACCTGGAGTGGTCATAACTCCATGGGAGGCTATTTTTATCATATCTTTAATATGAACTACCTCTGCCTCTATACCCAACTCATCTAAGGCTTGAATAACATTATCATAAAGGGCTTCACACTTAGCACAACCTACTCCTAAAATTCTTATTTCCTTAGGCATATTTTATCCCTCCTCTTATAAACCTTTAATTTATTATAAAAATTTGATAAAAATATCCAAAAAGAGCTGAAAACAAAACAGTTAAAAATAAGAAAGCTAAGGTTTTTACTTCTCCCATGATTTTCTTTAAGGCTAAGAGGCTGGGAAGAGATACAGCTGGTCCGGCAAGAAGCATACTTAAAGCAGGACCCCAGTTCATTCCTGCATTTTTAAGACCTTGAATAATAGGAACCTCAGTTATAGTAGCAAAATACATAAGAGCAGAAATAAAGGAAGCTAAAAGATGGGTAAAAAAATCCTCTCCCCCTAAAAGAATTTCTATATAAAATGGAGGTATAAGGCCTTCAGATTTAAAACCAAAGAGAAATCCCGAAATGAAGATTCCTAAAAAGAGAAAGGGAAAAATTTGTCGAGCTAAGATATAGGTATTTTCAAACCATTCCCGAGTTATTCCTCCCCTTTGATAGGCTAAATAAGAAATTCCTAAGGTTCCCACCAAAAAGGAAATTTCCTTATTTTGAATAAGAAGCTGAATGAAAGAAACTAAAATTCCTAAAATTCCTAAATACCAAAAATTTATTTTAAAAAAGAAAATCAATTCTAAAAACAAAAAAAAGACTAAAAAACTGGTTAAAATCCATTTGGAATTATAAATTACTTCTGATATCCCTTCTCTTCCTTCCCAAGTAACCAATATCAAAATACCTATTAAGGTAGCTAAAAAGGTAGTAGAGATTTTTAAAGGTGGTCCCTGAATATAGGAGGAAGTTATAGGGATATTGGCTAAACGAGCTTTTTCGCGTTTTTTAAAAATAAAGTGCATTAAGAGTCCAATAATTAAGCTCATAGAGATAGCACCTACTGCTCTAAAAAAGCCTATTTTGGTTCCTAAGATTTTAGTAGTAAGAACAATAGCTAAAACATTGATGGCAGGTCCTGAATAAAGAAAAGTAGTAGCAGGTCCTATACCAGCACCTTGTAAGTAAAGCCCAGCAAAGAGCGGAAGAACAGTACAAGAACAAACAGCTAACACCGTTCCTGCAACAGAAGCTATGAGGTAAGCATGAATCTTAGGAGCCTCAGGCCCTAAATATTTTAAAATAGATTCTTTAGAAAGAAAGGTTCCTATGGCTCCTGCAATATAAAAAGCAGGAATTAAACAAAAGATGGTATGTTCTTTGATATACCAATGGAGCAATAACACCCCCTCTCTTATTCCAGAGAGCACCCGGTCAGGCTTAGGAAAAAAATATAAAAAAAGAAAAAGAAAAAGACCTAAGAGGATAGGCTTAAGCTCCTTTTTCAAATTCATAAAAAATTAGTTCTTCTTTACAAGTCTATGTTTTGTAGTTTTGGTAAGTAGTTAGTAAAAACAAGTTGCCTTTAGAAAGGATTTCTAAGTTTTGCCTCATTTCTTTTAGAACTATCTTTAGGAGTATTTTCAATTTAATAAATAATTTAATTTCTTCAAGGTATTTTTTATAAAGTATTTCACTAATAAAACAGTTTTAATATTTTTTAAATCTTTACTATTATTTAAATTTGGGATAGCTTTAAATATCACCCAATAGGTTAATTATCATAATAAAATTATGGCTCAAAGACTATCAAAGGTTTTATAAGTAAAAAGGTTCCTTTTTAAGTCTAAAATCTTATGGATTTATATACAAAAACCATTGCTAAAATAGAGAGGATGATTAAAATTAAATTTAAATTTAAAATTTAAACTTAAAATGGAATGTAAAATGCAAAAAATAGAACATCTTTTTTTAGTATCTGGCGAAAGTAAAGAGGAAGCGATTTCTAAAGTAAAACACTTTCTTAAAAGCTATGAACTTGTGCGCTATGACCAATTCGAAATAAAGGATGTTTTAAACGGTATCTATGAGGGATTTTTAAAAAATTTAGAAGAGGCTCTTCAAAAAAATCAGCAAATTCTTGAAGGTTTTATTAAAGAATTGATAGAAGCTGGCTTTGCTAAAACCGAAAATTTTAAAAATCTTCCCCAAGGCTATTTATCAAAGCTTTTTCACACTATAGCTCATTTTTTAGATGGTTTTTTTGGAATAGATTCCTACTTTTATAATCTTGTAGAGGATTCTCACTTTTTAAGTTTTTCAATTCAAGAAGATTTAAAAAAACAGCCAGAAAAGTATTTTTTAATTTTAGTTTATGGGTATACCCTTGAGCCTTTACAAAAATTTGAGTGGTTAAATCCTCAAAGATTTCTAGAGTTTTAAAATGGAACTTTAAAATTAAAGTTTTTACAAACTAAGAAAAAAAAGGAGGACTCTTGGCAAAAGTAAGAATTTTAAGTGGAATGAGACCTACAGGACCTCTTCATTTAGGACACTTAAATGGAGTTTTAAAAAATTGGATAGAACTTCAAGAAATTTATGAATGTTTTTATTTTATAGCAGACTGGCATGCTTTAACTACAGAATACGAAAATCCTGATAAAATCTCTGAATATTCCAAGGAATTATTTTTAGAATGGCTCTCTGTAGGACTTTCTCCGGAAAAAAGTATTCTGTTTTTACAATCTGCTATTAAGGAACATGCAGAACTTTATCTTCTCTTAGGAATGTTAACTCCGGTAGCTTGGTTAGAAAGAAATCCCACTTACAAAGAAATGATTCAGGAGTTAAAACACAAAGATTTAGCAACCTATGGCTTTTTAGGTTATCCAGTTTTGCAAGCAGCAGATATTTTAATTTATAAAGCTAAAAAAGTTCCTGTGGGACTTGACCAGGTTCCCCACTTGGAACTAACTCGAGAGATTGCTCGCCGATTTAATTATCTTTATAAGATAGAATATTTCCCAGAGCCAGAGGCGCTTCTTTCGGAGGTTCCTAAAATTCCAGGGATAGATGGAAGAAAGATGAGCAAAAGTTATGGAAATGCTATCTTCTTAATAGATTCGGAGAAAGAGGTAAGAAAAAAAGTTGAAGCCTATATAACAGACATTGCAAGACCTAGAAAAAGTGATCCCGGAGATCCAGAAAACCGATGCGTAGCCTTTAATCTAATAAGACTTTATTATTCTGAAGAGGAAAAAAAAGAGGTGGTAGAAGACTGTAAAAAAGCCCTTCTGGGATGTGTGGAATGTAAAAAAAGGTTAAGTGAAAGGGTGTTAAAATTTTTAGAGCCTATCTGGGAAAGAAGAAAAGAACTTGAAAAGAGAAAAGATTGGAAAGATCTTCTTCAAATAGGAATAGATAAAGCTAAGAAAATAGCTTCCCAAACTTTGGAAGAAGTTAATTCTATTATTTTTAAAAAGTAGTGAAATTTTTAAACACTTTCTATCATCTTAAGAAACTCTTCTTCTTTAAGAACTTTAATTCCTAATTGAAGGGCTTTTTGATATTTAGAACCAGGAGCTTCTCCTACCACTACATAGTTTACTCCTTTAGATACAGAATCACTTACCCTTCCTCCTAAGTCTAAAACTCTTTTTTTGGCATCCTCTCTGCCCATGGATTTTAGAGTTCCGGTGAAAACAAAGGTAAGTCCCTCTAAGATTTTAGGCTTTTTCTCTTCTTTTTCTAAGAAAGTAACTCCTGCTTCAAGAATCCTTTTAATAATCTTTTGATGCTCTTCGTTTTTAAAAAATTCTACGATAGACTTAGCTACTTCATATCCTATTCCTGAAATATTTAATAAGTCTGCCATGGAAGCATTCATAAGTCTCTCTAAGGTTTTAAATCTTTCAGCTAAAAGTTGAGCCATAGCCTCTCCTACATGTCTTATTCCTAAAGCATAGATAAATTTGGGTAAAGTGGTTTTCTTACTTTTTTGGATAGCTTCATAGAGATTTTTAGCCTTTTTATAAGCAAAGCCTGGAAGTTTCATAAAATCTTCAGTTTTTAAATAAAAAAGATCAGCAACATTTTGCACTAAACCTTTATCAACTAAAGCCTGTGCAACCTTATCTCCCAATCCTTCGATATTCATAGCATTTCTGCTGGCCAAATGTAGAATTTTTCTAACCAAAGAGGCATAGCAATTGGAATTAGGACATCTCCAGACAGCTTCTTCAGGTTTTTTAACAAGTTTACTTTCACAGATAGGACAATGGGTAGGAAAAGCTATCTCTTTTTCTTCTCCAGTTCTTCTTTCCTTTATGGGCATAACTATTTGAGGAATTACGTCCCCTGCTCTTTGAACTAAAACCCAATCTCCTACTCTTATATCTAAATTTTTAATATAGTCTTCATTGTGTAGGGTAGCTCTTTCAACTACTACTCCTCCAATTTGAACAGGTTTTAAAATAGCTACCGGAGTTATAGCTCCAGTTCTTCCTACTTGAAAGACTACCTCTAAAAGTTGAGTGGTTGACTGAGTAGGTTGAAACTTATAGGCTAAAGCGTATCTGGGAGAACGAGCCTTGGTTCCCAATTTTTCCCATAAAGAAAGCTCGTTTACCTTTATCACTATTCCATCTGTTTCATAGGGAAGAGTATCTCTTATTTTTTCCATCTCATGATGGTATTCTATGGCTTCTTTAATATCTTTTACCAACTTAACATAGGGATTTACTTTAAAGCCCCAGTTAGGTAAAACCTGTAAAACTTCCCACTGAGTAGTAAACCTATAACCTTCTACCTTACCAACTCCATAACAGAAAATATCTAATTTCCTTTGGGCAGTAATAGAGGGATCAAGTTGTCTTAAAGAACCTGCAGCTGCATTTCTCGGATTGGCAAAGGGAATTTCTCCCTTTAAAATTCTCTCCCTATTTATTTTTTCAAATTCTTCCTTATTTAAATAAATTTCTCCTCTAATATCAACTCTTATAGGAATTTCTGGTGCATCCTCTGCAAATTTTCTAATTTTTAAAGGAATAGTTTTAATGGTCTTTACATTGTTAGTGATCTCTTCTCCTACATATCCGTCACCTCGGGTTGAAGCTACAGTTAAAACTCCATTTTCATAAGTTAATTCTACTGCAACCCCATCAATCTTAGGCTCAACTGTATATTCTATAGGTTCATTTTCTGAAAGGCCAAGAAATCTTTTTATTCTTTTATCAAACTCTATAACCTCATTTTCGTTCATAGCATCGTCTAAGGAAAGCATAGGTTCAGCATGAGGAACTTCTTTAAAACCTTCAGCAGGCTTAAAACCTACCCTCTGAGTAGGAGAATCAGGAGTGATAAGCTCAGGATATTGATTTTCAAGTTCTTTAAGCTCTCTCATTAAAGCATCGTATTCTGCATCGGAAATTACAGGAGAATCAAGGACATAATAGCGATAATTATGATATTCTATCTCTTCCCTTAACTTTTTAACCCTTTCTATAACTTCAGAAGGAATTTCCCTTTTCTCCTGCATTTTTATTCCCCCTCTTTAAAAAGTTCTCTTTTAAGCCATTTTTTAAATTCTTTATCTATTTCATAATAAGTATGATTTCGGTGCTTTAATTTTTTCCCCTTTTTAATAAAAGTTGCTTCAATCCTTTTAATAAGTTTTAAATTTTCTAAAATTTTTAATCTTTCCATAGTTTCTTTAAGGTCTAAGTTTAATCTTCGGGAAATAAACTTAGCACAATCTGGTTCGTAGAAAAAAAGATCTTTAAGAATTTTCCAATCATTTTGGTTAAGTAAACTCAAATTTAAAAAATTAAAAGACATATTTTTTGATATTTTAAATTTTATTTTCTTTTTCAAAAAAGTGTATAAGATATTATATTATGAACTTTCAAACAGTTTTAGCTGAAGCCTTAGAAAAACAGGAAGACATAGTTTTTGCTTATCTTTTTGGAAGTTTTGCTAAGGAAAAAACTCATTCTCAAAGTGATTTAGATATAGCTGTTTATCTTAAAGGAGACTTTAAAAAAGATTTTAAAGAAAGAAAACTGGAATTAATTGGTCTTATCTTAGAAATTACCAGGGCTAATCAAATTGATCTTCTTATTTTAAATGAAACCTCACCTTTAGTAATTCATTCTGTTCTTAAAACAGGAAAGCTCCTTTTTTCAAAGGATGAAGAAGAAAGGATAGGATTTATAGTAAAAAACCTTAACGAATACTTAGACCTTTATTTTCAACTAAAAATTTGTTGGTCCGCTATGAGAAAGCGCATCAAGGAGAATCATTTTGGTTTCTGAGAAGGTTATAAGAAAACTTCTTGAAAGATTAGAAACTTCTCTAAAACGTTTAAATAGTAAAAAGGAAATTTCTAAGGAAGTTTTTATAAATAATTGGGAAGTCCACGGAGCTATTATTAGAGAATTTCAAATTGCTATACAAAGTATGATAGATATTGGAACTCACCTTATAGCAGAGATGGGTTGGGAAACTCCTGATTATTATAAAGAGGTGGCTAATATCTTACAAAAACATGGAGTTATTTCAAAGGAATATGCAGAAATTTTTAAAAAAATTATAGCTTTTAGAAATATTTTAGTTCATGAATATTTAGAATTAGACTTAGAACTTGTCTATGATAGGTTGAAAAATCTTGAAGATATAAAGAGGTTTGCAAATTTTGTAGAAGAGTTTCTTGAAAGGACTTCCACTTAAATATTTTTATAAAAGGGAAAGGTTTTTTAAAAACCTTTCCCTTTTCCTTAAATGTTTAGCCAAGAATAGCCTTTAGGTCCTCTTCAGGAGTAGTTATAGGTTTAAGATTAAACTGCTTACTAATAAATTCTAAGACCTTTTTATTCAGAAAAGCAGGCATACTTGGACCAAGTTTTATGTTTTGAATATTAAGATAAAGAAGGGTAAGTAAAATAGCTACAGCCTTTTGCTCATACCAAGAAAGAATAAGAGAAAGAGGAAGTTGATTAACTTCTACTTTAAAAGCTTGACTTAAAGCCAAGGCAATTTGAATAGCTGAGTAAGCATCGTTACATTGTCCAAGGTCTATAAGTCTGGGAAGGCCCTCAATATTTCCTAAGTCCTTATCAAAAAATCTAAACTTACCACAAGCTAAGGTAAGAATTAGAGTGTCCTTAGGGGCTTTCTCTACGAACTCTAAATAGTAACTTCTTCCGGGTTTGGCTCCATCACAACCTCCTACTAAGAAAAAGTGTCTTATTTTGCCAGTTTTTACAGCCTCAATGATTTTGTCTGCTACCGAAAGAACAGCTTTTTTGGCAAAACCTGTCATAATTTCCTTTCCGGGAAGGTCCTCTTTAAAACCCTCCATCCTTAAGGCCATTTCAATAACTGGAGAAAAATCCTCATCGGAAATATGCTTTACTTCCGGATAACCTACTGGTCCAAGAGTAAAAAGTCTATCTTTATAAGAATCCTTAGGAGGCATAAGACAATTGGTAGTCATAACTATCGGTCCTGGGAATTCTGGAAATTCCCTTTGCTGGTTTTGCCAGGCAGTTCCGTAATGACCATAAAGATGTGGAAACTTCTTAAGTTCTGGATATCCATGAGCAGGAAGCATTTCTCCATGAGTATAAATATAAATTCCTTTACCTTCAGTCTGTTTGAGAAGTTCATAAAGATCCTTTAAGTCGTGGCCTGAAACTAAAATAGCCTTTCCTCTTTTAGTTCCTAAGGGAACCTTAGTAGGAACCGGATCTCCAAAATTAGAAGTATTAGCCTTATCAAGAAGTTCCATAACTATTAAATTAAGTTTTCCGGCTTCTAAGGTCCTCTTTATCCAAGTTTCCAAATCAGAAGTAGAATCTTTGTAAACTTGAATCAAAAGTTCCTTAAAGGTTTGATAGACTTCCTCACTTTCTTCCCCCAATCTATAAGCATGATAAGCATAAGCTGAAATTCCCTTTAAGGCATAAAGAATGGCAAATTTAAGAGAGACTATTTCTTCACTTTGTCCAGCAAAAGTTTCAGGCTTTATTTCATACTCTTCTGCCTGCTTTACCAAGTCTTCTAAGTCCTTGAAGGGTTTAATCTTAGGGGTAAAATAGCTAACAGCTCTTTCAAGATAAACCTTTATTCTTTCAGGGTCAAAATTCACATTGGTTAAGGTACTAAACATGGCTTCCATAATAAGGCGGTTTATTTCTGGATTTTTTAGTCCTCGCCTTTCCTCTTCTAACAAAACTTCTGAAAGGTCAGCTAAGGTGTAAATTAAGAAATCTTGAAGCACATCTGTAGGATGTTCTTTTCCACAAACTCCTCTAATAGTACAAGCTATACCTTTAGCGGTTTGTTCACACTGATGACAAAACATACTTTCACCTCCCTGCTATGTTTTTTATTTTTAAGCTTTAATCATCACTAAAAGCATTTTAAATTCCGTTAAGGCTTTAAGCTTGTGAGGTTCATGGGCAGGCATAATGAGCATTTCTCCAGTCTTTAATTTAAAGGGCTCTCCAGAAAGGGTGATTTCTACTTCACCTTCTAAAACTAAAATTAGAGCATCAAAGGGAGCTGTATGTTCACTTAAACCTTGGTCTTTATCGAAAGAAAAGAGGGTTACTGTTCCTGTAGCTTTATTTATAAGAGTTTTACTCACGATAGCTCCCTTTTGATAATTAATTAGCTCTTTAAGGTTTAAAACCTTTCTTTTTAATTCTTCCATTTTTAGACCTCTTTTATTAATTTTTTTTATTTTTAAAATAATTTGATTAATAAAAAATTTCCTTGATTTAAATCAAAAAATCTAAAAATTTTTTCTACTTTTATGCTTGACCATTTCTCAAGAAAATAATAAAATAATTAAAAAATTTCACCACCAAGTTAAGGGAGGAGGCTTTTATGGTGATTACAGCTCTATTTATAGGTTTTCTTTTTGGAGTTCTTCTTTGTTATGCGAGAGTTAATAAATTTAATACTATTAGTGGAGCTGCGGTTTTTAAAGATTTTACTGTAGTAAAAGTTTTAGCCACTGCTATAGGAATAGGTTCAGCTTTAATAGCTTTGGAAGTAGTAGCTGGTTTTACTTCCTTTAAGGTAAAACCTCTTATAGTAAGTGGAGTAATTGTAGGAGGTATAGTTTTTGGTGTAGGAATGGCTATTTTAGGCTACTGTCCTGGAACCATGGTTATTTCAGCAGCTGAAGGTTCGTTGGATGCTTGGTTGGGAATTTTAGGAGGCCTCATAGGAGGTTTAGTCTTTTCAGAGCTTTATCCTTTCATTAAAATTTATTTAGGACCTAATTTAGGACCTATTAATTTGGCTACCTATTTAGGAGAAGGGGCTTCTTTAGTGGTAGCCAGTTTTATTTTTGGGATAGCCCTGGTTTCTATGGCCTTCATAATTAATTATCTTGAAAAAAGCAAAGATATAAAATGGTTTTATGCCGGACTTGGTTTAGCCTTTCTTAATGGTCTGGCTATGTTACCTTGTATGCTTAATAGTCCTATTAGAGTTTCGGCTGCCTTTCCCTATGTGGCAGATTTAATAGTAAGGAGAGAGGGTGAATACTTTTGGAAAATCTCTCCAGATGCCTACTGGATTTTTTATCTTTTATTAGGAGCCTTTGTAGCTGGTTTTGTTTCTTCTCAAGTAAGAGGAGAATTTAAATTTATCTTACTTCATGAAAATTGGAAAAAATATAAAAATCAATGTAGACTTTCCAGAGCCATCTGGGCTTTAATAGGAGGTTTTTTAATTATATTTGGAGCAAGATTAGCAGAAGGATGTACTTCTGGGCACATCTTATCAGGAGGTATGCAAATAGCCTTTAGTAGTCTTATTTTTGGAGTTTTCACCTTAGCAAGCTTTTTTGTTACTGGAAGATTTTTCTATCATAGAGATTAGAAAAACTTTTTAAGATTAACAGATTTTTAAACTTATGAAATCTCTACTTATTATAGATATGCTTTATGATTTTATAAAACCTGAGGGGGTTTTATACTGTGGAAAGGAAGCTGAAAAAATTATCCCCGAAATATCTAAATTAAAGGTGGAGTTTAGAAAAGAAAAGCTTCCAGTAATTTACCTTTGTGATTCCCATGAAGTTGAAGATGAGGAGTTTTCTCTTTTCCCTCCCCATTGCTTAAAAGGAACTAAAGGTGCTCAAATTATAAAAGAACTTGCTCCTGAAAAAGAGGATCTTATTATTTACAAAACTAAATTTTCTGGTTTTTATCAGACAGAATTGGAAAAAATTTTAAAGGAATTAAAAGTAACAGAACTTTATCTTACTGGTGTATGTACCAGTATTTGTGTGATGGATACGGCTAAAGATGCCTTTTACAGAGGTTTTAAGATAGTGATTCCTGTTAGGGCAGTGGCTGATTTTGATGAAGAATTTCACCGATTTTCTCTTAAGAGAATGGAAAAAATTTACGGAGCCAAACTTCTTTTTTGAAATATGTTCTTTTTAAATTTTGCAGGCCTCTTTTTAGATCTTTACGAGTTAACTATGGCACAAGTTTATTATGAAAGAGAACTTTTAGGAAAGGCTGTCTTTTCACTTTTTATAAGGAATCGTCCCAGGAGGAGGCCTTTTTTTCTCTTTGCAGGACTTGAGTCCTTTTTAACTTTACTTAAACGATTTAAATTTGAAGATTCTGATTTAGAATATTTAGAAAGTCTTAAACTCTTTAAAAAGGAATTTTTAGACTATCTTAAAGGTTTTTCATTTAAAGGAACCATAAGAAGTATTCCTGAGGGGACTATTTTTTTTGAAGGAGAACCTATATGTGAGGTAGAGGGAGAACTTATTTCTGCCCAACTTATAGAAACCCTTATTCTCAACACTCTTCACATAGAAACTTTAATAGCCACTAAGGCCCTTTTATGTGTGATAGAAGCTAAAGATAAACCTCTTTTTGATTTTTCAGCAAGAAGAACCCATGGAATTTCAAGTAGTCTTCATGTAGCCAGAGCTTCCTATCTTGCTGGTTTTTCTGGAACCAGTAATGTTTTAGCTGGAAAAATTTGGGGAATTCCTGTAGTAGGAACTATGGCCCATTCTTTTGTTGAAATTTTTCCTACAGAAGAGGAGGCCTTTAAGGTTTTTGCTAAAACCTACCCCGAAAGAACCATTCTACTTATTGATACCTATGATACTTTAAAGGCTGCTCAAAAGGTGGTAGGTTTAAAAAAATTTTTAGAGGAAGAAAAAATTAAATTAAAAGGAGTAAGGATTGATAGTGGAGACTTGGCTCAACTTGCTAAAAAGGTAAGAAAAATTTTAGATGAAGGGAGTCTTAAGGAAACTCAAATCTTTTTGAGTGGAAGTTTAGATGAGGTAGAAATTAGAAAACTTTTAAAAAAGAAAACTCCCGTAGACGGATTTGGAGTAGGAACTAGAATGGGGGTTTCTGCAGATAGTCCCTATTTTGAAATGGGCTATAAATTAGTAGAATATGAAGGTAAACCCTGTTTTAAACTTTCTCCTAAGAAGGAACTTTTACCGGGGGCTAAAAATCTTTACAGAGTTTGGAATGAAGAAAATAGATTTCTTTTTGATTTAATAACTTTAAGAGAAGAAAGTATAGACCTTTCTTCTTATCCTAAAAGTGAAAATCTTTTAAAGTCCGTTTATCAAGACGGCAAACTCTTATATTTAGAGACTTTAGAAACTATAAGAGCAAGAGTTAAAGAAGAATTGAAAAGAGGTTATAAAAAGAGAGTTAAAATTTCTAAAGGGATAAATAGACTTTTTAAGCAATTAAAATCTAAGGTTTAGTTCTTGCTAAAAAGTGAAAAAAGTGTTAACCTTTTACCAAATCTTTTAATAGGAGGAATCTTATGCTTTCTAAAATACCCTTTTCCTTAGAAAATCTTACTGAGGAAGATTTAAATAAGCAAATTTTGAGAATTGCTCTTATAGCTGAACTTGATGCTATAAATCTTTATGAACAGTTAGCTTCCCTTACCGATGATGAAAGTATAAAAACAATTCTTTTAGACATTGCCAGAGAAGAGAAGACCCATGTAGGTGAATTTTTGACCCTTCTTCTTGATAAAGATGAAGAACAGGCAGAAGAATTGGAAGAGGGTAGGGAGGAGGTAGAAGAGTTATTAGGGGAAGAGGAAGAATAGGTCTTATCTTTTTCTTTTTTTTCTTTTTTTTCTATCCTTTTTCAAGTTCAATTGAAGCAAGTATTTTAAAAAAGTTTGAAGTTTCTGCCGAAAGGATTGAAATTCGCAATCATATTCTTTTAGCTGAGGGAGAAGTGGTTATTCGTGGAGAAAAGTTATTAATTTGGGCTCAAAAGATAAATTATGAAATTCCTACTGAGTATACTTTTTTTTATAACTTCAAAATTTTTGACTTTGAAACCAATGCAACTTTAGAAGGTAAAAAGGGATTTTTAGATTTAAGAAACGGTGAAATTTGGAGTGATTCTCTTTTTCTTTTTTTCAAAAAAGAGGGAATACGAATTAAGGCCAAGGATTTCAAAAAAAACGCCTTAAATGAATATATGGCTAAAAAAGCTTTAATAACTACTTGCGAAATAGACTGTGAAAGGGAGAAAGATTTTCCTCCCTGGAGTGTAGAAATTGAAGACTTAATTTTAACTCCTGAAGGAATAACTCAGGGGGAGTTAACTAAATTTAAAGTTAAGGAGTTGACCTTAGGATATTTTCCTAAGCATGTGTTTTTTCCTAAAATAGTTCTTCCCGTAATGGCTAATCGAAAAACTGGATTTTTAGTTCCTAATCTTTCTCAAGGAAGTCGTTTAGGTTTAGGAGTTCAATTTCCCTTTTTTTGGGCTCTAACGGATCAAATAGATTTTACCCTCTCTCCTATGTATTTAACCAAAAGAGGAGGTCTTTTAGACTTAGAAGGTCAAATAAAATTAAAAAAAAATGTAGAGGCTATCTTTCTTTTTCGCTACTTAAATGATATCTGGTATAAAAGTTTTTATTCTCCACCTGAGAAGCCAAAAAAAGATAAATGGTGGATAGTTGGCAAGATAGATTATGTAACCTCTCCTTTTTGGGATGTTCATTTAGACTTTGATATAGTCTCTAATAAAAACTTTTTAGAAGAATTTAATGTGGGAGAAGGAGGCTACTCAAGGGTTAAGAGTCTTTTGTTAGATAGATTTAATCGCGACTTAGAGGATAAAACTCAAGAATATAGAACTTCCAAATTTTGGATCAACTATTATAAAAAAAGTTTTTATGCCCGTTTGGAAAACAGTTACTTAGATTATCACGGAACCTTAGATAAAGATGAGGTTTTCCAACCCTTAGGAAAGTTTCACTTAGCCCTTCTTCCCTTCAATTTTATAGGACCCCTTTTAGGAGGCCTATCCTTAGACTACGGTTATTACTATAGAACTCAAGGGTATCGAGGCCATAGATTAAATAGCAATTTAGAAATTTCCTATCCCTTTAGGTGGTCTTTTTTCATGAGCGAAGCTAAGCTTAGTTATAAAACTTCCCTTTATAACCTAAATGAAAAAACTTTTTTTGAAGACCAAACTTTAACCCGTAATTATTACGAATTTAATTTAACCTCTTATACCTTACTTTTCAAAGATTACGAACTTTTCTCCTTTCAGAGAGGATTTAGACTTTTACATACTTTAAAACCCTATTTTTCTTATTACTACAGAAAAAAGCCTACTCCTACAGAAATTCCTCAGTTTGACTATTTAGATTTTATAACTACCAAGACCAATACTGTAGAATATGGTCTTTGGCAATTTTTTAGTCTTCCCCTTCAGAAAAATTTATTAAGTTTAAAGGCTTATCAAGTATACGATTTGGTGAAAGCAGAAAGAAGCGCAGTAACCATTAAGCCTGAGGAAAGACCTTTTTCAGATGTTTATTTGCAAATTATTTTAAATTACCATCCCCACCTTTATGCTCGCTACGATACAGCCTATAACTTTTATGGACTGGGGATAAAAAGACACTCTCTTTATTTTTCTTTAAGAGATATACTTATAGATAGATTGGCCTTTACCTATCAAGAAGATAAAGCTTGGAATACTAAACAGGCTACTATAGATGTAGCTTCTAAGGTGAAGGAGCTTCTATGGCTAAGATTTTACTTAAGTAGAAATCTCTTAAAGGATGAAAATACGGAAATGAGAATAGAAGGAATTTATTTACATCAATGTTATCTTTGGGGTTTAGGATTTACAATTACTCCTAAGGATACTAGATTTTTCTTTAGAGTAGAATTGAAGGGTTTAGGAGGTTATGGAAAGGAATTTCAAGCTCTTTCTCCTAAAACTTTTTAAGGATTTCTTAAAATCTCTATAATAACTACATCTGGAGGAGAAAGAAATCTCATAGGAGGTCCTCCTGTTCCTACTCCTTTACTTACTATAACATAGGAACCCTCTCCCAAATATTCAAATTGGTTTTTGAATTTAAAAATTTTGCTAACTATCCATTTTCCAAAGGGATAATAAAGCCCTCCATGGGTATGTCCTGAAAGCATAAGATCAAAATGTCCCACCGCCTCATAGTTTACCTTAGGTTTGTGTTTAAGAAGAATTTTGAAATGGGAAGGAGACTCTTTTTTTAATAATTCCAATTCGTCTAAGGGACCATGACAAGCTTTAAAAAATTTACAATCTTCATCGTCAAGCCCTACCAAAGTTAACCAATTTTCAATCGTTATGCTCTCTCCCTTTAATACCTTAAAATTTGCTCTTTCTGTAAATTCTATAGCTTGAGCTATACCTCTATAGTATTCGTGATTGCCCACTATAGCAAACTTTCCATAAGGAGGAGAAAGTTCTTTTAAAGCATAAGCTAAATGAAGACGGTTTTTCATATTTCCATCCACTAAATCTCCTGTAGAAAGAACTAAGTCTGGTTTTTCCTTAAGATAAACTTCCTTAACCATATTTATTTGTTTCAACCCCATTACCGGACCTAAGTGAAGGTCTGAAAGATGAAGAATTTTAAAGGAAGAAAGATGGGAAGGAAGTTTGGAGGTTTGAATTTTTATTTTTACGACCTCTAACTTATAAGTTTCATAGTGACTATAAAGAGATAAAGCCAAGGAAGAAAAAAAAGTAAAGAATAAAAAGTCCTTAGGAGTTGAAAAGGGAGATTTTTTGTAAAATTTAACCCAGATTCGATAAATTTCTAAAATTAAAGTAAAAAAGGTCAAGTAAAGGATAAAGCCCATTCCAAAAAGGGCTAAAAAGGCGATAAAGAAGGTTATTTGGGGAGGAAAATTTTTATCTGCATATCTCATAAAAAGTGGTCCTAAAAAATTGAGAAGTAATAGAAATTTAATAAGGTCTTTGACTATTTTATTTGATATTCCAGGTGCAATGACCCTTAGGTAAAGATAAAGATGTAGTAAAAAGTAGATAGAAAAGAAACTGAGAATAAAAAGATAGGGATTCCTCATATCTTCATCTATTAAAAGTAAGAATAAAAAAGACTCCTATGGGTAAGCTAAATCTTTCATTTTTTTCTTTTGCCAATTTTATCAAGATGTACCTATTCTTCAACTTATTTTTGGTAGGATAATAAAAATTGTGTATAATTGCGAATCTAAGGTGTTTTAAAAATAATTACCTGTTTAAGAGCACCCATCTTATTAACCTACTACTCTCAAAAATTTTAGACTTATCTTGCGCGCTGAGTTAAAACGCCTTAATGACTTTTAATTTAAAAAAATTCTTTTTAGAGGGAAAAAAACAAACTCTGAAATACTTCCAAAATTTGGACCCTTAAGACCCTTCCTTCTTACACTTTCAAGCTGGTCATGAATAAAATCTATAGCCCCAAGAGTTTCCCTGCCAAATTTGCCCCTACCCCATTTTAAAAAGCTCACTTCTTTTAGCCATATCCTCAAAACCCCCTTATGGTTAACCTCTTGACCCTCATTTATCCTTTCTCCTAAAAATCTTTCCTTAGCTCTTCTATCCTTTTCAAAACTATAATCCTTTCTTCTAACTCCTAAAAAATCCAAAAAGAAAAAACAATCCCGTCTCAATAAGGCTTGTCCTTTCCTCAAATAGAGATTAAAATTTATTTAAAAAGTTTAAAGGAGTTAGAGGTAAAATTATGATAGATATGGAGAAAATAGTTACGACCATTAGGGAAGTTATAGTTGGGGAGATTAAGGATGAGTTTAAGGAGTTTAAAGCCTCAGTAAGTGGTATTTTAGAAGGTTTTAAAATTGCTCTAACCTCTATGAATGATAGACTGGGAAATATAGAACAAGAACTTAGAGCCATAAGGTCAGAACTTAACGAAACACGAATCTATTTGAATAAAAGGATTGATGAAACCAATAAAAGGATTGATGAGATGAACAACAGGATTGATGAAACCAATAAAAGAATTGATGAAACCAATAAAAAAATTGATGACATAAGAATGGAGTTAACCTTAAGAATTGATGAGACCAATAAGAGGATTGATGAGACCAATAAGAGGATTGATGAGGTAGTTATAGAGATGGGTAAGATTAGGGCAGAAATTAAGGAGGCTGTGGTTGCCAGAGAAACCCTGGGAGATATCTATGCCAGACTTAAAAAACTTGAAGATGTGGTGTTTAAACCAGCAGTAAATCAATAAATATCGTAGCTCTTTGGTTTTTACGCAGAAACTTTTAAAAGGTTCAAAAAAGGGGGAGCAATTTAGGTAAGGTTTGGATTGGCTATGGGTATAGCAATTTATCCAGTAAGGAGTGGTAGAGATTTTATAGAGAGGTTTAGGGTGATAGCCCCTTTGTAGATAAGGGGAGTGCAGACAGACAATGGGAGTGAATTTTTAGGGGAGTTTGAAGGGTATTTAAGGGAAGAAAGAAGGAGCTTAAGCCAGGGGAGCTGGGAGGTATCCCAAGGGGAAAGTTAAATGAAAAAGTTAGGTTCCAAATTATATGCTCTCAATTACAAAATCGTTGAAGTTATTAGATTTTAGGGTAAAAATATAGGTGGTAAAAACTCTTGTAAAAGGAGGTGCTAAATGGGTTGTATTTTTTGTAAGATTATAAATAGGGAAATTCCTTCTAAGGTGGTTTATGAAGACGAAAGAATTATAGCTTTTGAGGACATTAATCCTCAAGCTCCCTATCACATCCTATTAGTTCCTAAAAAACATTTAGCTACGCTTTTAGAAATAAGTGAAGAGGATAAAGAACTTATAGGGCATCTTTTTTTAATAGCTAATCAAATTGCTAAAGACAAGGGTATTGCTGAAAAAGGTTTTAGAGTAATTGTAAATTGTAATGAAGAAGGAGGGCAAAAAATCTTTCATCTTCACTTTCATCTGTTAGGAGGAAGAAGACTTAGCGACGCTATGGGTTAATTTTTCAATTTCTACCCGAGGAAATAAGGGTTTTCCTTTAGAGATAACTGTAGAACAAGAAAGAGCTGAGAAATTCCACACTAAGTCCCAATGTAATTGATCTATATTTAATCCTAAGGTTTTTAACAAGATTTGAGAAGCTTCTGGAGTTACAGGATAAAGAGCTATAGCAAAGCTTTTTATTCCCTCGGTAAGAAGTCTTAAGACTATTCCTGCTCTTTCCTGATAGCCTTTTTTAATTAATTCCCAAGGAGCGCATCTATCAATATACACATTAGCACTTCTTATAGCTTGCCAAAGCCTTTCTAAGGCTTTATGAAACTGAAAACTTAAAAAAAGTTCTTCATATTCCTTTAAGGCTTGGGTAATATTTTGGATAAATTCTTCATCTAAAACTTCAAGGTTACCACTTCTGTCAGGAATGGTTTTGAAGTGTTTTTCTATTAGGGAAAAGGTCCGGTATACTAAGTTTCCATAGTCATTAGCTAAATCGGCATTTATTCTTAAAATAAAATTAGAAAAATTAAACTCAGCATCGTATCCAAAAGCCATCTCTCTTAAAAGAAAATACCTTAATTGATCTCTTCCGTATTTTTCGGAAATTTCAATGGGATCTATGATATTACCTAAGGACTTAGACATTTTGAGTTTATCAACCAACCAATAGCCATGAACCAAGAGTTTCTTATACATAGGAAGTCCCATAGCCTTTAACATAATAGGCCAATAAATAGCATGAGGTTTAAGAATATCCTTAGCTATAAAGTGATGGGCCTTTTTCCACCAACTTTCCCATTCTGGATTTTCAGGATAACCTATACCTGTTAGGTAATTAATTAGAGCATCAAACCAAACATAGGTCACATACTCCTTATCAAAGGGAAGTTCAATACCCCAGGAAAGTCTATTCTTAGGTCTTGAAATGCAAAGAGGAGGGAGCTCTTCCTCTAAAAGATTTAAGACTTCCTCTCTATAAAACTCAGGATAAATTACTTCATTACGAAATAGATAATCCTTTAACCAGCTTCTGTATTTTTCTAAGTTAAAAAAATAATTCTTCTCCTTAACATAGATAGGAACTACTTTATGGTCTAAACATTCTCCCTTTTCATCAAGCTCCTTAGAGGTTAAAAATCTTTCACAACCTATACAGTAATATCCTTCATATTCGTCTAAATAAAATTCTCCTTGGTCGTAAAGTTTTTGAAGTAAAAATTGCACCACCCTTTGATGGGAAGCTGAAGTAGTTCTTATGAAATAGTTATAGGAAATTTTAAAATATTCCCAAGTTTTTTTAAAAGCTAAACTTATTTCATCTACTAATTCCTTAGGTTCTTTATTTTTTTCTTTAGCAGTTTTTTGGATTTTATCTCCATGCTCATCTGTTCCAGTTAAGAAAAATACTTCCCAACCCTTTAATTTAAAAAATCTGGTTAAAACATCAACTACTATAGTAGTGTAAGCATGTCCTAAATGGGGATAGGCATTAACATAGTAAATGGGGGTTGTAAAATAAATTCTCATAAAATTACTCCTCCTCCAAATCTTTAAAAACTTCTTCCATTTCCCTTTCTAAGGTTATTTCTTCCTTCAAATCTTTTATTTTCTCCATAGGAACTAATAAAATTTCTCCTTCTTTACTTTCTAAGTAGGCTATCCTTTGAAAGATGTTATATTTAAGCAATTTATAGGTTTTTTCTTCCACTTTAATTTTGGTGCCAGGCTTAGGAAAATTTTCTAAAATCTCTTTATAAAAATCTTCCTCGTAGGCAATACAACAAAGTAGCCTTCCACAGGGTCCTGAAATTTTATTGGGGTCTAAAATGAGTCCCTGATCTTTAGCCATTTTAATTGAAAGAGGTGCAAATTGACTTAAAAACTTAGCACAACAAAATTCTTTCCCACAATACCCTATACCTCCTATTAAAGTAGTCTCAGTTCTAACTCCTATTTGTCTCATTTCAATTCTCATTCTTAAAGCTCGAGCTAATTCTTTAACCAGCTGTCTAAAATCAATTCTACCTTCTGCTGTGTAATAAAAGATAATTTTACTTCTATCAAAAAAACAATCTACTCTAACTAAATTCATTTCTATACCTAATTCTTTAGCAAATTGTTCACAATATTCCCAACCCTTTTCTTCTAATTCTATTTTTTTCTCAAAGTCTTCTATCTCTTTAGCATTGGCTTTTCTCAAAACTACAGGTATTCCTTTCACTTCTATAGGTACTTTATAGGAACATTCGGTTAAAATAAAAACCTCCTTTCTTCCTTCTGGAAGTTCCGCTAACACATAGGTTCCTTTAGAGAGAGGTTTTTTTAGCTTTAAAACTCTATCAGGATAGCCTTTTTTAAAAGTTCCTAAACTAAGCCAAGTTTCTTCCATTTAGTCTCTCCTCCTTTTATCCACCAATTAATTTCATAGGTTTTATAGTAGAATTCTGTTCCCCCTTTTCGGGTTTCATTTTTAAAGCTAATTTAAAAGCTTCTCTTAAAGACCCCTTTCTTTTTCTTAAGATGGCTTTTAAGTCTATTTCAAAATCGTGAAAAAGACAAGGTCTCAGTTTTCCGTCTGCAGTAATTCTCATTCTATTACAATACCTACAAATATGTTCACTTATGGGAGAAATTAACCCTATCTTGCCAAGGCTTCCCTTCCACTTATAACTTTTGGCTGGTCCTCCTCCCACTGAAAAAACCGGTTCTAACTTTTTAAAACTTTCTAAAATTTTTCTGATTTCGGTTACATAAAAAACCTTACTTTCATTCCAAAGGGAGTTTTTTCCCAAAGGCATAAACTCAATAAACCGCACCTCTAACGGTTTCTCTAAGGTAAGTTTAGCTAAATCAATTATCTCTTCATGATTAAAACCTCTTATTACTACCACATTTATTTTAACAGGATTAAATCCTACTTCTAAAGCTACTTCTATACCTCTTAAAATTCTGTTAAGCTCATCTTTTCCTGTAATTTTCTTAAATTTTTCTCTTTCTAAGGTATCTAAGCTTATATTGATTCTTTTAAGACCTACCTTTTTAAGTATTAAAGCCTTTTCTTCTAAAAAAAAACCATTAGTGGTTAGACTTAAATCTTCTATCCCAGGAATTTTAGCTAACTTTTCAACCAAAATTTCTATGTTCTTTCTTAGTAGCGGTTCTCCTCCGGTCAATCTAATCCTCTTTACTCCCAGCTGTGAAGAAACTTTAACTATCTCTTCAATTTCCTCAAAGCTTAAGATTTCTTTTGGAGGAAGTTGCTTCCAAGGCCTTTGACTTTGACAATAGATACACTTAAAATTACAGCGATCGGTCACAGAAATTCTTAAATACTCTATAGTTCTTCCGTAGGAGTCGATAAGCATTGTAGTTTCTTCCGATAAATTTCTCGAACTCGGTTAAAGGTTTCAATAACTTCAGGTTGTTTATAATCTGGATAGGTCCAAGGAAGTTCACGAAAACTTTTATCTTTATAAATCAAGGTTATTTCTGCAAAAACCCCTTTTCCTAAATAAATTCTGTGAGCATAATCTTTAAAAGTTGAAAGAACTACTTTAACTAAACCTAAATATCCTGGATCTAAATTTACAGTTCTAAAACCTGAAGGGGAAGCTGTACTTTTCTCTATATCATAACACTTATATTTCAACTCTAAAAGATATTCAGCAGGTTTTAAATTTTCAAAAAAGTAAAGAGCCTTTTTTAAAGGCTCTCCCATCTCCTTAGTATAATAGGAAGTAAATTTAGAAAATTCATATTCAGAAGATTGATGACAAATTTTACCTAAATCCCTTTCTAAAAAAGAAAAAATTGAAAAGATAGAACTTAAGTCCTTAGCTGTAATAGCTAAAAAGTAAAGATAGGGAGGAGGATGTTTAGGATGTGCCATTTTCTCGAAATTTTGACCCTTCTATTTTTAAAGCGGAATCTACAAGCATTATGGGAATGTCTTCTACAATAGGATAAAGAAGTTCACATCTTCTACAATAAAAACCTTCTTTATCTTTTTTATAATAAAATAATTCTCCTTTACAAAGGGGACAAGCTAAAACTTTCAAATACTCTTCTACTCTGGCTTCCTCCATAAATTTAGTTTTTAGAAGTAGGGTTTTAATTTTTGAGCCAATTCTTCAGGATAGATAGCACAAACTGGGTCTTTAAATAGGACTTGAACAAAGAAAAAGTCTGCTGGATAGTTAAGACTGTTAAGATAGGTTCGGGCTACCATTCTAAAATGGGCTGAAAAGTAATTTTGGCCTTTAGGTCCCAAAAATAAAGAACCATTAAAACTGTACATTTGATGATCTCCATAAAAGGCTAAGACCTTCATAATCCCTTTAGTTAGATCTTCAAGGTGTTTTTCATTAAGGTCTTCTAAAGTATAAACCTCAGGAAGTATAGCTATGATTTCTCCCAAAGTTCCTGAGGAAACAAAGGAACTAAGCCAGAAACCTGAGCCAAGTTCTGCTATATATCTTTCACCTAACTTTTTTTCTTCCTCTATAAGGTCTACCCAAAAATTAGAATTATTTTCTTTATAATAGGCTTCAGAGGCCCTAAGTTCGTCCATATATTGATTTCCAGGAGTTTTGGAAGCTAAAAACTGCTGATGAGGATGAACGATACTACTTCCTGAGGGAGGCATATAATTCCATCCCATAAGATAGTAAGGAATTTCAGGATGTTTTTTTTGAATAATTTTTAAAAATTCAATTCCTAAGGAAAGGGTATCTAAGATTTGTTTCTCAGTAAATTCATTAACCTTTACCAGGTGAGCATCAGTCATCACTACTACTGAACTAAAAAGGTCGTAGGGATATAGATTAGAAAAAAGATAGGCCTCTCCCTTAGTCATTCTTCCCTCAGGTAAAATTTCAGGAGGAAACTTAGGAGTAAACTTATCTCGGGTTTCAGGACAGAAAGGACAAAATCCTCGGGTTTCTGGATTAGTGTATAAATCAAAATTTAATTTTTGTGGAGTAATCCCTCCAAAGTGGCACAATCTCCCAGTTTTCCCAGTAAGAGGATCAATCCTAATTTCTATAGGACAACCTGTTTTTTCAAAGTTTTTTCTGGGATCTAAAATATAACTTTCTGACTTTTGCCTGATAAATTCAATTTTTTTACCCATTTTCTAAAACCTCCCCCAGAAATGAAAAATTTTTCAAATTTTATAAAATTTTATCTTACTTTAAAGGCTAAGTCAATATAATTTATGAGACCATATGATTTGGGACTGAGTAGAATTTTTGACATAATTTTCGCCATACCATCTTAACGGCAATTTATTACTCAATCCATAAGGCCCCCTCTCCACATTATACCACAACAAATACTTCATCATCTCCCTGTTAAACCCCTCTATATCATACCCCAACTCCTCCTCCATATAGGTCTCTCAAATCCGCATCCAACCTCCTATTAAATCGCTCAAACATAACTATTCCCCTTCAGATTCCTCG
>JANXAD010000014.1:256-40498 GCA_025062245.1 Thermodesulfobacteriaceae bacterium | reverse complement strand
GAAGACGGGAAGGTTTATTGAGAGGGAGAGGAGGAGGAGGAAGAAGAAGCGATATAGAGGGAGTAAGTCTGGACTTAAGCCTGGGGAGTTGGTGTAGATGCGATGGTGTATTTTTTGGATGGTATAAAGAAGTATATACTGGTTGCGAAGGATGTGGCAAGCAGATTTAGTTTGGCCTATGCTTATAGTCATTTATCGAGCAGAAGCGGTTGGAGGGAATTTAAGGCGGTAGCTCCTTTTGAGATAAGTGGGGTGCAGACAGACTTTGGGAGTGAATTTTTAGGGGAATTTGCGAAGGAGCTTGAGAGGGAGAGGGAATGGGTATTGTAGAGAGGTTTAACAGGATGTTGGAGGAGGAGTTTATTGAGTATAGGGAGTGGTTATTGAAGGAGGATGTGGAGGGGTTCAACAGGGAGCTGATGAAGTATTTGATACGGTATAATGTGTGGAGAGGGTGCATAGAGGGCTTGGAAATGTATCGCCTTTCGAGTGGATTGGTTACAAATTTTACCAGAATTCCCCTCAGTCTAAAATCCTATGGACTCATATATTTTCTTGTTTTTTTCCTGCTTTAAGTTTAAAATATTCCTTATTATGAAAAAACATACAGTTTTGATGGGAATTTTACTTTTATTATTTTTTATATTTTTTATTATTTTACTTTTAAACTTTAGTTTTTTTTTAAATCATCCCTTTTTTAAAGAGAAGTTTATAAATTACCTAAGGTTTACTTACAATTCGACTTTAACTTATAGAGAGGCTAAATTAGAACCCCTTAAAAAAAGACTCGTTCTTAGAGATTTTTCTTTAGAGGGTCCCCAAGGTTCCCTTTCCTTTTCTAAGGGTATCGTAGGGATTTCTTTTAGCAAACTTTTAAGACTAAATTTTTTTCCCTCTAAGCTTTATTTTAAAGATTTTAATCTTAAGTTACCTCTTTCAAAAGAGGAGGTAAAGGAGAAAAAACCTTTTAATTTGGAAAACACTCTTAACTATTTATATTCCTTAGGTCCTCTTTCTATTTCAATTAAAGGGGGAACTATAGAAAAGGAAACCCTTTACGGTCCCTTTAAATTGAGTTTTTTAAAGGGAGAAACCCAGGTCAATAAGAACCAAATGGACTTTAAAATTCAAGGTTCTTTTTCTTTAAATCTTAAGACTAAAGGTAGGTCTTACGAAAACGGAATAAAAGAGATAAAAGGGAAATTAGAAATTTCAGGATTAGCTAAGGAAGAAAAGGTTTTACTTGACATTTCACCCTTAGAGATAAACTATCCCAAGGTTAATGGAAGATGGGAATTGAAAAAGGATTCCGAAGGATATTCTGTTTCCCTAAGTTTAAATAGAGTTGACTTAGGGGAACTTAAAAGGACCTTAAGTATTTTTTGGGCTCAAGATCCAACCTTTAAGTATTTAAACGAGATTATACAAGGTGGAGTGGCTTCTAACTTAACTTTAAAGAGTTCAGGAAAAGACCTTAAAGAATTAACTTCCCTTTCGAATCTTTCCTTGGAAACCCAACTTGAAAAGGGAGAGTTAGAGCTTAAGAAAATTTCTTTAAGTCTGAGAGAAATAGAAGGAGCTTTGAGCTTAAAAAAGGCCTTTCTTACCTTTGAAGGAAAGGCCTTAGTAAACGAGAAGATTCCCTTTCAAATTGAGAGTCTTTCCTTAGATCTTAAAAGGGATCCTTTAGAACTCTCTTTGAAAACCTCCTTTGAAAGTGAAGCTAAGATTTTAATTGATACAGCCTCTCCTATAGTAAAGAGTTTAGAAGTTTTAAAGGATTACGAAGTAGAAGGGGAAATTAAGGGAGACTTAGAAATAAAGGGAAGCTTAACCCATTTAGAACCCTCTTTAAATCTTTACTTTCATGAAGTAAAAATGAAAACCCCCTTTTACTTGAAACCTTTAGTGATTAGGAGTGGAATTTTAAGCTACCAACCCTCCTTAGTAGACTTTAAAGATTGGAAATTAGCTTGGGAAGATAGTTGGGTTGAAAGTTTAGAGGGAAACTGGAGTATTAAAAATAGCTTTTTAAATTTGGAAGCTAAAAGAATTTGGCTAAGTGAGTCTTTTATAGAAGAGCATCTAAAAAAGAAAAGTCCCTCCATAGATGAAATAGTTTCTAAGTATAATTTACAAACTAAGGGAATTTTTCTTGATTGGCTAAGTTATAAAGGGCCCTTTTTTCTTGAAGACCTTAAGGAAAATCCTCAGGTCCTCCTAAAAAATCTTTTTTTCAAAGGAAGTTTGGTAAGTTTTAATTTAGAACTTCCTTATAAAAAGGAAAGGTTTCGTTTAGAGAGTCCAAACCTTGGTTTTACCTATGAGAAAGGAAAAACAATCTTAGAAAACTCCTTAGTTTATGTGGATAAGATACCCTTTGAAGTAAAGGGAGTTTACGAAAAAGATTTTTGGAGTTTAAAGGTAAAGGGAGACATAGAAGAAAATTTAAAAAGTAAGATTTTAAAGGTATTAGAGTGGAGAGAGGACTTAATTTTTAAGGGACCGGTAATTTTAAATAACTTAGAATTGGAAGGTCAACAAGAAAGCATAGTTTTTAAAGGAGAAAGCTTAATTTTCGGAAAGGTTTTAAGTTTTAAGGGCAATTACGGAGGACCTAATTACATTTTGGAGTCCCGTTTTCAAGGGGAAAGGTCTGATTTAAAGTGGCTACTTTTTAAAAGAGAAAGGGACTACGAAATAGAGGTAGATGGAATTTTAGAGTTAGGGGAGATAAAGCCTCTTTTACTAAGGGAACGAAGTCTTTTAGAAGGAAGGGTTAAAACTCAGTTATATCTTTCCCTTTCTGAAAGGGATTTAGAAAGGATTAAAGAAAATTTAGAGTCTCAAAATTTTAAAGAGCTAATTCAAACCTATCTTTTATCTGAATTTTTTCCGAAAACGGGTTTGATAGAAGTTGAAAATCTTAAGTATTTAGAAAGGGAAAACTCCTTAGAACTTTCTTCTCAGGTTATTATCTATCCTTCGGAAATTCAACTGGAAGATGTAAGTTTCAAGTGGAATACTTTCTCCTTAAAGGGCAAGGTTAATTTAATTAAGGAAGGGGATTTTTTAAATTTAAGAGGTTTTCTTGAAAGTCAAAGGTTAGATTTAAAAAAGGAAATAGGAGCTAAGTTAGAACCAAAAAAAGAAAAAACCTTTCCTTGGGAGGAAATTTTAGGTCTTCCTCTAATAATAGACTTGGAATTAGGTTTAAAGGATGTAGTTTTACCTACGGCCCACCAGATTTTTGAATTCAGAACCCATCTTTCCTTTACTTCTGAAAAGGTTTTAACTTTAAAAATCCCTGTTCTTAATGTTTGTGGATTAAAGATTGAAGGTTTTTATGAAAGAACTCCAGAGCTTCAGTATCTATTTTTGGAGCTTTTACCTTCTGCCGGAGATTTTTTAGATTTCTTTTCTTGTCTATATCCTGAGGAAATGCCCAAGATCATCTTAGAAGGACCCTTTAAAACTAAGGGTTTCTTTTATACCGATGGTAAAAAAGGTATTTTAGAGGACACCTATGGAGAACTTGAAGTTATCTCTGAAAGGGGTTATATCTATAGAGCTCCTCTTATAGCAAGGGTTTTAGGTTTTCTAAGTCCTATTGACATTTTTAGAGGAAAGGTTCCTAATTTGGAGAATAATCTTTTAGAATACGAAGAATTAAAGTTAGTAGGCTATTTTGGGGATACCTCTTTTAAAGTGGATACGGGATTTCTTTCTGCTTTGGGTTTTAGACTGTTTAGTAGTGGAAGTCTGTCTTTTCTTGATAAGAAAACCAACTTAACCTTTTATGTTTCACCTTTTAAAACCGTAGATACTCTTATAGAGAAGATACCCCTTTTAAGTAAGAGGCTTTTAGGAAAGCCCAGAATGTTAATCTTTGTTCCTTTGCAGGTGGTAGGAACTTACGATAATCCAGTGATAGTTCCCTTACATCCTTCAAGTATAGGAAAGGGGATTTTTACCTTTTTCTTTAGATTTTTAGGAATTGAGGAAGAGTTTTATAAACCTTCTCAGATTCCAGAAAAACTAAAAAAGATGGAAATTTTTAAGGAAAAAGTTGGAAATAATTTACGAAGATAAGTATTTAATAGTGGTTAACAAGCCTGTCGGATGGATCGTTCAGGGAGCTAAGGCAGAAGAAAACTCCCTTTTGAGAAAACTTAAGGAACTTATTAAAATTCGTGAAGGTAAGAAGGGAGAGGTTTTTTTGGGAGTGGTTCATCGTTTAGATAAGGTAGTCTCTGGAGCCTTGGTATTAGCTAAAAGAAGTAAAGTGGCTCAGAGATTGGGGGAAAGTTTTCAAAAGGGAGAGGTAGTAAAGACCTATTTAGCAGTGGTAGAAGGCAATCTTTCAGGAGAGGGTTTATGGGAAAACTATTTGAGATGGGATCCTGTGAAAAAGAGAACCTTAGTTTTGGAAGTTTTTTCTTCCCATACTAAGGTTTCTCAGACTATTTATAAGTCAGTTTATTCTTCTAAGGATTACAGTATAGTGCTTTTAAGTCCTTTAACGGGAAGAAAACATCAGTTAAGGGCAGTTTTAGCCAAGATGGGCCATCCTATTTTAGGAGATGTAAGATATGGTTCTAAGGTTAAAGTTTTAAAGGGGGAGGGGATTTTACTTCATGCTTGGTACTTAAGTTTTCCCCATCCTTTAAGTAAGGAAAAAATGGAATTTTGGATAAATCAGCCTTCTTATTTTCCCAGTTTTGCTCTTGACAAAACCTTAATTTGGGATTTTCTTTATAGAATAAGAAGATTTCAAAGGGAGAAACTTTATGTGCCAAGCTAAAATATGGATTAAAAAGGGTGAAACCCAAGAAGAAATCTTTCGCGATATTTCCCATATTGAAATTCAAGGAGAAGAAGTTATACTAAAAGCGCTATTTGAAGAACCTAAAAAATTAAAGGGTAAAATTAAAGAAATAGATTTCTTAAAAGGAAAGGTGATCTTAGAAGTTGACGAAGTCTCAAAATCCTAATTCTCAAGAAATATTAGTTTTGTGTGCTAATTGTGCTTGGAGAGAGGTTTGCCTTAAAAGATTTTCCTTTGACAGTACTAAACCTATAAAATGTCCTGACTTTTCTCCAGATGTAAAACTTTTAAAGAAAAAAAGGGTTAAGAAAGTTGATAAAGAAGAGAATCAAGACTCTTCTTGAAGAAGCTTTAACTCAACTTTTGGGCTCCCTCCCCATTCCCCCTTACGAAATAGAAAAACCTAAGAAAGAAATTTATGGAGATTATGCTACTAATATAGCTTTAGTTTTAAAAAATAAAACCAATTTAAAACCTTTTCAAATAGCTGAAAAATTTGCTCAAATTCTATCGGAAGAAAGGGTTCTTTTTTCTAAGGTTGAGGTGGTAAGTCCTGGATTTATTAATTTTTGGATTAGAGAAGAGTATTATAAAGAACACTTAAGAGAAGTACTTAAGAAGGGAGAAAAATATGGAAGTCAGGATTTAGGGCAGGAACAAAGGGTTTTAGTGGAATTCGTTTCAGCTAATCCTACTGGTCCTTTGCACATAGGACATGGAAGAGGAGCAGCCTATGGAGATTCTATAGCCCGGATTCTCAGTTTTACAGGTTATAGGGTTTTTAAGGAGTACTACATAAATGACAAAGGGACTCAGATGGAGATTTTGGGAAGATCTGTTTATTTAAGGGCTAAAGAACTTTCAGGAGAAAAACTTGTTTTTCCAGAAGGATACTACAGGGGTGCCTACATTTATGAGATAGCTAAAAAGGCCTTAGAAAATTATCCCTTTCTTTTAGATTTAGAAGAAAAAAAAGCGGTAGAATTATGTCAAACCTTAGCTATAAATCTTATTTTAGAGGATATTAAGAAAGACTTAGAAAATTTTAGGGTTTTTTACGATAATTGGTATTCTGAGTCTACCCTTTATGAAAGGGGAAAAGTTGAAAAGGTCTTACGTCTTCTTAAAGCTAAGAATTTACTTTATGAAAAGGATGGAGCCCTGTGGTTTAAAGCTTCTCTTTTTGAAGATGCCAAGGATAGGGTGGTTATGAGGTCAAACAAAGAATTTACCTACTTTACAGGAGATATGGCCTATCATTACGAAAAATTCGTAGAAAGGGGTTTTGATTTGGCTCTGAATCTCTGGGGAGCAGACCATCACGGTTATGTAAGTAGACTTAAGGCTTTTTTAAAGGCTTTAGATATTAATTCAGAAAGGTTGAAAGTCATTTTGATTCAGATGGTTAATCTGATTGAGGGAGGAAAGCTTAAAAGTATGTCTACCAGACAGGGAGAATTTGTTCCTTTAAAGGATTTAATGGAAGAGGTAGGAGTAGATGCCACTCGGTTTATTTTTCTTTCCAGATCTGCCGAGACTCCCTTAGATTTTGATTTGGATTTAGCTAAAAAACAGTCTCAGGAAAATCCAGTTTATTATGTGCAATATGCCCATGCCCGGATATGTAGTCTTTTTGAAAAAGCTAAGGCTTCAGGTTTAAAGGATTTTCACTTGGAAAATCTAAAAACCGAACTTCTTTCTGAAAAGGAAGAATTTAAGTTGTTAAAAATTTTAGAAAACTTTCCTGAAGTGGTTGAAAGTGCAAGCTTATTTTTAGCCCCCTATAAAGTAACCCAATACCTATTAGAACTTGCTGAAGCCTTTCACGAATATTATACCAAACACAGAATAATTTTACCTGAGAATCTGGATTTAACTTATACCCGATTGGGGCTTTGCTTAGCCTGTAAATTGGTTTTAAAAGTGGGTTTAGACCTATTAGGAGTTTCTGCTCCAGAAAGGATGTAAATATTTAAAAGAAAGGGGGAGGTAGCCAAGATGGAAGAAAAGGGAAAAAAGGTCAAAATTGAACTAAGTAAGTTAACCTTAGTTTTTCTTATTCTTTTTGGTTTGTGTCTTCTCATCTGGACCTTTATCTTTGGAGCTTGGATTGGAAGTAAAATAGGAGGAAAAAGGGAAAGAATAGAGATAGCAACTGAAAAGCAAGCTCAGCTTCTCTCCAATGTTACACCCTCTAACTTTACACCCTCTAATGTGACTCAAGCTAATGTTACTACCCCTTCTTCTAACGTTAGTTCCCATAATGTTACCACTCTTTCCAATGTCTCTTCTAATGTTACTACTAATGCCGTAGCTATTCATAAACCGGATAAGGTGGTAGCTAAAAAGGAAGCGGTGACTTCTAAGGAAGCCACTTCTCAGAAAGAACCTACTAAGTATCAGAAAAAAGAGGTAGCTCAAATTGCTTCCGTAATTAAGAAAGAGGAGGAAAGCCCGAAGGTCTCTAATAAAACCTCCTATTATACCCTTCAAGTGGGAGCTTTCTCTTCTCTTAATTCTGTAGAAGCCTTTAAGGATACTTTAACTAAGAAGGGATATCATCCGCTGATTGAAAAGACTACCGTAGAGGGAAAAACCTGGTATAGAGTCTATGTAGGAAGATACTCCTCTAAGGAGGAAGCTCAGAAGTATGCCTCTGAAGTTAAGAGCAAGTTAGGGTTAGAGAAGGTTTTAGTAGTTGAGCTTAAGTAATTCTTTATTTCAAATGTTGAGAAAGGCTAAGCTTTCAGATGTTAGGCACATTTATAAGCTTATTACTCACTTTTCTAAGTTAGGGGAGGTTTTACCTCGGCCTATGGTAGAACTTTATGAGCATGTAAGAGATTTTTTTGTTTATGAAGACCGGGACTTAGTTGTGGGAGCCTGTGCTTTACATATCTGTTGGGAAAACTTAGCCGAGATTAGGTCCTTAGTGGTAAGTGAGGAATATCAAAATAAGGGAGTGGGGGTTCAACTGGTTTTAGCTTGTTTAGAGGAAGCTAAAATTTTAGAGATTCCAAGGGTTTTTGTTTTAACTACCGTTCCTGAATTTTTTGAGAAAATGGGTTTTAAAAAGGTTTCTAAAGGAGAATTACCTCAAAAGGTGTGGTCCGATTGTATTAGATGTAGTAAATTTCCCGATTGTAACGAAATACCGCTTATAAAAGAAATTATTTAAGAAAAATACCCTCTTGACTTTTTATAGTTTTTTTTTATATATATTTTTAAAAAACCATAAAATTCAAAAAGGGGGGTGTTCTTATGCCAACAGTTGAGTATAAGGGTAAGGTATTTGAACTGGATGAAGACGGATTCTTACAAGGAGGTTTAGATGTTTGGTGTCGTGAATGGGTAGATTATGTTAAGGAGTTAGAAGGGATCCAGGAGTTGACCGAAGAGCACTGGAAGATAATTAACATTTTACAGGACTATTATCGTAAAAATGGTGTAGCTCCCATGGTTAGAGTCCTTTGCAAAGTAACTGGTTTTCCCTTAAAGAAGATTTATGAACTTTTCCCTTCTGGTCCTGGTAAGGGGGCTTGTAAGATGGCAGGTCTTCCCAAACCTACAGGATGTGTATAAAGTAGGAAATTTCAATTTTTAAGGGGGATTTTCCTTTCCCCCTTCCTTTTTCAGGAATTTTCTTTTTAAAAATGTTTTTAATAAGAAGAATTCTTTTTTGGTTTATCCTTTTACATTTTTTCAATTCTTCTATCTTAGGGTTTCATCCCATAGATTTGAATTCCGCAAGTTTCGAAGATTTGATAAAAATTCCGGGAATTGGAAAGGTGATAGCGAAAAATATAATAGAGTATAGAGAAAAACATGGGCCCTTTACTTCAGTAGAGGAACTCTTAAAGGTTAAGGGAATAGGTCCTAAAAAATTAAATCAAATAAAGCCTTATCTTATGATCTCTAATTTCCCATCTAAGAAGTCTTTAAATTTTTCTAATACCTCCTCTTCTATTTATTTCTATAAGGACGAAAAAGGGGTTATTCATTATACCCAATTTCCTGAAAGCGTTCCTTCCAAGTATAAAAATTCTCTTAAAAAAGTTGAATAAATAAAAAAGGTTAGTTATAATTTTTTTAAAAGAACTGTCTTAAGGAGGGGGAGATGTCCTTTTTAGCTTTAGATTGTGAGGGTCCTTTAACTTTAAATGATAATGCCTTTGAATACTGTTCGGCTATAGTTCCGAAGGGAGATGTTTTTTTTACTCAAATTTCCCGTTTTGATGACTATTTAGCAGATATTAAGAAAAAGCCAGGATATAAGGCAGGGGACACCTTAAAGCTTATTCTTCCCTTTTTAAAACTCTTTGGAGGTAATAATCAAAGTTTACAGGAATTTTCCAAAAAGACCTTAGCTTTTTTATTTGAAATTCCTGAAGTTTTACCTAAACTTAACCAACTTCTACCTACCTTCATAATAAGCACCAGTTATAAACCCTATTTGAAAGCTCTTTCGGAGGTTACCAATTTTCCTATGGAAAATATTTTTTGCACTGAAGTGGACTTAGATAAAGTAGAGTTATCTTCTTCGGAGGCCAAAATTTTGAAGGGACTACACGAAGAAATTTTAGCTATGCCTTTAATTGAACTTCCTAAAAGTGCTACCTCACCTTCCGATTTAAGTTCGGAACTTCTTTCGGTTTTAGATAGATTAGAGGAGATTTTTTTTGAGGTCATATGGAATTTGGAGGTAGGTATTTTTTTAAGGGAGGTAAATCCTATAGGGGGAGAAGAAAAGGCCAAGGCTTGTGAAAAAATTTCTCAAGCCTTAGGAGAATCCCTTTCACAGGGTTTTTATGTAGGAGACAGCATCACCGACATGCAAGCCCTTTCTCTTTTAAAAGAAAACGGGGGTGTTTCTCTTTCTTTTAACGGAAATAGGTATGCTTTAAGATGTGCTGAATTTTATGGACTTTCTAAAAGGGGGTATATTTTCGTAGAATTAGCTAAGGTTTTTTTAGAGGGTGGAAAAGAAAAACTGAGCCAACTAAAATCGGAGGAGTTTGAATTTGGTTTAGTTCCTAAGGAAGGGGAAGAATTAACCAAACTTATTGAAAAAAGTGAGTCTTTTAGAAAAAAAGTAAGAGGTGAGGTTATTGGAGCTTTAGGATGATACCTCTTCAGGATATTCTTCCTCGTAGAAATCCTCCAGTTATTACTTGGCTTCTTATTTTGATTAATCTTTTAGTTTTTCTTTACGAATTATCCCTTCCTTTAGCTCAAAGAGAGCTTTTTTTTAGAAACTGGGGTTTTGTTCCGGCTAAGTTTTTTAATGACTATTTTGGAATTCTTTTGGGAGCACCTTGGTATCAAAAGTATTTAGCTTTTTTTACCCATCTTTTTATTCATGGAGGGTGGTTTCACCTTATAGGTAATATGTGGACTCTTTGGATCTTTGGAGACAATGTAGAAGACCGGTTAGGGCCCTTTAGGTTTTTAATTTTTTATCTGAGTTGTGGTTTTTTAGCCACCCTAACCCATGCTCTAATTTATCACGACTCTGTAATCCCAGTAGTTGGAGCCTCAGGAGCTATTTCAGCGGTAATGGGGGCCTACTTTATGATGTATCCTTTAGCACGGATTTTAGTTTTAATGCCCATTTTTTTTGTTCCTCTTTTCTTTGAAATTCCAGCCTTTCTTTATTTAGGATACTGGTTTTTAATTCAGTTTTATAGTGGACTTTTTTCTTTGGTGTTACCTGAAAGTTTTGGAGGAATTGCCTGGTTTGCCCATATAGGAGGCTTTGTGGGGGGAGCTTTATTTTATCGTTTTTTCTGTCCCAGAAGATGTAAATTTTACCGAGATGAATATTCTATTTTTGGTTCCCTTTTTAACATAGATAAAAAGAAGTAAAAAACTATACTTTGGAGAGCAGAGATGGGTCTTTGGGATCTTTTTTGGATTTTGTTTTTGGCTTTAGCCTTACAACCCTTTTTAAGACAAAAGTTTTTAGAAATAGCTCGTCAAAAAACCATAGAGCGAATTGAAAAAAAGCGTGGTTCAAGGGTCATCCTCTTAGTTCATCGTCAAGAAACTATGAGTTTTTTTGGTTTTCCGTTAATGCGTTATATTGATATTAATGATTCAGAAGAAGTTATCAGAGCGATCCATCTTACCGATAGGGATGTTCCTATTGATATTATTTTACATACCCCTGGAGGATTGGTCTTGGCTTCTTTACAGATTGCTTTAGCTATTAAGAAACACCCCGCTAAAGTAACAGCTTTTATTCCCCATTATGCTATGAGTGGTGGGACTCTTATTGCCTTAGCCTGTGACGAGATAGTTATGGATGAACATGCTGTTCTGGGACCCGTTGATCCTCAAATTGGTCAATATCCAGCAGCCTCCATTATCCGAGCTGTAAAGAGAAAGCCTATAGAACAGGTAGAAGATCAAACCTTGATTTTGGCAGATTTAGCAGAAAGGGCTTTACACCAAATGAAAGAAAACTTAAAAATTATCTTAAAAGATAAATTTCCCCTTGAAAAAACCGAGCAAATAGCTGAGCTTCTTTCTCAGGGATACTTTACCCACGATCATCCCATAACCTTTGAAGAGGCTAAAAGGTTAGGTTTACCAGTAAGTAAAGACATGCCCTTTGAGGTATACCAACTTATGAAGCTTTTTCCTCAACCCACTCGAGCTACTCCCTCGGTAGAATATATTCCCTTACCCAAAAAAAGGGTAGGTTCTTGAAAAGGTTTCTTGTGTTCTTCTAATTTTTTGATTATAATAAAATTTTGAAAATGTTTACAGGTTTAGTAGAGGGAATTGGTAAAATAGTTTCTCTTCAATCTTACAGGGGAGGTCTTTTAGCTGAGATTTCGGCTCCCTTTTCTTTAAAGGATACTCGGGTAGGAGATAGTGTGTCTGTGGATGGAATTTGTTTAACCATAACGGAAATAAGAGGTTCTAACTTTAAAGCCCATCTTTCACCTGAAACCCTTTCCAAAACCACCTTTAAATATAAACATTTGGGTGACTTTGTGAACTTAGAAAGAGCTTTGAGATTTGGAGACCGTTTAGGAGGACATTTAGTTTCAGGCCATGTGGATGGAATAGGAAAGATTCTTTCTATAACTCCCATAGAGGACTTCTGGAAACTTAGAGTAGAAATTCCTGCTGAGTTTGTGCCCTACATAGTAAAAAAGGGTTCCATAGCTATAGATGGAGTAAGTTTAACCATAAATGACTTTAGAGAAAGAGTGTTAGAATTTATGCTTATTCCGCACACTTTAAAGGTTACCACCCTTTGTCTCAAAAAACCTGGAGATTTGGTAAATATAGAAATAGATATGATAGCTAAAATGGTCTATAAATGGATTTCTCCTTACTTGGAAAACTTGGAAACCACTAAAAGAAGGCTTACTTTAGAATTTTTAAAAGAACAGGGGTTTTTTTAAAAAATTCTTCTTTCTCTCCTTTAATTTTTTAAAAAGGGATGGAATTAAAATTGTTTTAAAATTAAAATTATGACAAAATTCTTTCAAAGATTACTTTTATTAAATTTAAAGACTAAAATTTTTATTATTTTAATTATGTTATTTTTAGGATTTGTCAGTTTGATTTTTTTTCAAGGAATTTCTACTAAAGAAAGTTTTTTGAAATCCAGAAAGGAGATGCTTATAAATTTGGGAGAGATAGCCTTAGCTTTAACGGAGTATTACTACCTTTTGAGCAAAAAAGGAAAAATTTCGGAGAAGGAAGCTCAGGAAGAGGTAAAAGCCATATTGAGAAAGATAAGATATGAGGAAACAGGCTATTTTTGGATTAATGATGGAACCTTACCCTATCCTAAAATGATTATGCATCCTATTATGCCTGAACTTGAAGGTAAGATATGTGATAAAGAAGAGTTTTTTTCTGCTTTTATGGCTCAAGCAGGCTTACAGCAAAAACCTTTTAAAGTAAAACCTAATAAAAATTTGCTTACCTTGGGAGTGGAATTGGCTAATCAATCTGGAAGAAGTTTTATTTGGTATAAATGGAATAAACCTTTACCTAAGGGTTATACCAAAGAGCACTATGATAAAATGTCCTATATGGTTAAGTTTGAACCTTGGGGATGGTATATAGGAACAGGAATTTACATAGATGATGTAGAAGAAGCCTTTCTAAAGTTAATAAAAGAAAATTTCTTAGTTTTCCTTTTGGTAAGTTTTCTTATTTTTTTGATTATAGCAGGAGTAAATTTTTACTTTTGGAAAAGCATAAGATACTCTATAGATTTAGCTAATACGGATTATTTGACGGAAATTTCTAATAGAAAGTATTTTTTGGAAGTTTTGGATAGGGAAATTAGGAGGACTTTGAGAACTTTAAAACCCTTTTCCGTAGTTATGTTTGATATTGATCGGTTCAAAAATATAAATGACCAATTAGGACATAAAGCAGGAGATGAAGTATTAAAAAAAGTGGTAAAAGTGGTCAAGGAAAGAATTCGTAAGACTGACCTTTTAGCTCGTTGGGGAGGGGAGGAATTTGTAATTCTGTTACCTGAGACAGAATTAAATGGAGCCAAGAATTTAGCCGAACATTTAAGAAAAAAGATTAAAGAAATTGAGATTCCCAAAATAGGAAATATTACAGCCAGTTTCGGGGTAACAAGTTTTAAAGTAGGAGACAATGAAGATACTCTTATGCAAAGAGCAGACTTTATGATGTATAAAGCTAAGGAAGCTGGTAGAGATTGTGTACAGAGTGGATAATTTTAATTTTTATAGTAGCTTTATCTTTTAATGAAAAGGAATCAAAAATTTCCTTCTAAGGAATTTTTAGATAGGGTTTTTTTAGCCGATCTTCATCTTCATTCTAAGTATAGTAGAGCCAGCAGTAAATTAATGGAAATTCCCTCTATAGCTAAAATGGGAAAAATTAAAGGTTTAGACCTCATAGGAACAGGAGATTTTACCCATCCCCTTTATTTAAAAGAACTTAAGGAAGTTTTAGAATACAGTTCAGAAAAGGAGCTTTACTATTGTAGAGAATTTCCAGAGGGTCCTTATTTTATACTCACAGCAGAGGTGTCTTTAATTTTTTCTAAGGGAAAACTTAATAATCGTCGAATGCATCTAATTCTTACTGCCCCTTCCTTTGAAATAGTTGAAGAAATCAATTTATATCTTTCCAAATTAGGAAATCTTTTAGCTGATGGAAGACCAACCTTTGGAATTTCTGCTGAAAGGTTTACTTTAGATTTACTAAAAATTTCAGAAAAGGTGTTGATTATTCCTGCCCATGCTTGGACTCCTTGGTATTCTGTTTTCGGAGCTTTCTCAGGTTTTGATTCCTTAGAAGAAGCCTTTGGAGAAGCAACCCCCTTTATATATGCTATTGAAACAGGCTTATCTTCTGATCCTGAGATGAATTGGAGAATATCTTGGTTAGATTCTGTAGCTTTGGTTTCTAATTCTGATGCCCACTCACCTTCTAACCTTGGACGAGAAGCTACCGCCTTTTTTAAACCCCTTTCTTATCAAAATGTTTATGAAGCTATTAAAACTAATCAAATAGCCTTTACTATTGAGTTCTACCCTGAAGAAGGTAAATATCATTACGATGGGCACAGAAGCTGTAAAATTTGTTTATCCCCTAAGGAAACCAAAGAATTAGGCTATAGATGCCCTAAATGTGGTGGCTCCCTAACCATAGGGGTGCTTCACCGAGTAGAAAATTTAGCTGATAGACCTGAAAATTTTTGTCCAGAAAATAAACCTCTTTCTGTTCATCTTGTACCTTTAAGGGAAATTTTGGCAGAATGCTTCGAAATTAAAAATTCAAAAAGTTTAGAAAAAATTTATTTTCAATTGATTTCCAGTGTTGAAACAGAATTTAATCTCCTCTTAAAAGAAGACCTATTGACCTTAGAAAAAAAACTTCCCTTTAAAGTTTGGGAGGCTATAAAAAGAGTTAGAGAAGGTGAGGTTTTTGTTAAACCTGGTTATGATGGAGAATACGGAGTAGTAAAAATTTGGGGAACCCCAAACTCAGAAGAAAATCGCTTTTTTAAACAAAAAAGTCTTTTTAGTTAAGTTTGACAATTTTGTCTAATTTAAGCCTTAAATTAGGTTAGTTTTCCTTATTATTCAATTTGAAGGGTCTAAAGAATAGAAACTCTTTATAGGTATAAATTTTGATTCTACGATTAGAAGAAAGGATAAAAATTAAAGGAGGTGTAAAAATGAAAAGGTTAATTTTTTTACTTTTTTTGATGACCCTTTTAATTACTTCTAATTCCTTAGGAAGTAATTTAGACTTAGGGGTTTCTATAAATAATGGTAGAATTACCAATTTTTATGTTTCTCTGGGAGAATATTACCGTGTCCCCTATGATGAAATAGTAATTATTAAAAAAAGGTATCCTATTATAAGAGATGAAGAGTTACCGTTATTTTTTTTAATCATAAGCTATGCTCGTGTTTCTCCTGATGTAATTATTGAGTTGAGAAGAGGTGGTTTACCCTGGTATGAAATTATGATTCGTTTTGGTTTAGAACCAGAAAGGATTTTTCATAGATATATTATAGTATATGGTCCTCCCTATGGAAGGGCTTACGGACATTATAAGAAACCTCCTAAAAAAATAATTTTAAAAGATTACCATATTATTGAATTATCTCAGATAAAATTTTTTTCTGAATACTATAATCAAGACCCTAAGATAGTTATAGATCTTAAAAAGAAAGAAAAAAATTATATGGTAATAAACGAAAAATTGTATCATAGTAAGGGTAAAAGAGATAAAGACCTTAAGGATAAAGATTTTAAGGATAGGGACAGGGATTTTAAGGATAGGGATAAAGATTTTAAGGATAGGGATGGTAGAGATTTTAAGGATAAAAATAAAGACTTTAGAAGATAAGAATTAGAAAATCTTCTTAAAAAGAAAAAAGGGGGAAAAACTCCCCCCTTTTTATAAAATTTCTTCTGATAACTAATTAAGTTAAGTAGGCCTATTTTTTGGTGGCGTTAGTAACATTACCAGTAGCGTTTTTAGTTACATTAGCGGTCACATTAGCAGTTACATTAGCGGTAACATTAGTTACATTAGCGGTAACATTAGTTACATTAGCAGTGGCGTTAGCTGGTTTCTTTTCTTCTTTTTTACACCCTGCCGTTAATCCAATGACTCCTGCTAAAACCAAACTTAACATAAAGGAAATTACTCTTTTCATAGCCTCTCCCTCCTCCTAAAATTTTAAAGTTTAATAATTTTTAATCCTTTAATAATTTTTGTCAAGAGGTTGAGAGACTGTTTGAAAAATATTTTTTTATAGGAGTAGAGTAAAAATTTTACTTAAGCCAACTTCCATAGGTCCTAATGTCAAAGGTGTCAGATTTTTTCTTTTTACCTTATCGATTAAAAACTCTCCTTAGAGGGATTACAAAAATTCAATACTTGGATTTCTAATCATAGTCTTGCTCAGAGGTTGAAAAAGAAGTTTTTTGTATAGGTTCTGTCTCTTTTGAGAAAATTAAAAAATTTTACCTAAGCTTAACAAAGATGAATAACCAATATACGGCACTTTTTAAGCTAATAAAGCTACTTTGGAAGTATTAAAGACCACTATTTATAAATAGAAAAAACCTGTCTTCTTCCAACTAAGAACTCTCAAGGAGAAAGGGAAAGAAAGTGGAAGCGTAATACGCAATTCCCAATCATAGGGTTTCATACAGAAGTTTGTAAAATTTTTAGATTCTATTAAAATTTAAGAGAAAATGAATTCGGAAATTTTTTGGTCTGAAGCTATTTCTTTAAATTCCTTTTCTTTTCCTATTAAAGAGTTGAAAGTTGTTCAAACCCATATTTCTTATGTTTTTATTACAGATAAATGGGTTTATAAGATTAAAAAACCCGTTAATTTTGGATTTTTAGATTTTACTACTTTAGAAAAGAGGAGGTATTTTTGTGAAAAGGAAGTAGAGTTAAATCGAAGATTATGCCCTGACCTTTACTTAGGAGTAGTACCTATTACTAAAGAGGGAGAGATTTTTAAGGTAGAGGGAAGAGGTGAACCAGTAGAGTATGCAGTTAAGATGAAAAGGCTTCCTGAAGAAGGAATGATGGTAAGGCTTTTAAGGGAAAAAAGGATAACAGAAAGGCATATAGACTTAATTGTAGAGGCTTTGGTTCCCTTTTATAAGGAAGCTCAAACTGGAGAAAAGGTTAATTATTATGGAAGCTTAGAGGTTATTTCCTATAATACTGAAGAGAATTTTTCTCAGACCATAGGTTTTGTAGGAAAAGCCTTAAGTGAGGATAAATACAAATTTATAGTGAACTATACCCGAAGTTTTATAGAGGGAGAAAAAAGGCTTTTTGAGAAAAGAATCCAGGAAGGATTTATAAGAGAAGGACATGGAGACCTTTACTCTGCCAATATATGCTTTGAAGACTTTAAAAGGGTTTACATTTTTGATTGTATTGAATTTAACGAAAGATTTAGGTGTGGGGATGTTTGTTCAGATATAGCCTTTTTAGCTATGGATTTAGATTTTAATCGCTATAGAAATCTTTCTGATTATTTTGTAGAGGGTTATCTCAAAAAAAGTGAAGATTTTGAGCTTTTACAGCTTCTAAATTTTTATAAGTGCTATCGAGCCTATGTTCGTGGAAAAATAGGATGTTTTACCTTTGCTTCCTCTGAGGTACCCGAAAGAGAAAGAGAGGAAGCCTTAAAGAGAGCTCAAGAATATTTTGATTTAGCGTATTTTTATGCAGGAGGGATTCCCAGATTAATTATTTTTATGGGACTTTCGGGTACAGGTAAAACCTTTTTAGCTTATAAACTTTTAGATAGAAGACCAGCAGTTTATGTTTCTTCTGATGTAGTTAGAAAAAAGCTTCTTAATCTGGAATTAAACGGACACTATTATGCTCCCTTTGAAAAGGGAATCTACTCTCCCCAAATGAGTGAAAAAACCTATCAAAAAATGCTTGAAATAGCTAAGGAAGAGTTAAGCTTTGGAAGAGATGTAATTTTAGATGCCACCTTTAGGGATTTGAAGTTAAGAGATTGGGTTAGAGACACCTTTAAGAATTTTTCCGTAAAGATTTATTGGATTTGGTGTAGAGCTAAGGATGAAACTGTTAAAAAAAGATTAAACCAAAGAATTTATGAAGGAACCGTTTCTGATGCTCTTTGGGATATTTATTTAGCTCAAAAGGAAAGGTTCCAACCCCCTTTAGAATGTGATCCTTTATTAATTTTAGATACGGAAGAATCCTCTCAAGTTTTAGAAGAGGTCATCTTAGATTTTTTACAAAGTTCTTAATCACCCCCTTGTCTTTTAAAAAGTAGTGATTATTTTTTGTTTTAAAATTTATCCAAATTCATATCAAATCTCAAGAAAGGAGGTGCAGGGATGAAGATTAAACCTTTACATGATCGTATTTTAGTTAAACGTATTGAGGAGGAGGAAAAAACTGAAGCTGGAATTATTATTCCAGATACAGCTAAGGAAAAACCCATTATGGGTAAAGTTATAGCTGTAGGTCAGGGTAAGGTGTTAGACAATGGTCAAAGGATGCCCTTAACTGTCAAGGAGGGAGATAAAATTTTATTTAGTAAATATGCTGGGACTGAGATAAAAATGAGAGGTGAAGAGTTTTTAATTATGAGAGAAGATGATGTTTTAGCCATAATTGAAGACTAAAAAATTTGAGGAGGAGGTGGAAGAATGGCTGCTAAGGAAATTATTTATGGAGTAAAGGCCAGAGAAAAAATTCTTATAGGAGTTAATAAGCTTGCTAATGCTGTTAAGGTAACCCTTGGGCCCAAGGGAAGGGAGGTGGTTTTAGAAAGATCTTTTGGATCTCCCTTAATTACTAAGGATGGTGTAACCGTAGCTAAGGAAATAGAGTTAGAGGATAAGTTTGAAAACATGGGAGCCCAGATGGTAAAAGAGGTGGCTTCTAAAACTAATGATGTAGCTGGTGATGGAACCACTACCGCCACTCTTTTAGCTCAGTCAATCTTTGAAGAGGGTGCCAAGTTGGTAGCTGCTGGTATTAATCCTATGGCTTTAAAAAGGGGTATTGATAAAGCAGTAGAAGTAGTAGTAAAGGAGCTTGAAAAAATGTCTCAACCTTGCAAGTCTCGTCAAGAGATTGCTCAAGTAGCTGCTATTTCTGCTAATAATGACCAAACTATCGGTAATCTTATTGCCGATGCTATGGATAAGGTTGGTAAAGAGGGTGTAATTACCGTTGAAGAATCTAAGGGATTGGAAACCTACTTAGAAGTAGTAGAAGGAATGCAATTTGACCGTGGTTATATATCTCCCTATTTTATTACTGATGCTGAAAAAATGGAATGTGTGTTAGAGGATCCCTATATTTTAGCCTATGACAAAAAAATAAGTGCTATGAAAGATTTATTACCTTTATTAGAGCAGGTAGCTCGTGCTGGTAAGCCTATTTTAATTATTGCCGAAGATGTTGAGGGAGAGGCTTTAGCCACCTTAGTGGTTAATAGATTGAGAGGGGTTTTACAGTGCTGTGCGGTGAAAGCTCCAGGATTTGGTGAAAGAAGAAAGGCTATGCTTCAAGATATTGCTATTTTAACCGGTGGAACTTTCGTCTCTGAAGAACTTGGAATGAAACTTGAAAATGTTCAGTTAAAAGATTTAGGTAGGGCTAGGAGAGTTGTAGTTTCTAAAGAAAATACCACCATTATTGATGGTGCTGGGAAAAAGGAAGATATAGAAGCTCGAATTAAGCAAATAAGAGCTCAAATCGAAGAGACCACTTCTGATTATGACCGTGAAAAACTTCAAGAGAGATTAGCCAAATTAGTAGGAGGAGTAGCAGTAATTTATGTAGGTGCAGCTACAGAAACGGAAATGAAAGAAAAGAAAAACCGTGTAGAGGATGCTCTCAATGCTACTAAGGCAGCTGTAGAAGAAGGAATCGTTCCGGGTGGTGGAACAGCTTACATTAGATGCTTACCTGCTTTAGAACAGCTTAAATTGGATGGTGAAGAGCGCCATGGTATTGAAATCGTAAAGAAAGCCTTAGAAGCTCCTCTTCGTCAAATAGCTCTCAATGCTGGATATGAGGGTTCCATTATTGTAGAAAAGGTAAAAGCTGAAAAAGATAGTATAGGATTTGACGCAGAACTTGGAGAAATTAGAGATTTAGTAGAGGCTGGAATTATAGATCCCAAGAAGGTAGCTCGTTGTGCCTTACAAAATGCAGCCTCCGTTGCAGGACTACTTTTAACCACTGAAGCAATGGTAGCTGAAAAACCTAAAAAAGAGGAAAGAACACCCCCAGTTCCTTCAAGCCCTGAACTCTAATCCCTTAACATAAAGATTGTTAGGGGGGTTCCCCTCCCCCCTTCCTTAATCCTAATCAAAAATCCTAATTAAGAAAAAGGTTCCTAAAAAATATCAGTAGAATTCAGATATCTATACGCGATTTTTAAGCTTCAAAGGAAGTTCCGGATAGAAAAGTTTTTCTCTTATGGAAAAAAACCTTCTTGTTTTTCCTTTATTTTTATTTTAAAATCTTCGTTAAATAATTGAGTTTTCCCAAGGTCTCTAATGAAACTTTTTATCGTAGAATCTCCCCATAAGATAAGAACCTTACAAAGAATTCTCAGGCAAAGTAAGACCTCTTTTATTTTTAGAGCTACCTACGGCCATATTATGGATCTTCCTAAAAATTCCTTAGGAATTGACCTAAAAAGGGGTTTTTTCCCTAATTTAGTTTTCTTACCTGAAAAAATGAAAAATTTAAAGGCTATCAAAAGATTTCTCTCGGAGGTAAAGGAGGTTTACTTAGCTACCGATCCAGATCGGGAGGGTGAAGCTATTTCCTATCATTTAAAAGAGTATTTATCTAAATATAAGAAAAACCTTATTTTTAAAAGAATAGACTTAATTGAAATTACCGAATGGGGAGTTGAAAGAGCTTTTAAGTATTCCAGAGAGGTTGATGAATTTTTGTATCAGGCTTGGCTAGCTAGAAGAATTTTAGATAGACTCATAGGTTATTTGTTATCCCCCTTATTGAGTAAGTTTTTTAAAGAATCCCTTTCGGTAGGAAGAGTGCAAAGTCCAGCTCTTAAGCTAATTGTTGAACGGGAAAAGGAAATAGATTCTTTTAGCCCTAAAATTACCTATTCTTTAGAAGTTCTGTTAGATAATAATTTAAAGGTAGAACTTTATCATAAAAATAGACTTTATAAAGTTTCTGATCCAGAGGAACTGAAAGAGTTTTTTGAAAGTAAACTTAAGGGAACAGAATTAGAGCTTTTTGAAACTCAAGAAAGAAGACTAAAGAGAGCTCCTCCTTTACCTTTGAAAACTACCACTTTAATAGAGTGGGGTTCTAAGTGCGTAGGTTTGGAACCCAAAGAAATTATGAAAATAGCTCAAAGACTCTATGAAGAGGGATATATTACCTATATGAGAACTGATTCTACCAGAGTTAGCCCTTTAGCTCAAAGTAAGGCCAAGGAGTTTATTCAAAAGTGTTTTGGAAGCCTTTACCTTGGAAAATATAGGAGGAAAAAGCCTCAGAAATTTTCTCAAGAGGCCCACGAGTGTATAAGACCAACTAAAATAGATTTGTTAAAAATTCCTTTGGGAATAAAAGAAAATGAGTTATATGAACTCATTTGGAAGGTTTTTATAGCCAGCCAGATGGCTTCAGCTTCTTATTTAGAAAAAACCTACTTTTTTAGAAATTTCAATTTAGAAAAAGACTTTACTTTAAGAATTAGTGGGAAAACCCTTCTTTTTGACGGATTTCAAAGGATTCTTAAATCTGAAGAAAAAGAGGAAAGGCTTCCAGAGTTAATAAAGGGTGAAAAATTTAAGATATTAGATTTTATCCTTAAAACCCATAAAACTTCACCACCTCCCAGATACACTCCTCAGAGTTTGATTAAAAAACTTGAAAGTTTAGGGATTGGAAGGCCTTCTACTTATCCTACCATTCTTGATATCTTGTATAAAAGAGGATATGTAGTAAAAAGAGGTGGATATTTGCAACCTACAGAACTTGGTAAGAGGGTATGCGAATTTTTAGAAAGTAAAACTCCTCTTTTTATGGAATATCAATTTACAGCTAATATGGAGGAAGCCTTAGATAAAATTTATAAAAATCAAGTTTCCTATTTAGAAGTAATAGAAGGGATTTATGAGGTTTTAAAAAAATATTTGAAAGCTTTAAAAGATGAAAGTTAATCCTTTAACCAATTTTAAAATCAGAGGAATTTTTTTAAGGAGGATAAATAGATTTACCGTAGAGGTAGAACTTGAAAATAGAAAAACTTTGGCTTATCTTCCCAATCCAGGAAGACTCTGGGAACTCTTACTTCCGGGAACTGAGGTTTTACTTTTTAAGAATAAAGGTTGGTCTAAACTGGCCTATACAGTTTTAGCTGCTAAAAAGAATGAGCTTTATGTCTTACTTCATACCCATTTAACCAATTTTTTAGTAAAAAACCTCCTTCAAGAAGGACAAATTTCCTTTCTTTCAGGATATGAAATTGTTAAAGAAGAGGTAACCTTTGAAAAAAATAGATTTGATCTTCTTTTAAAAGATAGACTCACCAAGGAGAAGCTATTTTTAGAGGTAAAGACCTGTACCCTTTTTGGGAAAAGGATGGCTATGTTTCCTGATGCGCCCACCTCACGGGGCAAAAGACATCTCTTGGAACTAACTTCCTTAGTAAAGGAGAAAAAGGTCCAAGCCCTTTGTTTGTATGTGATTATGAATCCAGAGATTGAATACTTTTTACCTTCCTATCATATTGACCTTGAGTTCACGAAAGCCTTTTTAAGTTCATCCTCCTATGTTTCTCAGAAGGCTATTGCTCTTCAATTTGATGAAAAATTGGAAAGGGTGATAAAGGTGAGGGAGGTTGAAGTTCCTTACGCTATTCTTGAAAGGGAAGCTCAAGATAGAGGAGCCTATTTGCTTTTGATAGAACTCAAGGAAGCTCAAAGGATAAAAGTAGGAGGGCTTGGAGAAATTGATTTTGCTAAAGGTTTTTATGTATATGTTGGTTCTGCTAAAAAAAATCTTACTAAAAGAATAGAGCGTCATATTAGAAAAAATAAAACTAAATACTGGCATGTGGATTATCTCCTTGAAAAAGGAAAAGGGTGTAGGGAAATTTCTTTTAGAACCTCTAAGCAGAATTTGGAATGTTTTCTGGCTAAAGAGCTTTCTAAAATAGCAGAAAGTTTTATTTCAAAATTTGGTTCTTCAGATTGTGAATGTGCTTCCCACCTATATTATTTTCTTAAGAATCCCTTAGAAAATTCCAAATTTGTTGAATTCATTAACCTTCTAAGATTAGATCTTTTACCCTTTAATAGGGTCTTGACAAATTAAAATTTTAGTTTAAAATAATTTTTAAATGAAAAAAATTATAAAGGAGGTAGAAAGATGAGAAGTATTAAAGGAACCCAAACCGAAAAATGTCTTTTAACTGCCTTTGCTGGAGAGTCTCAAGCTCGGAATCGTTACACCTTTTTTAGTTCTACTGCGAAAAAGGAAGGTTTTGAGCAAATTTCCTTCATTTTTGAAGAAACGGCTAATCAGGAAAAGGAACATGCTAAAAGACTCTTTAAATTTTTAGAAGGCGGTGAAGTAGAAATTACAGCTAAGTTCCCAGCTGGGGTGATAGGAAACACCTTAGAAAATCTTTATCACGCTGCTCAAGGAGAAAGATATGAGTATTCCATTATGTATCCCAGTTTTGCTAAAATAGCCAGAGAAGAAGGGTTTGAAGAAATTGCTAAGGTTTTTGAAGCTATAGCGGTGGCTGAGCAGTTTCACGAAAAAAGATACCTGGCGTTAGCACAAAATTTAAAAGAAGGAACGGTTTTTAAGAAAAAAGTAGAGGTGATCTGGAGATGTAGAAATTGTGGATATCTCCATAAAGGATTAGAAGCTCCAGATCCCTGCCCCTCCTGTGATCATCCACGCGCTTACTTCGAATTAATTTGCGAAAATTGGTAGAGTTATCTCAAAAAGGGGGGTTCTCCCCCCCTTCTATTTTAAATTTCTATTTCTTCTCTCTTGAAGTTAAAATAAAAAATGCTATCTTTAGAAAGACTTTAATTTCCTCCTAAATTTAAAATGAAAAAATTTTTAAACTTTTTAGGTTCAGTAAAAGTAGCTATTTTTTTATTTTTACTCTTAACTATTCTTTCTATTTTTGGAACTTTTATTCCCCAGGGACAGCCCGAAGAATTTTATCTTTTTAAATATGGAAAAAGGTTAGGTAAAATTTTACTTTTTTTTAGTTTTGATGATGCCTATCATTCTTGGTGGTATATTTTCTTTTTATTTTTATTTTTTATAAATTTATTAATTTGTTCTATAAATAGACTTAAAACTACTTGGAAACTTTACCAAAAATCTCCTTTAGAAGTGAATCTTGAAAGTCTTCCTTTAAAGCGAAACTTTTTATCCTCTGTAGAGTATGACTTTTTAGTTAAATATCTTCAAGAAAAATTGAAATTTATACCCACTTCTAAAAAGGGCCTTTTTTGTAAGGACCAAAATCGATGGTCCCATTTTTCTTTTTATTTGGTGCATCTTTCCTGGGGGGTAATTCTTTTAGGTGCTTTAGTAGGAGCTATTTGGGGCTACAGAGGAAATATGTCTATTTTAGAAGGAGAAAGTTCTAATTATGTTATCCCCTTTAGAAAAAGAGATCCTATATATATAGATTTTTCTATAAAACTTAACCAATTTATTTTAGAGTTTTATCCTAACGGAATGCCTAAGGAATATATTTCTAATGTAACTGTAATTGATGGAAATTATACCTTTAATGCTTTAATAAAGGTAAATGAACCCTTAAAGTATAAAGATTTGACCTTTTATCAATCTAGTTATAATGAGTTACCTGAATTTAAAATTAAAGTAGAAAATCAAGGGAAAATCCATTATTACACTTTAAGCTTACATGCTCCTGCAGTTTTAGAAGAGAGTAAATATTTAATAACCCTTGAGGATTATGGAGTGGCTCACGGTTTTCTTTTTGCTAAAATTTCCATACTTGACGAAAATACCGGAGATCAGTCTTCAGGATTTTTAATTAAAGGTTTTAGACCTTTACAAGTTTCCCTAAATTCAGAGAAAAATCTAAGGATTTCCTTAGAAGAGGTAGAGCGAGTTTGGTATGTTACGGGACTTCAGGTAAAAAAAGATCCTGGAAGACCTTTAGTTTATATTGGATTCATTTTGATGATCTTAGGAGTTCTTTTAGTTTATTTTTTTGAACCTAAAACCCTCTGGATTTACTTAGAAACGGAAAAAAAGGGAACTAAAGTGATCTTGGGAGGATATTCTAAAAGAGAAAGAGGGTTTCTTAGGTTAGAATTAGAAACCTTAGAGAAAAAACTGCAAAACTTAAAATAATTTTTCCTCCTTAGCTTTTTCCTCTGGTTCTATATGAATAGTTACTGAGATTTCAGGATACCTTTCTTTAATTTTCTCTTCTATTTCGTCACAAACTAAATGGGCCTCCTTAACAGGAAGGTGCCCTGAAACAGTTAAGTGAAATTCTACAAATCCCTTTCTTCCTGACTTTCTGGTCTTAAGGTCATGAATTTCATAAATATTTTCTTTATGTTGATGGTTCTTTAGAGTTTCTTTTATAATTTTTAAAATGGAATCTATTTGATTTTGACTTAGACTTTCATCTAATAAGGAACTACAAGAAGTTTTAAGAATTTTAAAACCCAAATATAAAATGCTTATACCTATTAACAGAGCAATAATTCTATCTAAGATCCAAAGATTTAAAGATAGGGAGATCCAAAAGCCTATCAATACTCCGATGGTAGTTAATACATCTGTAAAAAGGTGGATAGCATGAGAGGTAAGAAGAGGCGAATTTTCTCTTTTTCCTTGACGATAAATAAATAGGCTAAGTAATAGGTTAAGAATTAAAGTTATAAACAGGAGAGAGAAACTTAAACCTAAGTACTGGGTAAGTCCTTTTTGAGTAAAGTTTTGGAAAGTTTTATAAAAGATAGAAAAAGAAGCTCCCAGAATGAGAATCCCTTCTACAATAGAGGTAAGATATTCAATTTTGGTATGTCCGTAAGGATGACACTTATCAGGAGGCTTTAGGGCTATTTTACTTCCAGTATAGGCTGTAAAGGCTGAAATAATGTTAATTATAGATTCCATAGCATCAGAATATATAGCTGTAGATTGAGTAAGAAAGTAGGTTATTAATTTTAAAATGAAAATCAGAATTCCTATAGAAAGACTTAAGATGGAAAGTTTAACTGCTTGGGAACTTTTTAAAGGCATAACCTTTTTAATAAAAATTTTACTATCCCTTTTTATGGTTTCAAGTTTTTGAACCTTCACTTCATAGGTTTGAGAATATATGAAATAACTTAGTCGTTATAAAAATGCATAAGTTCCGCCTCTTATTTGAAGGTAAGAAAGTGACAGAATTAAAAATCAAAAAATCAATCCCAGGAGAGCCTCTCAATGAGGAAAGGGGAAAAGGATAAGTGTGGAATCAGGATATAAAAATGCTTGAAAGACTTAAACTCTATTAAAGAAGCTTCTTCGTATCTAAAAGCACTATTTACAGGTGAAAGAAACTTTTAAGGGAAAGTGGAGGTAAGTAGAAAGGCACAAAAGCAGTAGAGAATAGAAGCAACGAATAGGTAAAAAGAAGCTTAAGCCTTTTGTTATGCAAGAACAGGGAGGCTTGGGGAGAGGGTGAAGAAAAGGAGGAATAACAGAAGATATAAGGGCAAGAGGGGGAAAGCGCCTAGGGAGCTTGTGAGAATAGACAGCATAGTGTATTTTTTAAAACGAGATAAAGAGGTATATAATAGCTGGGATAGATACACATAGGAGATTTGGATTGGCTATGGGTATAGTAATTTATGGAAAGGAGTGCGAAGGATTTTATGAAGAGGTTTAGAAAGGGTTTTGCCTTTTGAGATAAAAGGGGTGCAAAGAGAATAGTGGGGGTTAAGTTTTTAGGGGAATTTGAGAGGTATTTAGAGGAAGAGGGGATAGAGCACTATTTTAATTATCCGAGGAATCCGAAGGGGAAAAGTAGTGTTGAGCGATTTAATAGGAGGTTGGATGCGGATTTGAGAGACCTATATGAAGGAAGAGTTGGGGTATAATGTATGGGAGTTTAACAGGGAGCTTACGAAGTATTTGTTGTGGTATAATGTGGAGAGGGGCCTTATGGATTGAGTAATCAATCGCCGTTAAGATGGTATTGCGAAAATTATGTCAAAAATCCTACTCAGTCCCAAATCATATGGACTCATACATACATTTGACAAAACATAAAAATTAGGTAACCTTTAGAAAAGAATTAAAAACTGTAAAGAGGAGAGGTTATGAAAAAGTTTATTTTTTATGTTTTACTATTATGTTTTATCCTTTTTAAATATTTCGGCTTAGGTTTTTCTGAAACAGGTCTTCGCAAAGTTTTAATTTTACCTTTTGAAATATATGCCCAACAAGATTTGGGTTATTTAAAATCCGCCATTCCTGAAATGTTAACCAGTAGACTTTTTAGTGCTTCAAAAATTGAAGTAATAGAAATTGAAAAAGTAAAACCTTTGCTAAAAGAAGTTAAAACCTTAGATAAAGTCAAGGTTGAGGAGCTGGGAAATACCTTCAAGGCAGATTATGTAATTTGGGGAAGTTTAACTGCCTTAGGTGATACGGTAAGCATAGATGCTCAGATTATAGATTTAAGTAAGTCCAAAAAACCTGCCCAATTTTATCAAGAAATTAAGGGGCTTTCAGAGGTTATACCTCAAATTTCCCGTTTTGCTAAGAAAGCTAAAAGTTACATAGAAGGGAAGGAAGAAGATTTTTATAAAGAGGAAGTGGTGTCCTTTCATCCAACTCTTAGTCTTTCTCGAGCCCATCCTGAAAGAAATCTTTATCCTGAAAGGTATTATTCCTATCCCAGAGGAACCTCCCCAGGAAATGTTCCTTTACAGGAACAAAAACCCAAAGTTACCCGTGCTAAACCCCGTTTTTCCTATGATGAAGAAGAATCTCTAACTAAAAACTTAGTTATAGACCTATCTAAGGAACGACCAATAATAGGATGGGCTGAAGAAAAAGCTTCTATCAATGCTACTTCAACTCCTCTTCCTTCTCCCTCTACAACCCCTATTTATTCAGCCTATCCTAATTATCCGGTCTATTATTATCCTATCCAAGAAGAAAAGGGATTTTTAGAAAGAGTTTGGGATTCTATCTGGCCCTTTAAGAAAAAAGAATCTTCCTTTTCACCCTACTATTATCAACCTCCTACTATACAGCCTTTACCTCCTGTCCAAGCTTCACAACCTTTACAAAACCTTCAAACTCCAAGGACCCAAGTTCCAGTTCAAGTTCCTTCTCAACCTCCATCTATATACAATTTACCTCCTAAAAGTCCGATATCTGGAGGTTCTGGAGAAAATCCTTGGCAATGGAATTAAAAGATTATTAACAAGTTAAGTGAAAAGCTCCAGCTACAGATTTTTTTTGAGTATAGAGTTCGTTAAATCTCTTTACAGCTTGAGAAGTAGGATATTCTTCTAAGGAAATTCCACTCTGTTTAGCCTTCTCTTTTACTTCAGGAGAAACTTTCATTAAGCCAGAAGAGCCTGTTCCTATTATTAAATATTCTACCTGGCTTTCCCACACTTCCTTTAAGTCCTCTACTTGTAAGAGATGTCCTTCCTTTCTCCACCAAGAGGAATTAATAATCTCCTTTCCGTCTTTAGAAAGTATAATTATTAAATCCTTAGTATAGGTTTGATGATTAAAAGTTAAACTTCCAAAGGTATAATGGGTAATCATTTTAAGCTGCTAAAATAGCCTCTTCTTCTTTTTTTAAAGCTTCAATTCTATAATGGGTAATTAAAAGGTCTATAAACTCATCTAAGCTACCATCTAAAATTTCCGGAAGATTATAAAGGGTTAATCCAATTCTATGGTCTGTTACCCTGTTTTGAGGAAAATTATAGGTGCGAATTTTTTCGCTTCTCTCTCCCGTTCCTACTTGAGATCTTCTTTCTTGTTGTATTTTCTGACTTTGTTCTCGTTGATAAAGTTCATAAAGTTTAGCTCTCAAAATTTTTAAAGCTGTAGCTTTATTTTGGTGTTGACTTCTTTCGTTTTGACAGGTTACTACCACTCCTGTGGGAAGATGGGTAATTCTTACAGCACTTTCCGTTTTGTTTACATGTTGACCTCCATGACCACTGGCTCTCATAGTTTCAATTTTCAAATCCTCAGGACGAATTTCTACTTCTACTTCGTCAACTTCAGCTAAAACTGCCACCGTAACTGTGGAAGTATGAATTCTTCCCGAACTTTCAGTAATAGGAACTCTTTGAACTCTATGAACTCCACTTTCGTATTTAAGCCTACTATAGGCGCCTTTTCCTTCTATTTTGGCTACTACCTCTTTAAGACCCCCTAGTCCTGTATCATTAAGATCTAAAATATCAAATTTCCAACCCTTTCTTTCAGCATACCTTTGATACATTCTTAAAAGTTCTGCAGCAAACAGGGCTGCCTCCTCACCACCAGCCCCAGCTCTAATTTCTAAAATAACATTTTTTTCATCCTTAGGATCCTTAGGAAGCAAAATTAAGGGAAGTTCTTTTTCAAGCTTTTCTATCCTATCTTCTAAAGATTTAATTTCATCCTTTATAAGCTCTTTTAATTCTGGATCATTTTCTATCTCTAAAAATTTTTTATTTTCTTCTAATTGTAAAAGAGCTTTTTTATATTCTTGATAGGCTTTAACTACTTCCTCTAATTCAGAGTGTTCCTTAGCTATTTTAGCATAAAGACTTCTATCGAGAATTACAAAAGGATCTCCCAATTTCTCACTAAGTTCTTGAAATCTTTTTTCTATAGCATCTAATTTAGTTAAATAAAACTTAGATAGGCTCATAGGTTCTATTCTGAAATTTGTTTTTCGTAAAATTGAGCATATTTTTTCTTAAATTTTTCAATCTTTCCTTCTGTATCTACAAATCTACTCTCTCCAGTAAAGAAAGGATGACATTTAGAACATACCTCTACCTTTATTTCAGGCTTTGTAGAACCTACCTTAAACTCGTTCCCGCAAGCACATCTTACTGTAGCCTCACTAAAATACTTAGGATGAATATTTTTTTTCATAAATCTTCCTCCTTTTAAATCAAATTTTAAAACAGGATTTTAATTTCTCAAGAACAAATTAAGAAATAAAAGTTTCTGCTATTTCAGGAGTTATAATCCAATTAATACCCCATTTTAAGTTTTTTCTTTCTAGACAAATAACAGCACCTTGTCTAAAGTTAATGACTTCTTTATCTGGAACACCAGTTAAAAGCATACTAACTAATTTAGCTAAATGAGGAAGATGACCTACTAACATGATAGGAACTTCCAGTTTTTCTATCCTTGTAAACCATAAGGAAACATCATCTAAGGGATTTAAAGCCTCACTTTCAGATCTTCCCCTTTCAGGTTTTAAGTATTTCTCTAAAATTTCTGCGGTTTGGATAGCCCTAAGTTTTCCGCTGTGAAAGATTTGATAAATTTTTAAGTTTAGCTTAGAAAGAACTTGTCCTACTTTTTCTACTTCCTGTTTACCTTTTTCACTTAAAGGACGAGTAGGATCTTCCTTTTCAGATTTAGGTATTCCGTGTTGTACTAAATAAAGGTACATAGCCTTGAATTGTATTAAATAAAAAATGCGCCCCCGGAGGGACTCGAACCCCCAACCTACGGCTTAGAAGGCCGCTGCTCTATCCTGTTGAGCTACAGGGGCAATTTTTAAAACTAAAATTTAATCTAATTTTTGATTTTGACAAGAGTTTTTTTTGTTATATAATAAAAACTACCATGGAACTTTCTTTAGATCTTTTTTTTGAAAAATTAAATCATGAAAAGGTAGCTGAACTTTTTGCTGATAAAGTTATTTGGGAACCTTTAAAAAAGCTTAAAGAATTTTTAAATGACCTTATACCTGAACTTTCAATAAAGATTCCCTTTAAAAATCCTCTTCCTGAAAGTGTTTTTCTTACTCCTGAAGGAGAAATAGTTCCTTTTAAAGAGCTTGAAGAATTTGAAGGGGAATTTTTTTATAAGGGAGAAAAAATAGAGGGAACTCTTATTTATGCAGGAGCTATTCTTATGGACAAAAAGCTTTATTTTGAAAAGCAGGTTATAATAGAACCCTTTGCTCTTCTTAAAGGGCCTTGTTATCTTTCTAAAGGAACAGAGGTTAGACATTCTGCCTACTTAAGAGGTAGTATTTATACTGGAGAGGGAGCAGTTATAGGACACACTACAGAAGTTAAAAATAGTATTTTTTTAACTCAGGCTAAGGCTGCTCATTTTGCCTATGTTGGAGATAGCATTTTGGGTAGAGAAGTAAACTTAGGAGCAGGCACAAAATTAGCTAACTTGAAATTTACTCAAAGAAAAATTACTTTTAAAATTAACGGTCAGAACATTTTTACTGGTTTAAAGAAAATGGGTGCCATATTAGGAGATAAAACTCAAACGGGCTGTAACAGTGTCTTACAACCTGGAACTCTAATAGGAAAAAACTCCTATATCTATCCTTGTTGTTCAGCAGGACCAGGATATTTTCCACCTCGAAGTAAAATTAAAAAATCCACTTTTTTAAAATAAAAATCAAGGAGGAAAACATCCGTGAAAAACTTAAAACTGGTCATTATCCTTTTAGTAATGTTTGTTTTTCCTTTAAAAATTTTAGCAGAAGAAAGGAATTTGGTTGCCGAAGTAGGAGGGCACAAACTTTATAAGGAAGAGCTTAATCTTTTAGTAGAAGAAGAACCTCAGCTAAAACAGATTTTAAAAACTAAACCTGAATTAAAAAATGAAATTTATCATAGCTTGATTAATCGCTGGATTAATCTTACCTTACTTTATTTGCAAGCTGAAAAGGAGGGGGTATCTAAGGACTCCCAAATTCAAAAAAAATTAGAAGAACTTAAAAAGATGTATTTAGCTGAGGAATATTTAAAACGTAAAGTAGAAGAGTTAAAAATAGAGGAAGAGGGTTTAAAAAATTACTATGAAAAAAATAAAGAAAGGTATAAAAAAGCAGAGGGGGTAAAGGTAAGGCATATTTTAATTTATGTTCCTGAAAAGGCAGATAATACCACCTTTCAGAAAGCCTTAACGAAGGCTAATCAAATTTATTCTAAAATTTTAAAGGGTGCCAGTTTTGAGGAAATGGCTAAATTGTATTCTGATGACACTACTTCAAAGGTTAAAGGAGGAGATTTAGGTATTATAAGAAAGGGAGAAACTATCCCAGAATTTGAAAGAGAGATTTTTAAACTAAAGGTAGGTGAAATAAGTAAACCTATTAGATCTCCCTATGGATACCACATAGTAAAAATAGAAAAAAAGGTTCCTGCAGAACTTCTTTCCTTTGACAAAGTTAAAAATTTAGTAGAAGAGGATTACCGTAAGGAACAGGAGAAAATTTTAATGGAAAAACTCCTTAAGGAACTTTATCAAACCTATCAGCCCAAAATTTATTTAGAGGCTACCAAAGAAGTTTCTAATGGAACAAAGTAGGTTTTTTTTAAAAAAGAAGTGGGAAGCCTATTTAAAATATCCTTCCCATACTTTGTTTTTAGACATAGAAACCGAAGGTTTATCAAAAGAAAAAAATGAGATTACTATAATTGGAATTTTCAAAAAAGGATGTTATTACCCTTTCATTAATGGGTTCAATTTGGAAAAGGCTTTAAACTTTTTAATTTCTACTCCCATTTGGGTAACCTTTGGAGGAGAAAATTTTGACCTACCCTTTATCAAACAAAAATTTCCCTTTCTTCAAACTCCTTATGTGCACTTAGACTTATATCATTTATCTAAGGAAGTTGGCCTCAAAGGGGGTCTTAAAAAAGTTGAAAAACTTTTAGGGATTGAGAGAGAAACCGAAGGTTTAAATGGATACGATGCTGTTAAACTTTGGGATAAATGGCAAAAGGAAAAGAATAAAGAGGCTCTAAGAAAACTTATCCTTTATAATAAGGAAGATGTGATCAATCTAAAGAAAATTTTAGATCTTTTAATTTTGAAAATAAAGAGGGGAGGTAGAATTTAAACCATGATAAAAGTTAGAGGACCTCTTTTTATTATATTTTTAATTATACTTAGTTTTCTTTTAGGCTGGGGTGGAAAGCAAATTTGGACTAAGTTTCATAATAAGGGACTGGTAGCCGAAGATAATATTAGGTTATCTTCTGAAAGTTTAAGTGCAGCTCAAAAGCTTTCTGAAGCCTTTTCTTTTATAGCTGAAAAAGCTGCTCCTGCAGTAGTTTATATAGAAACTGAAAGGGTCATAACTTCTCCCTTTAGACAGATGCCTCCTATGGAATTTTTTGGAGATGAATTTTTTAAACGGTTTTTTTCTCCTCCCAGATATAAGGAAAGAGGGGCTGGCTCAGGATTTATTTTATCTAAGGATGGCTATATTGTTACTAATAACCATGTTATAGAAGGTGCTCAAAAAATTACTGTAAAATTAGTAGATGGCAGATTTTTTAAGGCTAAGGTTATAGGCACCGATCCCTTTTCAGATGTAGCTTTACTCAAAATAGAGGCTACTAATCTTCCTGTTCTAACCTTAGGCAACTCAGATTTATTGAGAATTGGAGAATGGGTAATCGCTATTGGAAATCCCTTTGGATTAACCCATACTATTACAGTGGGGGTCATAAGTGCTAAGGGAAGAAGTGGAATAGGAATTTCAGATATAGAGGATTTTATTCAAACAGATGCAGCTATTAATCCAGGTAATTCTGGAGGTCCTCTTCTTAATTTGAGGGGAGAGGTCATCGGAATGAATACTGCTATATTTACCCGCTCTGGTGGCTATATGGGAATTGGATTTGCAATACCTATTAATATTGTTAAAACAGTAGTAGAACAATTAAAGGCTAAGGGAAAGGTAGAAAGAGGTTGGTTAGGAGTTGTTATTCAAGATTTAAATCCTACCTTAGCTGAGGAATTAGGTCTTAAAATAACCGAAGGAGTGGTGATTACCGAAGTCATTCCAGATTCACCAGCTGCTAAGGCTGATCTTAAAGAAAAGGATGTAATTGTGGCTATAAATAAAAAATCTGTGAAAAATGCCTCTGAACTTAGAAGTCATATTCTTCTTACTAAACCAGGAACAGAAATTATCTTAGACATTATTAGAAATGGACAAAAAATAGAAAAAAAGGTAACTATAGAGGCACCTAAAAAGGAAATTTTGACTTCTAAAACAGAGTTAGAACAATTAAATAATTTTTTGGAAGAATTAGGTTTTTTAGTAAGTGATATTACTCCTGAAATGCAAAAAAAATATCGTCTTCCTTCTGCTGAGGGAGTAATAATTGTGGAAGTAATTCCTGAAAGTCCTGCCGATTATGCAAGGCTTTCACCTGGAATCATTATTGATGAAGTTAATAGAAAAAAAATTAAAAATTTAAGAGAATTTTACCAAGCTTTAAAACCTTCTCTTCAAAATAGAAAGGTGCTTTTGGGAATAAAAACTCGCTATGGAAGACAATATATTACTTTAAAATTGGATTAGTATGAAAAGAGCTTGGATATTAATTTTTTTACTTTTTTTGTTTTGGATAAAGACTTTAAAAGCCGAAGTGGTAAATCAGATTGTAGCTGTAATAGGAGAGGATTTTTTAACTCTTTATGAACTTGATGAGCTCTGTAAACCCTACTTTGACAAATTTATTAAAGCAGAACTTTCCTTAATAGAAAAAGAAAATCTTAAAAATCAAATCAGAAAAAGATTTTTAGAACAATGGGTTGAAGAAACGGTAATTAAAAGGGAAGCTAAAAAATATGGGATTTCTGTATCTGATAAAGAGTTAGAGGAGTATCTAAATTATCAGATTAAAGAAATAGGAGGAAAGGAAAAATTAGAAGATTTCTTACAAAAAGAAGGGATAAGTTACGAAAATTACAAGGAAAGACTTAGGGATGATATTTTAAAAATTAGATTTATCCAATGGCAAGTTAGAGAAAAAATCTTAATAACCGATGAGGAATTAAAGAAAATGTATCAACAGGAAATTGAGAAGTATTCAAGAATTCCTCAGTATTGGCTTTCTATCTTGATAATTAATGGAGAACAAAGTTTAGCTGAAGTTATTTATAAAGAACTTTTAACAGGAATCTCTATGGAAGAAATTTTTCAAAAATATAGCCCTTCTCTTCAATATATTAAAGAAGTAGTTTTTAAAGAGGATGAAATAGCCCTTGAACTTTTAAAAGAATTAAAAAAACTTAACCCTGGAGAACTAACTTTTCCCCTAAAAAGAGAAAAATCTTATCAAATATTAAAATTGCTAAAAAAAACAGAAGGGATACCTCCTTCTTATGAAGAATTAAAAGAGTCACTTTATCAACAACTTTTTTTAAAAAAAACTCAGGAATTTATAGAAAAGTGGATTAAAGAGCTTAAGGAAAAAAAATATATAAGAATTTATCTTTAAATTTTTACACAAAATGTTTTTTTGCTCTGAAGCCTATGTGTTAAATAAAGAAAAAATAGGAGAAAAGGATCTTTTATTAGAGTTACTAACTCCTTCAGGAAAAATTTTATCCATAGCCAAGGGAGCTCAAAAAAGTAAGAGAAGATTTGTAAATGTATTAGAGGAATTTAATTTTATTTATGCCCATTTTAGAAAAAAAGGCCAAGAAGAAATTCCTATTTTGGAGGTTGCCGATCTCAAATATCTTCCTGAAAATTTAAGAAAAGATTATTCAAAGTTTCTTCTTTTTTCTTACATAAACGAAGTTTTATCTCAAGTTAGTTATCCCAAGTTAGAAGTAGAATATTTTTTTTGGATTAAAGAATTTTTAAAGTTAGTTAATGAACTTTCTTTAGAAAGTACTTTTAAAGTTAAGGCTTTAGAGATATTAAAAAGTTATTTTGAGTGGAATTTTATGGGTTTTTTAGGATGGAAGCCTCAGCTTGATTATTGTGTAAGTTGTTACAGAGTTATTCAAAGACTTTATTATTTTTCAATCCCTTTAGGAGGAATTTTATGTATAAATTGTAAAGACGGGGAAAGTTTTTTATTAGATCAAGGCGTTATTGAACTTTTAAGAAAATTTATTAAAATCCCAATAAATTTAAAAGAGTTTTTAAGTATGTTAACCTTTTCAGAGGTAAAGACCCTTATCGAGTTAGGGGAAAAATATGTAAGTTATTTTTTATCCTATAAAGGAAAATCTTTAAGAATTTTAAAGGAAGCCCTATCTAATGGAAAAATATCTTAAAGAAAAATTTTTAGAGGAAAAGCAATATGTTTTAGAAAGTTTAGCTGCTAAAGAGTCTTGGAGATTGTTCAAAATTATGGCTGAATTTGTAGATGGTTTTGAAGTTTTACCTAAGGTTTATCCTGGGGTTACGGTTTTTGGCTCCTCCAGAGTGCCTTCAGAACATCCAGACTATAAAAAAGCTGAAACCTTAGGGCATCTGTTAGCTAAGTCTGGTTTTTCAGTGATTACTGGAGGCGGTCCTGGTATTATGGAAGCTGCTAATAAAGGAGCTTATGAAGAAGGAGGATATTCAGTAGGATTAAATATTAAGTTACCCTTAGAACAGGAGCCTAATCCTTATACTAATGTTAGGTTGGAATTTAAGTATTTCTTTGTAAGAAAGGTGATGATGGCTAAATACTCTGTAGCTTTTGTATTTTTTCCAGGTGGATTTGGCACCTTAGATGAAATGTTTGAAATTCTAACGCTGGTTCAAACTCGTAAAATAAGACCAATTCCTATAATTTTGGTAGGCCAGGAATTTTGGAATCCTCTTTATCAGTGGTTTGTTAATCTACTTATTGGCACTAATAAAATTTCTCCCTCTGATTTAGAACTTTTTAAAATTTTAGATGAACCTCAAGAAATAATAGATTATATAAAGGATAAACTTTGGTTTTGATATATGAAAAACCTTTTAGATGTAGAGAGTTTGTCTAAGGAAGAAATTGAGGATCTTCTTCTTTTAGCTGAAAATTTAAAGGAAATTTTATCTCGGCCTATTCCTAAGGTTCCAACTTTAAGAGGAAAATTAATTGCTCTTCTTTTTTATGAACCCTCAACCAGGACTCGCTTCTCCTTTGAGAGAGCAGCTAAAATTTTATCTGCAGATACCCTGACCTTTACTGCTAAGGGTACAAGTATTGAAAAAGGGGAGAGCTTATTAGATACCGTTAAAAATTTAGAAGCCCTGGGAACTAACCTTTTCGTAATAAGGCATCCTCTTTGCGGAGTTCCTCACTTTTTAGCTAAATATATCAATCTTCCTATCATTAACGCAGGAGATGGAACCCATGCCCATCCTACTCAAGCCCTTCTTGATTTAATGACTGTAAAAGAAAAACTGGGAACTCTTTCAGATCTAAAAGTGGCTATAATAGGAGATATCAAACATAGTCGGGTAGCCCATTCTGATATTTTAGCCTTTCAAAAAATGGGGTCAGTGGTATATGTTTCAGGACCAGGGTTTCTATTACCCGAACCTAAGGAAGAAGAATACTTTAGACTTAAGCCTCATTCCTTTAAAGTTTGTTATAATTTAAAAACTGCCCTTGAAAATGCAGATATAGTTATTGCCTTAAGAATTCAAAAGGAGAGACATGGAAAGGCTCTTTTGCCAAGTTTTCAAGAATATCACGAATTTTTTGGTTTAAAACCTCAACACTTAGGGTGGATTAAAGAAGGGGCTTTACTTATGCATCCTGGTCCTATAAACTGGGGAGTAGAACTTGATCCCGAATTGGAAAAATATCCCTTCCAAGTGATCTTAGATCAGGTAGAAAATGGAGTAGCTATGAGAATGGCTATCTTATTAAGACTTTTAAGTGGTGATTAAAAGTATGAAAATTCTTATAAAAAGAGGAAGATTGATTGACCCTTCTCAAAATCTTGATATAGTAGGAGACCTTTTAATAGAGGAAGGTAGAATAGTAGGGTGGGAAAGAAATATAGAAATTTCCGAAAAAGTGGAATTAATTTGGGCTGAAGGTCTTTGGATTTTACCAGGACTGGTAGATATCCATGTTCATTTAAGAGACCCTGGAGAAGAATGGAAGGAAGATATAACTTCTGGAACATTAGCTGCTCTTTATGGAGGAGTTTTAAGAGTTGCTTGCATGCCTAACACTAAACCTCCTAACGATACACCAGAAGTTACCAACTATATAATAAAAAAAGCTCAAGAAAAAGGATGGGTTAAGGTTCTACCTATTGCTTGTATTACTAAAAATCAAGAGGGAAAAGAACTTACAGAGTTTGGGAGACTCAAAAGGTCTGGGGCAGTAGCTTTATCTGATGATGGAAGGTGGGTTCAAAATTCAGAACTAATGAAAAGAGCCTTACATTATGCTAAAAATTTTGACCTCCCTGTTATTTCTCACTGTGAGGATCACAGTCTAACTGAGGGCGGACAGGTAAATCAAGGGAAGATGTCTGCTAAATTAGGATTGAAAGAAATTCCTGCTATGGCTGAAGTCATAGGAGTTATAAGGGACTTACTTTTAGCTAAGGATACTAACTATCCAGTTCATTTAGCCCATATTTCAAGTAAAGAGGTTCTTCCTTTTTTAAGATGGGCTAAAGAGGAGGGAATTCCCTTTACTGCAGAAACTTGCCCTCACTATTTTACTCTTACCGAAAAGGAGGTAGAGAATTATAATACCTTAGCTAAGGTTAATCCTCCTTTAAGAGGTGAGGAAGATGTTTATGCTATAAAACAGGCTTTAAAGGAAGGAATCATAGAGGTTATTTCAAGTGATCACGCTCCTCACAGTGAATTGGAAAAGAAAGTAGAATTTGAATGGGCAAGTTTTGGAATGTTAGGCTTACAAACCCTATTTCCCCTTTCCCTTAATTTGGTAAGAGAGGAAATATTAAGTCCTCTTAAACTTGCAGAATATCTAATTTTAAATCCTTCTAAGATTTTGAAAATAGAACCTCCCAGTTTTAAAAGTAATGTCTTAGCAGAAGTTATCTTAGTTTCTCCTTATGAAAAATATATTCTGACCGAGGATTTAATAAAATCTAAAAGTAAAAATACTCCCTTTCTTAATCAAGAATTACAAGGTAGAGTAAAGAAGGTCATTTTAAAAGATAAAATTTACGATCTATAGGTAGCTTAAGATTGTTTGTCCTAATAATATACAAATTTAATTGCTAAAAAGTGTCTAAAGTTAATCTTGATTTTAATCTTGAGTTTCAGAAAACTTAGGAAAATTATCAGTAAAAATTCCAAAAAAAATGTATTAATTACTGGAAGAGCTGGTATTGGTAAATCTATTTTTCTTAGATATTTGCTTAAGTATCTTAAAAAAGTCTAAAGTAGTTTTTGCTCCTGCAGAAGGAATGCTACTTTAAATATCGGAGGTCAAACTATTCATTCTTTTTGGTTTTAGGCTTAATATTACTCTTGAAAAGATTAGGAAGTTAAAACGGAGTGGTTACCTCAAACAAACAATCAATTACCTCTACTAAGGTAAGGATTGAAGAAATTAATCTCTTAAAATTGGGAAAGTTGAAAGGCCCTGTGTTTGAATTGGAAGGCAAATTTAGAGGAAAGATGGAACTTGATGAGCTTTTAGCTCCTTTAGTATTAAGATTAAAGGAAGGTTTTCAGATAGAACATAAAATCAAGCCTCTTGCAACGGGCTTGTTTTGAAGGTAAGGAAGTAGAAATTGTTTATTTAAAAAGTAGGGACGAAAAATTAAGAGATGTATTTTACCTTTGGAAGTAAAGAAAGATGAGTTTAAAGGTATTTCTTGCTTGGAAGGTATATCTCAAATTAAGAGAAGAGTAGAGAATTTTTGCGCTCAAAAAAATCTTAGAAATTAGAGAAATATATTTTGGTAAATAGAAAAAGAAGACCTTTTATTTTAGAGTGCCCGGGGCCGGACTCGAACCGGCACGGAGGGTTTACCTCCAGTGGATTTTAAGTCCACAGCGTCTTCCTAATTCCGCCACCCGGGCTAAACCTATCTATAAAAGGCGATTAAATCTATATTAATTTAAAAGAAAAAAATTTCAACCTCATCAAATTTTTTTATTAAAAAAGTCTTTAAGATTTTGAGTTTTTTACTTCTGCCAAATTTATTCTTGACTTTTTAGAAATTTTTTATTATTAATATTTTGAAAGTAATACAAAAAAGGGCTTTAAGGAGGAGTTAAGTGTACGAACTTAAACTTAAGTGTAAGGTTATTACGCCCTTGTTTATGGCGGGAGCTGATGGAAGAACCCCTGAGCTTAGGCCATCGGAGATTAAGGGAGTGATGCGCTGGTGGTGGCGAGCCATAAAGGCAGAAGAAGACATAGAGAAACTACGAAGAGAAGAGGCA
>JANXAD010000014.1:0-246 GCA_025062245.1 Thermodesulfobacteriaceae bacterium | reverse complement strand
TGGGAAAAAGTAAAATACAAATCAAAATAAATACTGAACTTGAGTCTTCTGATATCTATAATTATCAACCTTTACCTCATCATAAGAATGGAAAGAGAAAATGTGATGTTTGTAATACAAATTATTGTAAAAAAGCTTTTTCACTTAAAGCAATAAAACCTGGAAAAGAAATTTATATCATCTTTTGTTTTTTAAAATCTCTTATTAATGAAATTGAAAGTCTTATTTATTTAACATTTATTTTAG
>JANXAD010000013.1:44618-46603 GCA_025062245.1 Thermodesulfobacteriaceae bacterium | reverse complement strand
AGGTTTTCAGAGAAGCAAATACTGACGGGTCGCAATCCCTTATTCATCAGGGCGGGGTTTCTCACAAAGGCTCCTCTTTCACTTGATTTATCTTACCTCTAAATACCTATTTAGTCAAAGAGGGGCTTCCTATAACAAAAAATAAAATCTTCCTCCTTAATTAAATCAAAAATTCTACATAAAGTCAAGAACTTATACAAAACGCAAGGGTCTTAGATAAAAAGCCCTTTTTTACCTAAGGGGACCCCCTGCCCTCATATAAAAATTCAAAGCTCTAAAAAAATAGAATTACAGAAGAAACAAAAGAGGGTATCTTAAAATTTAGGGCTTAGTGAGTTAAAAACCTTTTAGGAGGTATCGGCATATAAGGAGTTATTGGTATATAAGGAGGAGGTGATGATGTAGGGGTCAAACTGAGGGGCATTTTAGGTTATACCAAAAATAGAGGCTTAAAAAATAGGATTAGACCGAATTTTTCAAAGGTTTCTTTATTACTAATTTTCAGCATTAATCAAAGTAAAATTTATAAAAGTATGTTTTAGCTCTACTTCCTTTACTTTCACTTTCACTCTCTGTCCAATCTGAAAAATTTTTCCAGTTCTTTTCCCTATGAGACTAATCCCACTTTTATCTAAAATAAAGTAATCCTCCTTTATATCTGATAATTTTACTATTCCACTTACCAAATACTCTTCGAGGTCTACAAAAAAACCGAAAGCTGTAACCCCACTAATTATGCCAGAAAATACCTCTCCTATTTTATCTTTCATAAAAAGAGCTTGGAATCTTTTTAAACTTTCTCTTTCTGCTTCTTCAGCTTGTCTTTCCCTTTCAGAAAGATACTTTCCCATAATCTCTAATTCCTCTTCGGTATAGGGAAACTTTTTATTTTTTAAAACTCTTTTAAGGACTCTATGAACTACCAAATCAGGATATCTTCTTATGGGAGAAGTAAAGTGGCAGTAACAAGTAGAAGCAAGACCAAAATGTCCTACATTATAAGGAGAATATTTAGCTTGCTTTAAAGATCTTAAAAGAAGGGTATTAAAAAGATAAACTGAGGGAGTATCTTTAAATTTAAAAATCATTTCTTGATAAACCTTGGGAGTTATTTCTTGAGGTAACTCTACTTCTATCCCCAAGCTTAAAAAGGCCTCTACCAATTCTTTCAGTTTATTAAAATCCGGTTCCTCGTGAATTCTATAAAGAAGGGGATATTTTTTTTCTGTTAAAAATTCAGCTACAGTTTCATTAGCCATAATCATAAAATCTTCAATAAGCAAGTGAGCAAGATTTCTCTCTCTTTTAATAATATTTTCTATTTCTCCAGCTTGAGTAAAAATAACTTCAGCTTCCGGTAAGTCAAAATCAAGACTCCCTCTTTTTAAGCGTCTATCTCTTAAAAGAGAAGCAAGTTCTGAAGCATCTTCTAACATAGGAATCAGCTTTTCATGTTTCTTCAGCAATTCCTTATCTTTATCAACTAACATTCTTTTTACTTCAGTATAGGTAAGACGAGCCTGTGACTTAATTACTGCTTCATAAAATTTTCTATCTATTAATTCTCCAGAGGTATTAAAATCCATCTCTACTACTAAAGCCAATCTTTCAACTAAGGGGTTTAAGCTACAAAGGTGATTAGAAAGCTTTTCAGGAAACATAGGAATGACCATATTAGGAAAGTAAACACTGGTTCCTCTTAGATAGGCCTCCTTATCTAAGTTAGAGTTTTTAGAAACGTAATGGGAAACATCTGCAATAGCTACCCAAAGTTTAAAACCCTTGGGACTCTTTTTAACACATACCGCATCATCAAAGTCTCGGGCATTTTCTCCGTCTATAGTAACCAGAGCAATTTGAGTTAAATCTTTTCTTCCCTTTTTATCCTTTGGTAAAACCTCATCGGGTAAACGGGCTAATTCCTTTTCAACCTTAGGGGAAAACTCATAAGGTAGGTCTAAACGATAAATTACTGCTAAAGAGTG
>JANXAD010000013.1:0-44522 GCA_025062245.1 Thermodesulfobacteriaceae bacterium | reverse complement strand
GGGAAAACGGGCTAATTCCTTTTCAACCTTAGGGGAAAACTCATAAGGTAGGTCTAAACGATAAATTACTGCTAAAGAGTGAGTTTCAAGTAAGTTTGGATCCCCTAATTCCCTTACAACTTCTCCAATAGGTAGTCCAAATTCCGAAGTTGGTTCTATAATTTTAGTAACTACTAAATGACCCACTTCAGCCTTATGTCTTCTTTTTTTAGGAATATAGATCTCAAAGGGAAACTTTGGATCTTCAGGTTCTACAAAAAAAAGTCCCTTTCTTTTAACTAAATAACCTATAATATTTTTTCGCTTACGCTCTAAAACCCTGATAATGGTTCCCTCTGGTTTTTTAGAGGTGGTTTTATCTACTCTAACCAAAACTATATCCCCGTCTAAGGCTTGTTTCATTTTTCTGGGAGGAATGAAAATACTTTTACCTTCTTCAGTTTCTACAAATCCAAACTTACCTGGGTGAACCCTAAGTTTACCTTTATAAATCAAATCCCTTTGAGGTATAAAAAACTTTCTCTTTTTTAAAATTTCTAATTTTCCCTCCTCCACTAACTGATGAATCAATTTTCTGATCCAAGATTTGGAAGAAGGAGGAATCCTTAGGAGATGGTAAATTTCCCTTAATAAGAGCGGTTTTTTCAGTTTCTGAAATAAAGATAAAATAAGTTCTTTATAATAGGTTTCATCTAAACTTTCGAGCTTATGAGACATCAAAAACTATTTTAACTGTAAATACTTAATAGCCTTTTCTAAGTCTTCTTCAGAAGAGGTGGTATGAAGACCAGCTTTAGGTCCCCTTCTTACCAAATTTCTTAACTCATCAGCTTTAGTAATTCCTCTTTCTCTAACGATATTTTCAAGACTTTGGGAACCTTTGTGGCACTTTAGACACTTAAAATTGGCCTCTGCATAAAAATTGAGATCCTTACGGGCTACCCAAAGAATTCCTCCCAAAAGTAAAAAGGTAAAAATAGGTAAACTCCAAAATCTTAAACCCATAATTAATTTACTCCAGACTTTAAAATTTTTTAAACAAAATTAAATTTTATAAAATTATAAAAATTTGTCTTGAAAAAACAAGGCTAAATTATGAAAAATTTTGTATGGCAAATTCCTACCAAAATTCTTTTCGGAAAGGACATCTTAGCAACTCTACCAAGAGAAACCTTAAACTATGGCCAAGGTATTTTATTTCTATACGGAAGAGACTCTATTAAAAAAACTGGACTTTACGAAAAAATTAAGGCTCTTTTTAAGGAAACCGAGGGTAAACTTATTGAGTTAGGAGGTATTAAACCAAGTCCTACCTTAGAACAAGTTTTAGAAGGAATCAATTTAGCTCAAAAGGAAAAAATAGAAGTCATTTTAGCTGTAGGTGGAGGAAGTGTAATTGATGCTGGAAAGGCTATAGCCTGTGGAGTATTTTATAAAGAGGGTTTTTGGGAACTTTTTGAAAAGAGAAAATCCCCTGAAAAAGCTTTACCTCTCATTGCTATTCCTACCGTTTCAGGAACAGGTTCAGAATTAAATGAAGTTTGTGTAATTACTAATGAAGAAAAAAAACTTAAATTAAGTCTTAGAGGTAGGGTTTTATATCCGAAAGTGGCCTTTTTAGACCCAACTCTAACCTTTAGTGTTCCTAAGAATTATACAGCCTATGCCAGCTTTGATGCCTTTTCTCATGTTTTAGAAACTTTTTTACATAGAGAACATAAGGAAGAAGGTCTAACTGAAGATTTTATGGTAGTTCTTATGAAAAATCTTATAAAATGGTCTAAATTGGCGATAAAGGAACCAGAAAATTTTAAAGCTCGAGCTAATCTGATGTGGGCCTCAAGTTTAGCTCTTTGTGGACTCATAAGAGCTGGAATCGGAGTCTGTAGATTTAAAATTCATGCTTTAGAACACACCTTAAGTGGAGTTTTTGGAATACCCCATGGTTTAGGATTGGCTATCTTGAGTCAAGCTTGGTTAAAGAAATACTCCCAAACTCCAATGGTAAAAAAATTTTTTGAAAAGGTTTTTAAAACTAAGGATTCTGAAAAGGGTCTTAGTTTATTTATAAGCTGGCTAAAGGAACTTGGTATCCCTCTTTCTTTAAAAGAATTGGCTATAAAAAAAGAAGATCTAAAGTTTTTAACCAATCAAGCCTACTTTATCTATGAACTTTACGGAGCCCATCGGGAAATTTCAAAAGAAGAAATAGAAGAAATTTTTGAAATGGCTTACGAATAAAAATAGAGGTTTTTTAAAGAGCTTCAGCCCAAAGATCATAAAAACTCGTTTTTTTAATTTTAACTTTTACAATTTCTCCAGGAATAAAGAAGTTTTTCTTAGCCTTTACGTAGGTTAAACCGTCAATTTGGGGAGCTTGAAATTTAGAAATTCCATAAAAACTTTTAGAAGTTTTCTCTCCTAAAATTAAAACTTCATCCAAGGTTCCTATTCTTTGAAAAAGCCTTTCTTTAGAAATTTCTCTCTGAAGTTTTAAAACTTCCCTTTTTCTTCTTAGTTTCTCTTTATAGGATACTTGAAATGGAAGTTTTATACCCGTAGTCCCCTCCTCAGGATAAAAAGTAAAGACTCCTAAATAGTCAAACTTTACCTTTTGTAAAAATTCAAGAAGAAAGACAAATTCTTTTTCAGTTTCTCCAGGGAAACCTACCATGACGGTAGTTCTTACGCAAGCAAGTGGATTTAAAGAGCGAATTTCTTCTATCAGGTTTAGAATTTTCTCTGGTCCGTAAGGACGCCTCATTTTTTTTAAAATTTCTGGATGGGCATGCTGAATAGGAAGGTCAAAATAGGGTAAAACCTTAGGATTCCCAAGAAGATTTCTTATTAAAGATAAAGATAGATTGGCTGGATGTAAGTATAGTAGTCTAATTCTGGGAATATCTAAAAAAGATAATTTTTCTAAAAGAAAAACTAAACCCTCTTTCATCCCTAAGTCTTTTCCATAAAGAGTTATGTCTTGTCCTACCAGAATAAGTTCTCTGATTCCGATTTTTATCAAGTTTTGAGCCTCGCTAAGAAGAAGTTCTAAGGGTTTACTTCTAAAGGGCCCCCTTATTTGAGGTATAGTGCAGTAACTACAAGAGTGACTGCACCCCTCAGTAATCTTAAGATAGGCATAAAAGGGAGTTTCCGTGAGAACTCTTTCTACAGGTTCATTTTCACTAAAATATTTATAAGGTTCTATGTCATAAAATTCGTCAACTTCTGGAAAAAGTTCTTTTAGATTGATATCTCTATATCGTGCAGTTAAACATCCAGAAACAATAAGTTTTTGATAAGTTTTTTTAAGGTTTCCTAATTCTAAAATGTGATCAATAGATTCTTGAAGGGCAGGTTTTATGAAAGCACAAGTATTTATCCAGAAAACATCAGCTACCTCCGGATCTAAGGTGATTTGAAAGCCTCTTTTTAAAAGAAGTGCTAAAAGTTTTTCAAAGTCTACTTTGTTTTTGGGACATCCTAAGCTAACGGGATAAAGCTTTTTCATAAAATTCTTTAATCTGATTCATTTCGTCTAAAAAAAGAATTTTGGTTTTAAAGGTTTTAAGTTCTTCTTCTGAAACCCAGGCATAGGCTACAATAATTATCTTATCTCCAATTTCTCCAAGTCTAGCAGCTGCTCCATTTAGAACTACTTCCCCTTGGTTTCCCTCTATAAGATAGGTTTCAAAGCGGGCTCCGTTATTAAGATTGTAAACCCAAACAGCTTCTAAAGGATTAAGACCTGCTTTTTTCATAAGTTCTACATCTAAGGTCAAACTACCTTCATAGTAAAGGTTTTTGTCTGTGACAGTTGCTAAATGAATTTTACTTTTTAAAATTTTTAAAAACATCTATACTTTCCCTTAGTTCATAGTATTTTAGGGTAAAACCAATTTAGCACTAAAAATATGTTTGTCAAACCTTACTTTTGCATCTCCTCGACCTAAATTTAAGGCTAAGAAGAATCCTTTAAAAACAATTAATAGATTAAACCTCAGCAATATAGAAAATTTTAATAGGTTTATCTCGTTTTTAAAAATTGAAATAAAAATTCCCTTAATGATTTACGATTTTAAAACTTAGGGTTAAAATTAATTTTAACTAAGACGAAGGAGGTGGAAGATGAAAGGTAAATACAGCCTCTTTGGTGCTTTAATAATTTTCATTTTAATCTGGGGTTTATTTTTAATTTTCTTTCCCTACTATAGTTCTGCTAAAAAGGAAAAAACAGAGGTTATCAGAAAAATAGATTCAACTACTTGTTTTAGATGCCATAAAGAAATAGAAGCTTTTGTTAGCCAGGGAAAACACAAAAAGTTGGAATGTAGTCTATGTCATAACCAATTAAATCTTCATGTTAATCATCCTGAAGTTAATAAAGCTTTTACCTCTCTTGAACTTTCTATCTGTGGGAAGTGTCATAAAGATCAGTATGAGTCTTTTGTTTCAGCCAATCTGGGTTCTCTTCCTAAGGTAGAAAAAGCAACTACCACAGGCAGATCTCCGCTTTTTGATAATCTTATGAGTCCTCATGGATTTACTCGTGAACATGCCGAACCGAGAAGTCATGTTTTTTCTTTAGTAGACCACCTTTTAGTGGACAGAGCCTATGGGGGAAGATTTCAACTAAAGGATTGGACCAAAATTTTAGAGGCCAAGGCTGCTGAAAAAAGTGCTTGGGAGATTCTAAAAGATTTAGATCCTAAGGACCATAAACAAAAAATTTTCCCTCCCTATACTCCCAGAACAGCAGCTTTAGCTGCTAATCCTGTTTGTTTAACTTGTAAAACCACAGATTATATTCTGGAGTGGGCTTACTTGGGAGAGAAACACTTTAAGGCTAAGTGGGATAGAACTTCTAATGTAGTGGAAATGGCTCGCAGTATGCATAGGCCCTTTGGTTGTATCCATTGTCATGATCCTCACAGTGCTCAACCCAGAATAGTAAAGGATGCTTTAATTGAAGCTATATTAGATAGAGGTAAGGGGACCTATCCCTATGATCCTGAAAAAAGTAAAAAGGTTAAGGTGACTAAGGTAATCTTTAGAAATTTTAGAGCTATTGGTATTTTAAATCAACCAGATGCTGTAGTTCTTTGTGCTCAGTGTCATGTGGAATATACTTGTAATCCAGTTATTGATATTAAAACCGGTAAGATTATTCCTATGACAGATCCGAGGACCAATCAATTTCAATGGGTCAATGTATTAGATTATGATGCCTTTGTGGAAGCACAGGGTTACAGAGATTTTAGACATGAAATTACTCAAGCTCTCCTTTCTAAGATTCAACATCCCGAAGTAGAAACCTACTGGGGAAGTAAACATGAAAGAGCAGGGGTTACCTGTGCTCACTGTCACATGCCTAAGGTGAAAAATAAGCAAGGTAAGATTTATACCTACCATGGACAAAGAAGTATTAAATACGTTCCAGGAAGAGCCCAAGTTTGCGTAAATTGTCATAAATATTGGACTCCGGAAGAGGCAGAATATACTATTCAAGGAATTCAGAATTACATTCGTGGAAAGATAAGAAAAGCTGAATTTTGGCTCAATAAATTAGTGGATACCTATCTTATTGCTGAAGCTTTGGGAGTTTCTGAAGAAATCTTAGCTAAGGCCAGAGAACTTCATACCAAGGCTCACACTAAATGGGAATGGTGGACAGCCGAAAATTCTGAAGGTTTCCATAATCCTGAGTTAGCTAAGGCCTCCCTTTTCCAAGCTATACAATATGCAAGCGATGGAGTAACCCTCTTAGAAAAGGCTATTCAAGAAAAAAGAAATGAAAAAAAATAAAAAAATTAAGATTTAAATCCTTTGATTATGGTTTTAGAAAACCTTTCTTTCCTTAGGGAACTAAATTCTTCTCAACAAAGGGTAGTAAAAACTTCTTTTGGTCCCCTATTAGTGATAGCAGGAGCTGGTTCAGGGAAAACTAAAACCTTAGTTTGTAGATTAGCCTATCTGGTTCATCAGGGAGTTCCTCCTGAAAAAATTTTACTCCTAACTTTTACTCGTAAAGCAGCTAAGGAAATGATTGAAAGAGCAAGTGAACTTCTTAAAAGGGATTGTCAAAAAATTTCAGGAGGAACCTTTCATTCTTTATGTCAATATATGCTAAGATTTTATGGTTATTTATTAGGATATCATTCAAATTTTACTATTTTAGATAGAAGTGATGCTGAAGATTTACTCAATTTACTAAGAAATAGTTTGGGTTTTACAGATAAGAAAAAAAGATTTCCTAAAAAAGATACTTTAGTAACTATTTATAGCAAAATAATTAATCAGAGAAAATCTTTAGAAGAAATTTTATCTTACGAATATCCACAATTTTTAGATTTTTTTCATGAAATAGAAAAACTTAGAATAGAGTATAATAACTATAAAAAAGAACATCAACTTATGGATTATGATGATTTACTTATTAATTGGTTATTAATTCTTAAACAGTATCCACAAGTTAGAAAAGAAGTTGGAGAAAGATATAATTTTATTATGGTAGATGAATATCAAGATACAAACTATCTACAAGGAGAAATCGTAAAATATATGGGAGAAATCCATCAAAATGTAATGGTAGTGGGAGATGATTCCCAAAGTATTTATGGTTTTAGAGGAGCTAACTTTAAAAATATTTTTGAATTTCCTAATCTATTTAAAAATACTAAAATAATAAAATTAGAACAAAATTATAGAAGTACTCAAGCTATATTGGATTTAGCCAATATTATTATTTCTAATTCAAAGATAAAATATACCAAAAATTTGTATACTCTTAGAAAGGAAGGAGAAAAACCTGTATTATTTAAAGCTAAGGATGAAGCTGAAGCAAGTAAATTTATAGCAGATAGAGTTTTAGAACTTAGAGAAAAGGGAGTCAAACTTTCTCAAATTTCTGTACTTTTTAGGTCAGCTTTTCACTCCTTTGATTTAGAAGTAGAATTGAGTAAAAGAGGAATTCCCTTTATAAAATATGGTGGCCTTAAGCTCTTAGAATCAGCTCACATCAAAGATTTATTATCCTTTTTAAAGATTTTAATAAACCCTAAGGATTTTTTAGCTTGGCATAGAATCCTTCTTCTCTTAGAAGGGGTTGGGCCAAAAACGGCAGAAAAAACTATTAACTATCTTAAAACCGTAGAAGGTCACCTAAATTATATCCTGGAAAAAATACCACCTCAAATCCCTACTAAAGAAGTCAAACACTTAGTTAAACTTTATAAAGAACTTCTTTTTAAAAATTTTTCTCCTACAGAAGTTTTAATTAAGGTTTGGGAAAATTATTATCCTATTTTTCAAAGAATTTACTATGAAGACTATCTGAAAAGAGAAAAGGACATAGAAAGCTTGATAGCCCTTTCAGAAAAATACTCTTCTTTAGAAGAATTTCTAACGGATTTAGTATTAGAACCCTTAGAAGTAGGTGAACTGGGAAATATATCTAAGGAGGAAGAATTTTTGGTTCTTTCCACTATTCACTCTGCTAAAGGTTTAGAATGGCACACCGTATTTATAATTTCTCTTATAGAAGGAAGGTTTCCTTCTTACCATAGCTTACAAAAAGAAGAGGAATTAGAGGAAGAAAGAAGACTTTTTTATGTAGCTGTAACCCGAGCTCGAGAAAAACTTTTTTTAATTGCTCCTACCACTGTATATCTCCCTGGAGAGGGAAGAGTTTTAGCTAAAATCTCAAGGTTTGTGCAAGAAATTCCCCCTTCCTTATTAAATTATTATAACGAAACTCCGACCCATCAAGAATCTACTCATAATACAAAAGCAGTTTCTTCCTGTTTTAAAATAGGAGATCTGGTAAAACATCCCCACTTTGGAGAGGGAGAGATTTTAGAAATTGTAAGCCCTGAAAAAGTTAAGGTTTACTTTGAAAAAAAGGGGATAACTCTCTTACATCTTAAATATGCTTCTTTAGAAAAATTAATTTAAAATTATAGTGTTTTTAAGAATGAAGGAAAAATTTTTAATAAGGCCCTATTTTGAAAATCTATTTACTCAAAAGAGAAACATTTCTGTAAAGTCTTTTGAGGTATTGCCTTCAGAAGTAAAGCTCTTTTTGGATTACTATTTAAAGAAGATGTTAGCCCTTTATAATCAAAAGGTATTTCCTGTTTCTGTAAAACTGTCAGATAAAAATTTAGAAGAAATCATTTTAATGAAAGACGAAAATCTTCCTTCTTTAAAAGAAAAGGACTTTCTTTTACTCATTTTGCCTACTGAAAAAGCTCGTTATATTTTTCAAACTGTAGTAAAAGAAGAATTAGAGGAAGTTTACAAACTTAAAATTTTAGACCCCAGAGTAGAAGAAAGATATAAACCTCCTAAACCTATTTCTGTCTTTTTGTCTTATCTAACCGAAAAAAATATTTTAACCTTTTTAAACCAAGATTATCTCTTTATAAGAGATAGTAACCTTTCCTCTCTGGAAGAGATTGAAAAATTAAGAGAAATTTACTTTTTTGACTTAATCCTAAATCCGAAGGACCAAGTGGAGGACGATTTTATTAAAATTATAAATAAGATTCATCTAAAAGGAGAATTGGTAGATATTAGTAGAAGGGGATTGTGTATTACAACTTCTGAGTCTTTCTTCCCTTCAAAAGAGAATACCTTTTTTTACGTAAGATTTCAATTAGACTTACCTCAAAAGCAGATTTTTAAATTTGGATTACTTTGTCACTTAAGAAATGTAAGAACTCAAAATTCTTATGTATACTTACACCTAATGTATTTTTTAAAATTTAACTTTGAGATATGGGAAAAGCTTAAGGAAAGGATTAAATGTTTAGCTGAGTAATTTTTGACACAAACTCAGGGTAAAATCTAAAGGATTTTCTTGAATTTTAAAAATCAATTTATTAAGAGAGTTTTCCTTTTTTAAATAAAAACTACTTTTAGGTAAAAATTTAAGAACTCTTTTAAAAGAACTTAAGTTTTCCTCTTTTACTAAAATTAAAAGATTTTTACCTTTAAGTTCTATAAGGGGTAAGGAAAGTTTTTTCATTAAAATTTTTAAATAATAAATTTTTATTAAATTTTCAACCGGTTCTGGAAGAACTCCATACTTATCTTCTAAAAGACTTTTAAAGTCCTCTAATTCTTCGGTAGTTTTAAGAAGCACCAGTTCTTTATAAATACTTAATCTTTCTTCAGTCTCAGGGATAAAGTCTGAGGGAAGATAGGCAGGTATTTTTAAGTCTAAATGAGGTTCCCAATCGTGGACCTCTTCTCCTTTTAAATTTTTAATGGTATTTTCTAACAGTTCTAAATAAAGCTCATATCCTATGCTATTTATATGACCGGATTGATTGATACCTAAGAGTTCTCCTGCTCCTCTTATTTTTAAGTCGCTTAAAGCTAACTTAAAACCTGAACCAATTTCAGCAAATTGCATAAGAGCTTTTAATCGTTTCTGAGCTTGTTCACTTAAAGCCTTTAGAGATGGAACCAGTAAATAGGCATAAGCTTCTACATCGGAGCGTCCCACCCTTCCTCTCAATTGATAAATGTCTGCCAGCCCAAATCTATCTGCCTGATTAATAAGGATGGTATTAGCTGAGGGAATATCTATGCCACTTCCAATGATAGGAGTACAAACTAAAACATCTATTTCTTTATTGATAAACTTAATTAAATTTTTTTCTATTCTTTCTGAGGGCATCTGACCATGAATAATTTCTACTTGAGCAGAGGGAACCAAATTTTTAAGATACCTAAGTAGGGCTTGAAGACCAGATATATAGGGATTCACAAAAAAAACCTGTCCCTTTCTTTGAAGTTCATACTCTATAGCATGTTTGATAATTTCTGGCTCAAATTTAGCTATTATGGTTTTAATAGATTTTCTCCCAGGAGGAGGTGTTTCAATAATTGAAAGGTCAAAAATGCCAAGTAAACTTAGTTGTAAGCTTCTGGGAATGGGAGTTGCAGAAAGAAGTAAGACCTTTACCTTTTTCTTAAGTTGTTTTAACCTCTCCTTTTGTTTAACACCAAAGCGATGTTCTTCATCTATAATAAGAAGTCCCAAGTCCTTAAATTGAACCTCTGGCAAAAGTAGCTTATGAGTTCCTATGACAACTTGAATTTCTCCCTTAGCTAATTTTTCTAAAATTTTCTTCTGTTCCTTTTCAGGTCTTAATCTGGAAAGGACTCCTATATTTATCCCAAAGGGTTCTAATCTCTCTTTAAAATTCCGATAGTGTTGTTCTGCTAAAATAGTAGTAGGAACTAAAAAAGCTACCTGTTTTCCGCTATAAGCCACTAAAAAGGCAGCTCTTAGAGCTACCTCAGTTTTCCCAAATCCCACATCTCCCACTAAAAGTCTTTCCATGACTTTTTCTTCTCTTAAATCTGAGATAACTTCTTCAATGGCTATCTGTTGGTCAGGAGTTTCTTCATAGGGAAAGGTGGCACTAAATTCTTCGTAAACTAAAGGAGAAAAGGAAAGAGCATAGCTTTTCATAGCCTTTCTTTCAGCATAAAGGGAGAGAAGTTCTTGCACTACCTCGGTTAGAGCTTTTTCTACCTCCTTTTTCCTTTTTAAAAAATGCTTTTTACCAAGCCTATCAAGCTTAGGTTCTTTATCTGAAAGACCTACATAGGGATATAGCTCGTCTAACCGACTAACAGGCAAATAAAGCCTATCTCCTCCCTCATACTCAATCTCTATAAATTCACTTTCTACTCCATCTACCTTTAAAAATTTTAACCCCCAATATCTTCCTATTCCATGAACCCTATGAACTACATAATCTCCAGACTTTAAATCCTCAAAGTTTCTAAAATAGGTTTTAACCTTTTTAGTTTTTTTTAAGTCCTCCAAGTGAGTTTTTTTACCAAAAAGTTCATATTCCGAAGTTAACCAGAGGGAAATCTCTGGAAAATAAAAACCCTGCTTTAAAGTTCCCTCTCTTATTTCAAGATTACGAAAATCTTTTACCCCTCTTATCTTAAGTCCTTCTAAAATAGCCTTTTGAGTATTAGAACTTGAAACACAAAGAATTACCCTTTCTCCTTCTTCAAGAGACTCCTTTAAAACTTGAAAGGCCTTTTCTAATCTTTGAGTAGGAGAACTCTCTAAAATTTTTGAAGACAAAGAAAAACTTAGAAAAGATTTTTCCAAAAAAGATTTTTCCAAAGTTAAAGGAAGTTCTCTTACTAACACTTTTTTAGCCTTTTTAAAAAGCTCTTCTCTTTCTTCTCCGAGAAGATATATTTGGGACTCTTCAAAGACAAGCTTTTTTTGATTTTTAGCTTTGTTAGCATTAAAATATACCCTCTCCTCAAAGGTTTCTACTCTTTTTTTTATCAATTCTGGCTCAAAGAAGATCAAAATGGATTCTCTATTTAAATTTTCTCCGATAAAATTTAATTTTTCAAAAAATAGAGGAAGCAAAAATTCTTCATTTTCGGTTATGGACTTATTTTCTATTTGATGTAAAATTTCTAAAAATCTTTTTTCTGGAAGATGATTTTTAATTTTAAAAAGTCTCTCATAAAGGATCTTCATTTCCTTAGGAAAGAAAACTTCTCTCACAGGAAGAATTATCAACTCTTCAAGAAAAGAAAAGGTTTTTTGGGTCTCTGGATTAAAAAGTTTTAAACTTTGGACTTCCTCACCAAAAAAATCTATTCTTACAGGATAAGAATAATTAGGACTCCAAAGGTCTATTACACTCCCTTTAACCGTAAATTCCCCTATACCTTTTACTATTCCAACCTTTTCATATCCTATGGCTATTAAATCCTTGCCTAACTCTTCACGGTTTATTTTCTCCTTAGGAAGAAGATATAAAAAGTTTTCCCTTATATATTTCTGAGCTGGAACTTTTCTTAAAAATCCTACTATGTCTCCAGCTAAAACTTTAATTTCGGAAAGTTCCCACAAAATTTTGAGTCTTTCTTTGCTTTCCCTATCAAGGGATAGGGCTTCAGAAAAGGGAGGAAGTTCCAAAGTAGGATAGAGAACTACCTTTTCGGGGGTAAAAATTTTAAGAGCAGAAAGAAAGTCTTTGGCTTTTTCTTGATCTGGAAAGAAAACCATAAAAGCTAAATCTTTTACAGATAGATAGGAGGCTAAAAAATAAGCGAGAAAAGCAGGATTAACCCCTGAGATAGTAAAAATCTTTTCTTGACTTTCCAAAAAGTCCCTAAAGCTTTGATATTTAAGCATTGATTTTTTCTATTACTGATAGGGCAAAACAGGCTATAATTTCGGTATCTCCGCTCCAACCCAGTCCTTCGGTAGTTTTGGCTTTTACTCCTATGTTAGAAGGTTCTATTTTTAAAAGTTCTGAGAGTCTCTCTTTTATTTTATCATAATAGGGAGAAAGTTTAGGCTTTTCGCAAATAAAGATGAGATCTATTTGAAGGGGTTTATAGCCTGCATTTTTTAGATTTTCTAAAACTCTTTCTAACATTTTGACACTGGAAAAGTTTTTATATTGAGGATCTGTATCAGGAAAAAGAATTCCTATATCAGGAAGTCCTCCTGCAGAAAGTAAGGCATCCATAAGGGCATGCAACCCTACATCTCCATCAGAGTAACCATAAAGACCCTTTTCAAAGGGTATTTCCACCCCGCAAAGAATTAATTTTCTTCCTTCAACCAATTTGTGCAAATCAAATCCTATACCAAATTTCAAATTTAACATATCTTTAAAACCTTAGCTCCTCTTATTTTTTTTTCTTTAATATCTAAAAGCGCCTCATTAGCTTTTTCAAAAGGATAAATCTGAATTTCAGGTTTTAAAGGTATTTTTTCTGCCAACTCTAAAAATTCAGCTATGTCCTTACGAGTAACATTAGCTACAGATTTTATTTCTTTTTCTAACCACAGGTCTTGAGAATAGTCAAGTTTTAAAAGCTCATTTTTATCTACTTCTTCTTTTCTTATAGCATTTATGACAAGTCTTCCAGAGGGAAAAAGATGTTTTAGAACACTTAAGGGGGGCTTCCACACCGGAGTGGTGTCAATGGCAGCATGCATTTTTTTTGGGGGAAACTCCCCAAGGTCTCCTGCCCAGAAAGCACCAAGATTTAAGGCAAACTCTCTTTCCTTAGCAGAGCGAGCAAATACCAAAACCTTACTCTTAGGGAAAAGGTATTGGACCATTTTTAGCACTAAGTGAGCAGAAGCTCCAAATCCTACTAATCCTAAGTTTTCACCATTTTTAAGAGAAGTAAGTTTTAAAGAGCGATACCCAATAGCTCCAGCACAAAAAAGAGGAGCAGCCTCTTCATAAGAAAAAGTTTCTGGAAGTAAGAAGGCGAAGTCTTCTGAAATTTTAAAATACTCTGCATAGCCACCATGGGCATCCTTTCCAGTAGCCTTAAAATTAGGACATAAATTTTCTAAGTCCTTTTTACAGAATTCACATTTACCACAGGCCCAATAAATCCATCCAGCCCCTACTCGATTGCCAGGTTTAAATTTTTTGACTTCTCTTCCTACGGTTATTACTTCTCCAACTACCTGATGTCCTGGAACCATAGGAAAAAAGGAAGGCTTGGCCCTACCTTCTATTTCATCAATTTCGGTGTGACAAACTCCACAGGCATAAACTTTTATAATTATATCCTTAGGACCAGGAGTGGGAGGATCTAATTCTACAAACTTAAGAGGGGTATGAGTTTCTTTAAAATTTACTATCTTTTCTATTACCCAGGCTTTCATTTGAGATCCCCTTTTGAAGTTAAGATTTTAAAAAATAAATAATTTTAAAGACTTTTTTAAAGAAATTTTTTGGATCTTAAAAAATTAGAATGCTGGGGGAGGAGGACTCGAACCTCCACTCGTGGATCCAGAGTCCACTGTCCTGCCAATTAGACGATCCCCCAATTTTCACTTTTAAAAATTTAAAATAGTTTTTCCTTTTGTCAACAGAGTGTATAAGTCCATATGATTTGGGACTGAGTATCACCCTTATACCATATCAAATAATCCATAAGTTCAAGTTTGTAAATAGTTGTCTTTAATACTTCAAAAGTAACTTTATTAGCTTAAAAAGTGCAATATTGGCTATTCATCTTTATTAAGATTAGATGAGATCTTTTGATTTTCCCAAAAACAGAACTTATGTCACACCCACCCATTTCTCAACCACATCTTCCAGAGTGAGAGACGGTTTGAAAATTATTTAGGATGAAATTTAATTAAGAAAGGGCGTATTATAAGGAAAGTCTTATTCTTGCTCTTGGGGTTTTTGAGAACATCTTGCTTTCTTCCTTTCTAAGAAATTTTTGAAAGAAAAAATTGGAAAGGAAGGCTATGGTTTTGTAGCTGATACTTTCCGTAGATTGGCAGGCAGTAGTAGCAGTTGGTGAAGATAAAGGATGTGAAAAGACTAGTTTTAAAGGATGGGCCAAAGAGTGGTGGTAGAAATGGTAAAAAATTGAAAAAATTAACTTTTATGGATAAAATAAAAAAACCTCTATGGAAAGAAAACCTTTAGGTCATCTTCTTAAAGAAAAGGGGTTCATTACTGAAAATTATATTCAATTTGCTCTTTTAGAACAAAAGGCCACAGGAGAAAAATTAGGAGAAGTTTTAGTAAGGGTAGGTTTGGTGACAGATTTAGAAATTGCTATGGTTTTAGCAGAACAAAGTGGATATCCTTTCTTAGACTTAAGTCAGATTAATCCTTCCAGAGTAGCTTTAAGTAAAATTCCCCTAAGCTTTGCAAGAAAATATGAAGTTTTACCTATAAGAATCAAGGAGGATAGAAGCTTAGAAGTAGCTATATCAGATCCTAATAATCCTCAGTTATTGGAGGCTATTTCCAGAATTTCAGGAATGAAGGTCTCTATAGTAATTTCCTCTCCCACCCAAATCAGAAAAGCCTTAGAAAAATTTTACTATTTTTTAGAAAATCCTATTGAAGAACAGCTTAAAAGTTTAGTTGAAAAATTGAAAATTAATCCTCAAGCAGATTTTAATGCAGAGGAACTTTTAGAAAAGCTTTTAATTTGGGCCATCTCAAGACATGCTACCGACCTTCACTTAACCCCTACTCTTTTAACTTTACAAATTCACTTAAGAATTGATGGGGTATTAGAACCTGTGATAGTTTTTCCTAAGGCAGTTTATGGAAGGCTTATTAATGTAATAAAAGTAAAAAGTGGAATGGACATAGCAGAAAGTAGACTTCCTCAGGATGGAAGAATGAGTTTTACTTTCTTAGGTGAAGCCTTTGACCTTAGAGTTTCCACAGTAAGAACTCCTTTTGGAGAAAATGTGGTCTTAAGATTTTTACCTGTAGGAGCTTATGTTCAACATCTTTCCTATCTTGGATTTTCTAACTCTCAAATAGAGCTTCTTCAAGAAATTATTTCAAGTCCCTATGGGATGTTTTTGGTCACAGGGCCAACCGGCTCAGGCAAAACTACCACTCTTTTTGCTTGTTTAAGAAGTTTAAATCTATTAGAAAAAAATGTAGTAACTGCTGAGGATCCTATAGAATATAGTTTACCTTTAGTAAGACAAACTCAGGTAAATGAAGAAATAGGTTACAACTTTGGAAGAGCTATTAGACATTTTCTTCGTCAGGACCCAGATGTAATAATGGTTGGTGAAGTAAGAGATGAAGAAACTGCTCAGATGGGAGTTAGAGCCTCCTTAACAGGACATCTTTTTTTATCTACCCTTCATACCAATGACGCCCTTTCTGCAGTCTTTAGATTAAAAGACTTAGGAATACCTCCAGATATGCTTTCCTCTTCCCTTTTGGGAATTTTAGCTCAAAGATTAGTAAGAAAAATTTGTCCCTATTGTAAAAAAGAATATAAACCCAATCCAAAATTGCTTTTATATTATCAACTCCCTTTAGATCACCCCTACTATAAAGGAGAAGGATGTGAATACTGCAGAAATAAAGGTTATATAGGTAGAACGGTAGTAGCAGAAATCTTCTTCATGGATGAAGATTTTAAAAAATTAGTTGCTAAGGATTCCTCTTTAAGTGAGATTCTTGAATTAGCTAAGGCTAAAAAGATAGAATTTTTAAGAGACCATGCTAAACAAAAGGTTTTAGAAGGAGTAACTACTGTAGAAGAAATTAAAAGAATAGTAGGATAATGCCTATTTATAAGTATAAAGCTTTAAGAAGAGACGGAACCATAGTTAAGGGAGAAATAGAGGTTGCCAGTTTACAAGATTTTTTCTCCTATTTACTTCAAGAAGGACTTAATCTCCTAAGTTATAAAACCAAGAGAGTTTTTTTAGAAAATTATTTTAGAAAAATAAAAAGGAAAGAACTGGCCGAGTTTTGCCATAATCTTTCTTTTTTGCTTTCAGCAGGAATTCCCTTACTTTCAGCCTTACAGGATTTAAAGGAAACTACTACTAACCCTCTTTTAAAAAGAAAAATAGAAAAAATTATTAGTGAAATTTTAAAAGGAAATACCCTTTCGGAAGCTCTAAAATTAGTTAAAATTTTTCCGCCTATTGTGGTCTCCTTAGCCAAAATTGGAGAAGAAACTGGAAGGCTCGATAAAACTCTTGAAGAGGCTTCTAAACATCTTTATCGAGTAGAGGAAATTATTTACCAAACTAAAAGAGCTATGATATATCCTATTTTTGTTTTCTTTGCCATGAGCACTGCCCTTCTTTTCTGGTTTCTCTATGTATTGCCTAAAATTATTAGCGTATTTAAAGAAATGCAAATAAGACTTCCCTTATCCACTCTTATACTTATAGAATTGGTAGAAATCTTTCAAAAGTATTACCCTTTAGTAATAGGCCTTCCTGTATTCCTCTTTTTATTAAGTCTATTTTTGTATAAATACCCTAAAACCCAGGATAGAGTAGAAAAGGTTCTTCTTAAAACTCCTTTTATAGGCTTAGTAAAAAGAGCTAACTTTTTAGCTTTCTTTTTTGAATACTTTTCTCTTCTCTTAGCAGCAGGTATAGACATTTTAAGAGGTTTTGACATAATGCATGAATCTTTGAGCACCCAGCTTCCTAAAAAGATAGTTTTAAAAATCAAAGAACAGGTGTTAAAGGGTTTTTCTTTAAGCAGTAGCTTAAAAGAAGAAAAAATTTTTAAACCCTTAGATATAAGACTTATCAGTGTGGGGGAAGAGACCGGAAGGCTTCCTGAACAGATGAAAAATTTAGCAGACCACTATTTTAACACAGTTCAGAATCTGGTTCAAACTTTAAGTAAAATTTTAGAACCCGCTCTCATTGTAGTAGCAGGAGTCATTTTTCTAATTATAGTAATTGCTTTAATTGGACCAATTTATGAACTTATTGCCCAAATTGGCAAAATGTAATATTCTGTGTTATTGATAATTTCCCTTATTTTAATAATAGGAGGGTATTATATTTTGTTTTCCCTTACACCTGAGCTTCCCTATGAAGAATTATTGATAAAGTTGAGACTAAGTCAGATTTCAATTTTAATAGGAAGCTTTTTACTTCTTTATAAACTTTATAAAAGACTTTAAAATTAAGAGACCTTTGCAAAATTCTATTGTCTAAGGAAGATTTTAAGATAGAATTACAGAAAAAACAAGTAGGTTTCCTAAGGGTTAGGGCTTGGTGAGGAAGCGAAAAAGAAGCAAGTAAAAATAGGCCCGCCTTTGGTTAAAAACTGGCTTATGAAGTGTGGGCATATAAGGAAAGGATTAAGGGATTTGAGATAATGGTGTATAAATTGGGGGCAGATAGGAGATAGCAAAGAGAGAGGCTTAGGAAGTTGAATTAGACCGAATTTTTCAAGGGTCTCATTAAGTTATGGAAGTGTTTACCTTTTTAGAAGATAAAAAAGAAATTTTTAACTATTTAAAATTTTTTGGTTTAAAGGAATTTCCCTTTTCCTTAACTCCTGATCCTGAGTTCTTTTTCCCCTCTTCTGGGCAGTTAAAAATTTTGGAGGTTTTTAAATATGGATTTTTAAAAAGGGAAGGTTTTATGATTTTAACCGGAGAACCTGGACTTGGTAAAACCCTTCTTTTAAAAATTATTCTTCAGAATCTACCTCCTGAGTATGAAAAAATTTTTCTTTTAACTCCAACCCTTTCTCCCTATGAACTTATTTTAAGTCTTTCTCAAAAATTAAATCTTTTCTCAAAAGAGGAAAGGAGAGTTACTAAGGAATCTTTGTTAAACCAAATTCAACACTATTTAGAAAAGTTAAGGGAAGAAAAAAAGACTTTGGTAATTGTAATTGATGAGGCTCAGAATCTTCCTTTAGAAACTTTAGAAGAATTAAGACTTCTTAATAATTTTGAAACTGAAAAAGAAAAACTCTTACAGATTTTTTTAGCTGGTCAACCCCTCTTAACCGAAAAACTGAGAGACCCAAAACTTTATCAATTAGCTCAGAGAATTACTATTTGGGAAAATCTCATCCCTCTTACCAAGGAGGAAGTAGGAGATTATGTTCGGTTTCGTTTAGCTAAAGCAGGACATCCTACCATTCTTTTTGAAAGAGGTTTTGAAAAACTTCTTTACAAATTAACAGGAGGAATTCCAAGACTTATCAATAAACTTATGGATAGAACCCTGTTAGTAGCCTTTGGAGAAAGATCCCAAAAAATACGCAAAAAACATTTAAAAATAGCTAAAGAAACCTTTCAAGAAGAAGTTTTCCCTGTAAAGAAGAAAAACCTTTGGGATTTTTTTAAACTTAAAATATGAGTTCAGTTTGGATAATTAAACCCACTAAAAAGATAGATACCTTTACAGGCTTTAAATTTGATAAAAACTTTAAATCTTATCAACAGATTCAAGAAATTGAGGCTTCTCAACTTAAAAATCAAAGGATCTATCTTATTTTAGAACCCAATCTTTTTCACTTAGAAGTAGTTGAAGTTCCTGGTAAAATTCCAGCTTTTATCCAAGTTCAAGCTGAAAGTAGAGTAAAAGAAATGGGACTATTTTTAACTCCTCCTAAGGTTATTTATAAAACCTTAGAAACCTTAGAAAATTCTTCTAAAATTTTTATCTTTGGTATGGAAGAAAAAGTTATTAATTCCTATATGGAAATTCTAAAAAAAAATTTGGCAAGAGTAGAATTAGTGACCCATAAATTACTTTCTATTTTTTCTTGGCTTAAAAAAAATATTTCCCAAAGGGAACCACTTTTTCCCATATTGCTAATCCTAGCAGAAAAAGGTGGGACTTGGTTTTTAGTCTCCTCTGAAAAAGCTCCTTTGTATGCTAAGTTTTCAGCTGTGGATGAATTTTTAGGGCTTTCTCCTCAAGCCATTTTAGAAGATACCTTAACCCTAAGAGATTACACCTCTAGATTTTTAGGAGAGGGAATAAAAAGTTTAATAATTTTAGGAGAAGAAAAAGAAAAACTTTTTTCTGTGGTAAATTTTCAAGAAGCTTTAAATCTTCCCCTCATAGATTTTAAAAATGACGAATTTGAGCGTTATCCTGAAATATTTGGCACCATTTATCTTGAAGAAACCTTTAATTTTCTTCCCCTCTTAGAAAAACTTTTTTTTAAAGAGCTAAATTTAGTTGAAAGGCTGACTCCCTTCTTTCTCATCCTTATGAGTTTAAGCTTAGTCTCAGGATATTTTTTTTATCAAAAAAATCTTGAACTTGAAAAAAAAATTAATACCGAAGTTTTTTATCTTAAATCTCTAGCGGAAAATGTTTCTTATATGCTTTCTGAAGATTCTCTTAAAAAAATTAAAACTTACTTAGATTTGGAAAAGCAAAAAAGAAATCTTTTAAGAATTGACGAACTGTTAGTATGGCTTTCTCAAAATTGGGATAAAGATTTTATTTTTAAGGATTTAAAATTAACTCCTAAGGATAATGAGACCTATGTTATTTCTATAACCTTTGAAATTAAAGGAGATTGGGCTAATCATCAGATTAGGGTTGACAAATTTATAAAAGAGGTTAACCAAAAATATAACCTCCAAAAAAGTAATTTTGAGTTTTTGGAAAAAGAAAAAAGGATTTTAGTAAATTTAGAACTTTTATCCAAAAGATGAAAGAACTTTTCATAACCTATAAGAAAAAACTTTTCTTATGGTATTTTATACTTATTTTAGGAAGTATAAGCTTGATTTTCAATCTCTATCAAGTTTTAAAACTTTTTAATAATTTTAAGAAACTTCAAACTTTAAAAGAAGCTAAGGTAGCTCTTCTTACTCAAATAGGGGAACTTAATTACTGGATATCCCAGATAAATCCTAAGGAAATAGGAGAACCACTAAGTCTTCAAATGACTTTAAATTTTGAAATAAATTCTCTTTCTGAGGCTATTTCTAATCTTAATCTCTTATATGGAGAAAGAGGAAGCCTTTTTAAGGTAGAAAAATTGACTATTTCTCCTTGTGAGGCTTTAGAAAACCAAACTATTAAGACTACCTGTCTTTACCAACTAAAACTTTCAGGAACCAAAATTAAATATCTATTTGGAAGATGAAAGAAATTTACAAGATTTACTTAGTCTTTTGGAGTCCCCTCATTTTATTAGGAATAGGTTTTTTTTTAATCTTACTAAATTATTATCAAAGACCTTTTATTTCCTATCCCACTATAAAACTACCTCAAGATTATCTTCAGATTGCTAGTGAATTAAAAACTTTATATCCTCTTAATAATACTTTTTTAAAGCAAGAAAATATAGGAATAGACTTTATTGGACTAAGTGGTAAACATTTTATTAAACCTGTTACTCTTTCTACTCCCTCTGAGACCTTACACTTAAAAATGATTTACATAGAAGATAAACGAAAGGTATGTATAATTAATAATATTAGGGTAAAAGAAGGAGAGAGACTAAAAAAAAATATAAAAATCCTAAGAATAGGAGACTATTATGTGGAACTGCAGATTAATAATCAAATTAAAAAACTTTTTTTGGGAGAAATTATTACTATTTAAGTTTTTATGGCTTTTCATTTTTTTAATAACTGGATGTGCCAAAAAGGAAACAGATTTTGAAAAAAGGTCTTCCCAATTTTTAAAAAGGGCTTACGAAAATAGGACTCCAAGTGAACTAATTAGTAATCAAAGAGATTCTAATCAGGAAAACTTAATTTCTCAGATTTTACCTATTTACAAAGAGATCTCTCCTTTAGAAACTAAAATTATAAGTCTTTCTTTTAAAGAGGAAAAATTTGAAAAGGTTTTGCATTTTTTAGCTAAGGAAGCTGGCCTTAACTTGATAATTCTTCCAGAGGTTTATAATTTCTTACCTCTTGAAGCTCAAAAGTTAACTTTCCAATTTAAAAATCAACCTTTAAAAAATATTTTGGAGTCTATTTTAGAGACTCTAAATCTTCATTATGAAATTAAGAAAGGAGTGTTATACATAACTCCTTTTGAGGAGAGAATTTTTTCTTTAGAATTTCTTCATCTTCTTCAGGGAAGTGAATTTAGGTTAGGAGGTGATGTTTTAGGAGGTGAAGGAGTAGTAGGAGGCGGGGGAGCTGGCACTACTGGAGGAACCCCTACGGTTATTTATTCTCCCTTAAAAGGAAAATACGAAATTAAAGGAGAATTAGAAAAAAAGCAAGTTGATGCCTATACCCAACTGGAAGAGTCTATTAAAAATCTTATAAGTAAAAATGGCATCTATACCCTAAATAGACTTACAGGAAACCTTTATGTTAAAGACCACCCAAGTCATATAAAAATGATTTCTAAGTTTATAGAAAATCTTAAGTTAAGATATAAAAAGCAAATTTTAGTAGAAGCTAAAATTGTAGAAGTAGAATTAAGTCAGGAACACGATATGGGTATAGATTGGTTAGAAATTGCTAACTATCCCTTAGGGCAAAATATGATTAGATTAAACGAATTAGCCTCCACTTTTACTACCAGAACCACAGAACCCACTATAGCTCTAACAATTTCAGGAAGACCTAGTATAAATCTTATTATCCACCTTTTGAGACAGTATGGAACTTTAAATTTACTTTCCAATCCTCGTTTAAGGGTAATTCACGGACAACCAGCTCTTATAAGTGTAGGTCGTTCTATAGAATTTATCAAAGATATTACTCGTTCCTTCTATTACGGAGCTCAAGTAACTCAAGTTTTTATAACTGTTACTACTTCTTCTATCTTTGATGGAATCCTTCTTGGAATAACTCCTTACATAAGTGAAGAGGGAGAAATTGTTTTACACATTGTGCCCATTAAAAGTGACTTAATTTCTCTAAGAAGGGAAGAAATACAGCAAACCACAACTATCACCCTACCAGAAGTTAATCTAAGAGAGCTAACCTCGGTTATTAAACTAAAACCCAAAGATACGATCATCTTAGGGGGACTTATTTTAGAAAAGGAAACTTTGAATCAGAGAAAAATTGCTGGATTAGAAGAGATTCCAGTTTTAGGAAATCTTTTTAAAAGAGAAAAAAAGGGCTTTCAAAAAACAGAGTTAGTAATTATTATTACAGTAGACTTGGTATAGCTAAATGAGTAAATTTTATGAAATTCTTAAAAAACTGAAGGAACCCAAGGAAAAAAAACCTAAGAAACTACTTTTAAAACGGCTTATCTATCTTTTCATAGGAATTATCTTTTTAAGCGGAATAGGAATTTCTTTTTTAGAATATTATATTAAAAAAAAGTTTCTTTTAAGGGATTATGGAGGGTCAAATAATCAAAATAATAATCAAAAATTCATCTTCCCTAATCAAACCACTGTCTTTTCTAATTCAATTCCGCCTATTTCTACTAAGGTAACTAACCCAACAGAAATTTCTTCAACCCCTCCTTTGGTCAAAGGGAATTTTTCTTCTCTTTCTAAAAAAAGGGCCTCCTTTACTTCTCATAGCTTTCCTTCGGCTCATAACCTCACTTCTTTTTCTGAAAAAAAAGACCATTCTGAAAAAACAGATTTTTTATTAAATAGGGAGGATCTTCTAAATAGCCTTCTTATTTTAGCTGAGGAAGAAAGAAAAAGGGGAAATCTTGAAAAGGCTATTCTCTATTATCAAAGCTACCTAAAAGAAAAGGAAAATCCCTGGGTTATGAATAATTACGGAGCCTGTCTTACAGAACTTGGAAGATTTGATGAAGCTATAAACCTTTTTAATAAAGCCCTTTCCCTTAAAAAGGACCCAGAAATCAAATATAACTTAGTAATAGCCTATCTTAAAAAGGGAGAAAAGGAAAAGGCTTGTAAGGAGTTGAAAAATTTAACCTTTAATTCTCCTCTTGAAGAGAAACTAAAAAAACTCAAAGAACTTTGTAAATAACGGAAAATAGTTGGAAAACGCAAACTTTGATTAAGGGTATAATGATATAGGTAGAACAAAAATTTTACTTAAGCCAACTGTCATTCAATACTTAGCTTATCAATAAGAGTTTTGGTGAGGAATCTCTGAAGATGGTTTAGCTTACGGGAAAGATTTGGGATAGGCTTAAAAAAATTCTTGACCTATACTAATTTGGTTTTAAATTAAAAATATGTATCGTGAAGCTCAGAAAAGTTATGTTATTCATAATTATTACGACCTTATTCGAGCTTTAAAGGAAAATCCTGAATGGTTAGAGGAATTAAGAAAATTAATCTTAACTCATGATCTACTTGAACTTCCCAAAAAATTTGAGGAATTTCTAGAAAAGGAATTTAGACCTCTAAAAAGTGATGTAGAAACTTTAAAAAAGGATGTAGAAACTTTAAAAAGTGATGTAGAAACTTTAAAAAAGGATGTAGAGATTCTTAAAAGGGATGTGGGGGTTTTAAAAGTGGATGTAGCCAACCTTAAGGGAGACAATTTTGAAAGAAAGGTTAGAGAAAGGGCTCCTGCCTTTTTTGGAAAGCATTTTAAAAAAGTGAAAGTTATTCCTATTGAAGAATGGGCAGATAAATTAGATGAGACTCAAGAAGCTGGAATAATTTCTTCTGAAGAAAGAAAGGAAGCCTTAAATTTAGACCTTCTAATTAGATGTAAAAGGTGGGAAGACACGGAGGAAATCCTTTTGGCAGTTGAAGCCTCTTACACCGCAGATGATAAAGATGCAGTAAGGGCTCTGAAAAGAGCAGAGATTTTCTTTAAAGTTTATCAAATAAAAACCATTCCTGTAGTAATCGCTAAGGAACTCTCTCCTTTCTTAGAAGAGAAATATCCTGAAGTTCTTTTTATTAGAGTTGAGGCAGAATAAATAACCTATTGATTACTGGGATAACAATCATTACCCTGTTGTTTTATAATAATTATTCTACAATTTTTATCAGTATCATAGGCTATTAGGTATGTAAAAGTAAAATTTCCACAAAAATTGTGGCAGTGAGAAAGGGTATAAAATTATATTATTTAAACTTCACATTACTTTTTATTAAAAAAATTTACTTCCGCAAAATAAATTCAATCATTTCAGGCTTCCAGTGCCCTTTCCTTTTGGGAGTACTTGATTTGGGAAAATAAAAGAGTTGCCTTTGACACTTCAAAAAACAGCTTTATTAGCTTAAAGTGCCATATCGTTCAATCATCTTTGGTAAAATTAGGTGAGACTTTTTATTTTTCTGAAAGAGGTAGAACTTATGCCTTGACAAAAATTGATTTAGGTAGTATTTTAAAGGCAAAAATAACACGGAGGATTTTTGAAATGGACGATTTAGCAAAGGTTAAGCATCTTATTGAACACTGGATTGAACATACGCAAGAGCATGCTGAAGAGTTTGAAAACTGGGCCAAAAAAATTGAAAATCTTGAAGGTGGAAAAGAATTGTCTCAAGCCCTAAAAAAGGCTGTTCAAAACTTAAAAGAAGTAATAAACATACTTTCACCTTATAAACCTTAACCTTATCTTATTATTTTATAAATAGTCTTTTCTTTTAGATTTCTTTATTGAACTTTTTTTCACAAGCTCTTTTTCTTTTTTAAAATAAAAAGGAAATTATAAATTAATAATAGAATAGTTAATTTCTTAGAAAAAATTAAAGGGGGGTGAGATATGGGAAAGAGAAGTTTAAATAAGATTTAGTTTTTTAAGTTTAAGTTTTAGTTTTAAGAATTTAAAAAAGGAGGTGTAAGGTATGGCACGAGTACACACAGTTCCATTTAGGGAGGTTGTTCCAGTAGCGGTTATTGCTTGGTCAGGGGCTTTACTGGAGTGGGTAGATTTTTATATCTATGCTATTTTAGCTAAAATTTTAGCTAAAAAATTCTTTCCAGCAACCGATCCTTTAGCAAGTTTATTGGCTTCCTTTGCAGCTTTAGCTATTGGTTTTCTTTTTCGTCCTCTAGGTGCTTTAGGTTTTGGAAAACTCGGAGATCAAGTAGGAAGAAAAATAGCTTTTCTTACTGCTATTACCACTATGATGATAGCCACTTTGGGATTAGCAGTATTGCCCAGTTATGAGACCATAGGTATTTTAGGTTCTATTGGAGTTTTTATTTTAAGAATTCTTCAGGGTCTTGCTTTAGGAGGAGGATATGGAGCAGCTATTACCTATTTAGGAGAATTTGTTCCTGATGACAAGAGAGGTTTAATTACAGGCTTTTTATTTACTACTCCAGCCTTTGGAATGGGGATTGCAGGAAATTTAGCTTCCTTTTTCCAAGGATATTTTGGACCAGAAGCTTTTAGTGATTATGGGTGGAGATGGTGCTTTTTTGTGGCTGGTATTATAGTTTTTGTAGTAGCTGTAATTATACATGTTCTTTATAAAGATACTCCGGTATTTTTGGCTCTTAAGCAAATAAGAAGAGTTACCAGTTCTCCTATTAAAGACCTTTTTACTAATAAACATTATATGTGGCTATTTTTACTGGTGTGGATTGGAGTAATTGGAGCTCATGGTCCAGTTTGGTATACTAACCAGCTTTATGTTTCTTACTTTATGCAACATCATGGCATAAGTGTTGGTATGGCTAGTAAAATTTTAGCTTATGCAACCTATGCAGCCCTTTGGACTTATCTTTTCTTCGGATGGTTATCAGATAAAATTGGAAGAAAACCAGTTCTAGTTTTTGGAATTTATGGAAATGCCTTAATCTTTCCTATCATTTTCCATATAATGAAAGGCTATGTAAATCCACCTGATACTACTATGCTTTTTATTCTAACTGCTATTTTGACTTACTTTAATGGAATTGGTTATAGTGGAGCTATGTCTGCTTTGGTTCTTGAAGTCTTTCCTTCCAGGATTAGAACCACTGCAGTAGGATTTACTTATAATATGGGATATGGAGTCTTTGGTGGACTTACACCCTTTATGATTACTCTACTTTTAAAAATTACTGGTAATCTCTATCTTTCTATTATAATTTGGTCAACTATTGTTCCCTGTATTATGGGTCTTCTCTATGTATTTAAAGGATGGGAAACCAAAGGAACCAGACTTTGGGAAGAATTGTCTTCAGGCAAATTTGCAAGACCTGCTTTAACAGTTTCTTCTAAAGCTACTTTACAAGAAGTTATGGAAAAGATGGCTGCTGAAGGACAAAGAGTTGCAGTAGTGGCTGAAAATGGAAGATATGTAGGAATAGTAGAAGAAAGAAAAATCATTAAAGCTATTGCTGAAGGAATGAGCCTTTCTACTCCTGTGGAAAAGATAGCTATCAAAGCTGAACCTTCCTATGAAATTGAAAGAGTTATTGATGGAATAGCTCTCTTGGATCAATACGGAGTAAAAAGTGTAGCCGTAGTAGATGAGAATGAGAGAGTTTTAGGAATTATAGATCCCAGATATGTATTTAATGAAATTGCTGTGCTTACTGCTGGAACTAAGAAAGGATTTACTGAACGTATTCATGTCTCCGAATTTATGAAACAGCCTGCTATTACTATAGAGGATAAAACTACTTTATTAGAAGCTGCTAATCTTATGGTTAAGCATAACATAGGATTTTTACCTGTTATCTCTTCAGAGACTTTAAGACCAGTGGGTGTTATTTCTGAAAAAGATCTTATTGCCCTTCTTTCTAAGGAAGAAAATAAGAACAAGCCTATTAAAGATTTCATGAAAAAGAATGTGATTACTGTTACTCCTCAGTCTACTCTTAAAGAAGCTTTAGAGAAGTTAGTAACAAATAAGATTAGACATCTTCCCGTAGTAGCTGAAGGAAAGGTTGTAGGGGTAATTTCTGCTAAAGACTGTTTCAAACTTGTATAATTTCAATTTTGTAGTATAATTCTTCTTTAAAGAAGGGGGGGTATTACCCCCCTTCTTTTTTAGGATTTTAATTTTTTAAAAAAAGCCCCCATCGTCTAGTGGACCAGGATACTGGCCTCTCACGCCAGAGACACGGGTTCGAATCCCGTTGGGGGCGCTTTTATTTTTTATTTTTTAAGTTTTAAGGCAAATTTTTTTATTTTAAGGGCAAATGAGCTTTTTATCTTGTTTTACTAATTTTCCATATTCGTAATATTCGACGATTACCCATTCACAATTTCCTTGAGAATAAAGGGGTTTAGCATATACTCTCTGAACCTTATCTTCGCTTACATATTCCACAGGTTTTTTCTGATAGGCTGCCTCTCTTGAGGCTTTATCCATAATATAACTTGCTGTTCCTCCAATTACGGCCCCCAAAACTCCTCCCACTACAGCCCCTCTCCAGCGATTGTTTTTATCAATTAAAGCCCCAATTACAGCTCCAGCTACAGCTCCTACTGCAGCCCCTTCCTTAGTTCTCTGAGAAGTATTAGCTATACACCCAATTAAATTAAAAGTAAGAAAAAACATTACTATTAGAGCCAAACCTCTAAGAAAAATTTGGTTAACCATTTTACCTCCCTCCTAAACTTGATTTTATTTAAAAAAGCTCTACTTTTATTTTATGAAACCTCGGTTTTGGTGGTTTTTTATTTTACTTAATTTTATTTTTTCTACAACCTTATTAGGTTTTTCTAATAAAAATTCTTTTCAAGAAGAAAATCTTTTAAAAAAGTGGTTTGAGGAAGAAAGCTTCTTTATTTCCTTAGAAAACTATAAAGAAAAATCTTTAGAAAGGAAAAATTTTAATCTATTAGGAACAATTAAAATTAAGGAAAAACTTTATAAAAGTGAAAATTCTAAAATAAAAGTTAGAGTTATTTGGGGAGAAGAATTAATAAGTGGGTGGGAAAATTTACTTTATAGGGTTTTAAAAGTTCCAAAACATGCTTTAAAGGAAATAAAAGTTAAGGATGTTTTAGGATATCTTTATAAAAAATCCGAAAATAAACACAGTATAATATTTCCTATTTTTAAGGATTCAAGGAGAGCCTTTTTAATTTGTTTTGACTTTAATCAACTATCTTTAAACGAGAGTCTTTCTATTTTAGAAAGATTTCCTTTGGAAAAATTTTTTTTAGGTTCTGGCTCTTAAGATTAATTCTTTCATTTCTCTTACAGCCCTTTCCATTCCTACCATAATAGCTCGGGCTACAATACTGTGACCTATGCTAAATTCTTCAATTTCTGGGATAGCAGCAACAGGTCCTATATTTTCGTAGTTTAGTCCATGACCGGCATGGACTATAAGTCCTAAGTCTTTAGCTATCCGAGCTGCAGTTTCTATCTTAGAGAGTTCCTTTTCTCTTTCTTCCTCATTTAAGGCTTCTGCATAAATTCCTGTATGGATTTCCACTATCTGAGCTTCTGTTTTTTTGGCAAGTTCCATGGCTTTTTCTTCAGGATTTAAAAAAAGGCTAACCTTGATATTAGCTTTTTTTAACTCCCTTACCACCTTTTTGACTTCCTCTACCTTTCCTTCTAAGTTCATACCCCCTTCTGTGGTTACTTCTTCTGGTCTTTCAGGGACTAAAGTTACTTGATAGGGTTTAACTTCTTTGGCAAATTTTATCAATTCTTCATCTATAGCCATCTCTAAAATAAGTTTAGTTTTAATAATTTCCTTTATAATTCTAACGTCTCTTTCCTTTACATGTCTTCTATCTAAGCGAAGATGCACCACGATTCCGTCTGCTCCTCCAAGTTCTGCAAGCACGGCAGCATGAACAGGATCAGGATAATAGGACTTTCTGGCTTCCCTTACTGTGGCTACATGGTCTACATTTACTGCAAGTTTAGCTGGCATATATTCCCTCCTCTTAATAAAATTTAAAAGTTCCTTTTTTCCTTCCTTGTAAGCTAATTTTTCTAAAAGATTTAGTTCGTTTTTTTGCATTAACCAAGGAGCATAAAGTCCCTTTTGGTGATCGTAATCCAAAAGATGTAGAAGTCCATGGATACATAGGGCTAAAAGATAATTTTCAAAATTTAAATTATATAAGTTAGCTTCTTTTTTAGCTGTGTCAATAGAAATGATAATATCTCCTAAATGAGAAATCTTAAGACCTTTTCCTTTTCTCATAGGAAAGGCTAAGACATTGGTAGGGTAAGGTCTTCCTAAGTATTTATAATTTAATTTTGTAAGGTGCTCATCAGAAGTAAAAGTTAAACAGACTTCCTTGGAGGATAACTTTAATAGAAATAAAGCTTTACTAATGCTCTTTTTTACAAAGGAAAGAACTTTTTTATCTACCGAGATTCCCTCTGAAAGAACAATAAAAATTTTATTTTTCATTTACCTTTTTGGCAAAAATTAGAAATCCTGTATGGGCAATCATTCGGTCCTCTGGCCTTACTCTTTCAGGATTAGTTTTATACTTCCTAAGAAGGAGTTCTACCACTTCTATATCTACAAAGGGGTAATCTTCCAGGGTATTTAAACAGTGGGAAACCTGATTAGTTGTAGGAACGATAATTCCAAGAGGAGCACCTGGCTTTAAAGCTTCCCAACCGGCTTTAATTAAAATCCAAGGCTCTTTTAGATCTAAAAAGACTGCCTCTACTTCCCTTTCATCAAAACTTTCCCTTACTTCTCTATTTTTAAAAATTACCCTTTCTAAAAGTCCAACCTTTTGCAAATTTTTTTTAGCAATTTCTAAAAATTTTAATTCCTTTTCATAGGAAATAACCTTACCCTCCTTTCCTACCATATAAGCCATAGCTAAGGTTAGGGCACCTGAGCCACATCCGCATTCAAGAACTATTTTCCCAGGTCCTACTCCTAACTTTAAGAGAATATAACCTATGTCTTTGGGATAAATAATCTGAGTTGCTCTTTCAACCTTCATCAAAAAGTCAAAGAGGGAAGGACGAAGAAGATAAAACCTTTCTCCCCTTTTTCCCCAAATAAGGTCTCCATAGTTTTTTCCTACAAGATCTCCAAGAAAAATAGAATCTTTATGAGTATGAAAGGGTTGAGATTTTATTTCTAAAAGATAATTTTTTCCGTCTGAACTTTGTAAAAGTACAAAGTCTCCTTCCTTTAAGGACATAAAGAAAACTATATTTTCAAGAAAACTTTAAATCCTTTATAGGTCATATAAAGATCCGCCTTATGTGAAATTTCAAAGGGAGAGTGCATAGAAAGAAGGGGAGGTCCTGCATCTACAATATCTAAACCATAGGAAGCAAAATGTTTAGAAACTGTTCCTCCACCTCCTTCATCCACCTTTCCCATAGAAACTACTTGATAGACTACACCTTCTTTATCCCAGTTTTCAAGTAACCAAGCTAAAAACTCCACATGGGCTTCACTGGCCATATATTTTCCACCATGTCCTGTATATCTACTTACCGCTACTCCACAGCCCATCTTAGCATCATTTAATTTATCATGTACCTCTAAATAGTTAGGGTCAATTCCTGCAGTAACATCTGCCGAAATAGCCTTAGTTTTGCTCATAACCTCAAAAAAGTTATCGGGTGTGGCAGAAAGTTTTAACTCTTTCATAAGAAAATAGACCATCTTTTCAAAGATTCTACTCTTAGCTGAAGTATTTCCTTCGGAACCAATTTCTTCTCTATCCATAAATAAGACCAAGTTAGTATATTCAGGATCTTCAACTTCTAAGAAAGCTTTAAAAGAAGTAAAGGCACAAATTCTATCATCTTGGCCATAGCCTCCTATAAAGGCTCTATCTATTCCTACTTCTCGGGCAGAACCTGCAGGAACTACCTGAAGCTCTCCTAATACAAAATCCTCTTCCTTTAAACCATAACTTTCGTTTAATATTTTTAGAACATTAAGTTTTATTTTTTCTTTAACTTCTTTGTTTTCAACTTCATTTTTAAGGGGAATTCCACCAAAAAGAAGATTTAACTTTTCTCCTGGAATAGCTTCAGTAAGTTTCTTTTCTCCTTGAATCTTTTTGGCTAAATGGGGTAAAAGGTCGCATACCGTAAAAACAGGATCTTCTTTATTTTCACCTATAACAATCTTAACTACCTCTCCTCCCTTTTTAACCACAGTCCCGTGCAGAGCCAAAGGCTTAGCAACCCAGTGATACTTCTTGATCCCTCCGTAATAGTGAGTTTTTAAAAAGGCTAAATTTATTTCCTCAAAAAGGGGATGAAGTTTTAAGTCCAGTCTCGGAGTGTCAATATGACTAACTATTATTCTTAATCCTTCTGTAAGAGGATTTCTCCCAAGCTTCCAACAAGCTAAAAACTTATTTCTATAAACAAAATAACCCCTTTCTAATTGATTTTCTTTGAAGCCTTTTTTTTCCAAAATTGTAGTAAAATATTCCACACATTCTCTTTCAGTTTTAACTTCGCTAAGAAATTCTATATATTCTTTAGATAGTTTCTCTAATTCCTTTTTTTCTTCTTCCCCAAGTTTTTCAAGAACATGTTTAGCCTCATAAATTAAGGTTTTTTCTAATTCTTCCGTCATCTGAGCTTCCTCCTTACAAATTTTTTTAGGATCTCACTACTTTTACTTTTTTAGGGGAAAGGGTTTTTAAAACCTCGGGAGGATCTAAAAGTTTTCCTATAAGATTTACTTCACTTGCAGGAATGGGATTTTCATCTACAGATAAGGGGGTTTTTCCAAAAAAGATAGCCAGAGCTTTCCCAGGGGGCCAGTATCCTATATCTCCTACCTTAACCTTTAAGGTGGCAGTTTCATCAAGCGGAAAATCGAAGGGTATGGAAAAGTAATATTCTTCTCCCCAAATATTTACTTTAGCCTCTACCGGCAAAATTTCATAAATACCCTGAGCACAGGCTGTTTCGTAAAATTCTGCAAGGACCTCCTTTTTTTCATCAAAGATAAACTTTACTTTCATTAAAAGACCCTCCCTTTTAATTTAGTTAGGTATTTTTAATTTAGTTAGGTAGCTTCTTTGTTAAAATATAAAGGATTTTCAGGAAAAAGACAACTTTTAGACTCCGTAAGGCTTCGTTTAAAATTTTAAAGGAAATTTTATTCGTTTCCTCAGCGTGAACCTTAATTCCTAAGGTATTTTAAGGATTGACTTAGCATAAATTTTAAGGTAAGTAGCGGAATTTAAGTAAAATAATTTTTACAGGATGAACTAAGTAGAAGAAAAGGCTTGGCAAGGTTTATAATAAGGTAGTAGAGACAACGATACCTTTTAGATTTTTTAATGAGGCCATTTGATAGTTTGTTTTTTTGAAATTAAATGATAAAATTAGACTCATCTGACAAAGCTATTTTTAAGAAAATATAGAATAATTTAGATAATATTATGATTTCGTTAGAAGATTTAAATCAGGGTAAATTAAGAAGTTTATTACTCTCTCTTATAGAGGAGGTGGTAAAGGAAAAATTAGCAGAGTTTGTAGTGGAACATGAGAAAAAAGCTAAGGATATTTCTATAATGGAGAGGCTTTTAAGGTTAGAGGAAGAGCTGAAAGCTTTAAGAGAGTTAGAGGAGAGAAGATTTGAGGCTTTATTAAGGGAAATGAATGCTCGTTTTGAGGCTATGAATACTCGTTTTGAGGCTTTACAAAAGGAGATAAATACTCGTTTTGAGGCTTTACAAAAGGAGATGAATACCCGTTTTGAGGCTATGAACTCCCGTTTTGAAGCTTTAGAAAGGAGGTTTAATTTCCTGCAGTGGCTTATTATAGGAGGATTTTCGTTTTTGGGAATTCTTCTTACCTTAATTAAATTGGGATACTAAAAATAAGTATGAGAGAGAGTAAAACACCAGAGATTAATCCTTTGAAGTTAGTTCCTAATAATGTGATTTGGCATAAACCTGAAGTTACGAGAAGACATAGGGAAAGACTTAACGGCCATAAATCACTTGCTATCTGGTTCACAGGACTTCCAAGCTCAGGAAAGTCTACCATAGCGCATGCTGTTGAAAAAGCTCTTTATAAACTTAGAGTTAGGACTTACACCCTTGAGGGAGATAATGTAAGGCATGGATTATGTGCTGATTTAGGTTTTTCTACTCAAGATAGAAAAGAGAACTTAAGAAGAATTGCAGAGATGGTAAAGCTTTTTATAGATGCAGGAATCGTAACCCTTTGCGCCTTTGTTTCACCCTATGAAGAAGACCGTGAGAGAATTAAAAAACACCTTGGAGAGGAGAATTTCGTCTTAATTTATTGTAGATGCCCTGTAGAGGTTTGTGAAGCTAGAGACCCTAAAGGAATGTATGCCAAGGCTAAGAGGGGTGAGATTAAAGAGTATACCGGTGTTAGTGCACCCTATGAAGAACCCCTTAAGCCTAACCTCATCTTAGATACCAATCTATTAAGTGTAAAAGAGTGTGTGGAGAAAGTCTTAACTTTAGTTATTCCAAAGCTTTTTTTCAAGCAGGTAACAGAAAAGTTTAGTTGAAATTTAGTAGAAAAAATTGATAGGTTAGGACATAAGGCTTCGTTTAAAATTTTAAAGGAAATTTTATTCGTTTCCTCAGCGTGAACCTTAATTCCTAAGGTATTTTAAGGATTGACTTAGCATAAATTTTAAGGTAAGTAGCGGAATTTAAGCAAAATAATTTTTACAGGATGAACTAAGTAAGAATAAAAGGCTTAGCAAGGTTTATAATAAGTGAGTAGAGGCAACGATACCTTTTAGATTTTTAATGAGGCTATTTAACCTATTGTTTTATAAAAAGTTTACTTTAAGATTAAAAATTAAGATGAAATCCAAGGCTTTGGAAAAAAAGGATCCCTTTCAAAAACTTTCTATTCTTTCGGTGGCAGCAAGATATGATAATTCCTGTAGCAGTTCTGGAGGGAGAAGGGAAACCCATCCTTACGGAATAGGTAATTCTCACTTAAGCGGAATTTGTCATACCTGGACTTCTGACGGAAGATGTGTTTCTCTTTTAAAAATTCTTATGACTAATTTTTGTATTCACAATTGTAAGTATTGTATCAATCGCTCTCAAAACGAAGTTCCCAGAGCAATCTTAACTCCAGAAGAAATAGCAACTCTTACTGTAGAGTTTTATAGAAGAAATTACATAGAGGGACTTTTTTTGAGTTCTGGAATATACAAAAATCCAGATTACACTATGGAGCTTATGCTGAAAGCTGTGAAGCTCTTGAGATATAAGTATTACTTTAATGGCTATATTCATTTTAAACTTATGCCTGGCGCATCAAGAGAACTTGTAGAAAAAGCTTTTAGACTGGCCGATAGAGTGAGTTCGAATTTAGAACTTCCTACTGAAGAAAGTCTGAAAAGACTTGCACCTCATAAAAATTTTAGAAAGGTTTACCAGCCCTTGCAGATAGTAAGAGAAGTTTACGAAGAAAAACAACTTAAGGCTCCTGCTTCAACTCAAATTATTATTGGAGCAACTCCCGATACAGATAAAACTATTTTAAAACTTTCTGAAAGGCTTTATAGTGAGAAGATAGTAAGAAGGGTTTACTATTCAGCCTATATTCCTGTAAATAGAGATACCGATTTGCCAGCTATTAAAGAACCTCCCTTTTTAAGAGAACACAGACTTTATCAAGCAGACTGGCTTTTGAGATTTTACGGATTTAAAGTTGATGAACTCTTTGAAGAAAGTGAAAATCTTCCTTTAGAAGTTGATCCAAAGCTTTTTTGGGCTTTAAGACATTTAGAATTTTTTCCCGTTGAGCTTAGTAAAGCGGACTACTACGAACTTCTAAGAGTTCCTGGAATTGGCCCCCTTTCAGCCAAAAAGATAATCCAAGCTAAGAAATACGGAGAACTCTCCGAAATTACTTTAAAAAAGCTTGGAGTTTCTTTAAAAAAAGCTAAATACTTTATTACTTTAAAAGGTAAACGCTTAGCTAAGATTCTTAAATCGGAGGCTAAAAACTTTGAAGAAAGACAACTCACTCTCTTTAAAGAGAGTTTAAAATATGATAGAGGAACTAATTAAGGAAGCTAAGGAAAAGCTTAAAGTTAGTCCTCAGGCAGCTAAGGATTACGAAGAAAATAAACCTTTTATGCTAAACTTCGTTAACCAAGAGATGACTAAGAGGTCTGACCTTTTAACCTTAATAGGTTTTAATTCTTTACAGATAATGTATGACAATCACACTAACCATGCCAATTTTATGGCTAATGTATTTAAATACTCCCTTTTTGAGATGCTTGTAAAAATGGTTCCATGGGTTTATAAAGCCTATTCTAATCATGGCTTTTCCTATGATTATTTTCTCGTAGAATTACATACTTGGAAAAGGGCAGTAGAGAATTTTCTTCCCAGTTCCTCTGCTAAAGAGATAAACAGGACTTATGAGTGGTTGATAGAAAAGCATGAAGAAATGATTGAATTATCTCAAAAACAAGATGAATTCAAAATAACCTTAGAAAGGAATTGGGAAATCAAAAAGGAAAGATTTTTATCTCACCTTTTAAGAGCTGATTTTAACTCTGCAGTAAAGTTTGCCAATAGATTAGTTAAATCTCCTCAAGATCTTGAAAATTTTTATTTAAAAATTCTTCAACCAGCTCTTTATGAAATAGGAAGTCTATGGGAAAAGGGGAAAATTTCTGTAGCTGAAGAACATCTTGCAACCTCTATAGTAGGGAGAGTGATGGCCAATATTTATACTTACTTTCCTAAAAATAAAACTAAAGCCCAAGCTAAAGCTATAATTACTTCTTCTCCCAATGAATATCACGAATTAGGAGGGAGAATGGTAGCAGATTTACTTGAGATGGATGGTTGGGATGTTTATTATTTAGGAGCTAATGTTCCAGAGGATGAAGTTCTTAAACTGGTTAAAAAAATCAAGCCTAAACTTATAGGAATATCAGTTACTATGCCTTTTAATCTTGAAAGAACTGAAAAATTAATAAGTAAAATTAGAAGTCTTAAAGGTATTTCCCTAAAGATAATGGTAGGAGGTCTGCTTTTTAATCTTTTTCCTGAAGTTTATCTTAAGTTGGGAGCTGATTTTTGGGCCTCTGATGCTAAAAAGGCGGTAGAAATTGCTAAATTTCTAAAAAGCTCTTCATGACTATAAATTCTTTATTTAAAAAATATCCTGAGTTAATTTTTAATAGTTTATCGGTTCTAAAAAATTTAATTATAGTCTTAGTAGATGAAAACTATAAAATAATTGATTCTAACGAAGGATTGAAAGAAATTTTAGGCTTAGAGGAAAAACCTCTTAACTCTGATTTAAGAAATCTTTTAATCGGAGTTTCTAAGGAAAATCTTGGGCAAACTTCCTTAGATCTCATCGAACTTATCCTAAAAGGCAAAGATAAAATGGAAATAGTGCTTAAAGGAGTAAGAGTAAAATTAGAAGACAAATATCTTTTGATTTTAGAACCCTATCGTCTTACTTATAGTGAATTAATACTAAAACTTTCCAAACTTAACGAGCAATTAGTTAATATCACCAGAGAATTAGCTAAAAAAAATGTTCAACTTTCAGAGGCTTTAAAGACGATTAAAAAAATTAATAATACCGACCCTTTAACAGGAATTTTAAATAGAAGAGCCTTTCTCAAAATTTTAAAAAGAGAAATTTCCTTAGCTAAAAGACATAATCTTCCTCTTTCCTTAGTTATGATAGATATAGATTACTTCAAAAAAATAAACGATACCTATGGACATGAAACTGGTGATTATGTTTTAAAGAGCATCACTAAGGTGATTAAGAAATCCATAAGACAAGAAGACCTTTTTGCAAGACTGGGAGGAGAAGAATTTGTATTACTCTTACCTCATACGAATATGGAGGCAGCTTACAAAATGTCTGAAAGATTAAGACAAACTATAGAGAAAAGGCAATTTAAAAGGATAAGAGAAAAGATAACCGCAAGTTTTGGTATAACGGAGTTTTCACCCTTAGACAATTTTAAGCTCTTTTTGAAAAGAGCAGATGAAGCCTTGTATGAGGCTAAAAAAAGGGGAAGAAATTGTTGTATCTGCATTTATCGATAGGGAAAAGGAGACAGTCTGAATAAAATTTATCGGTTTTGAGTGACCCTTACAAGTAGTTTTTATTTAAAATGGAAACAAAAATCTGCCTCTCAGAACCTTAGGTCCTTTTAAGTAACTTAACAAATTTTTAATTTTTAAATTAAGCTTTTAATTTGGGTAAAAGAAAATTAACATATTTTTTATCTATATTCATAATATGATGAGTTAGCCAATCCTTTAAAAAGGAGAGTAATTCTATAGTCAGTGCTACCTGTCCTTTACTCCTTCTTTCTTCAAAATCTTTTATTTTGTTTATAAATAAGGTATGTTGCTGTTTATGAGAGTTAAATTCAGGATAATTATACTTTTTTAAAAGACTTTCCTCAAAATCAAAGTGAAAATTGATGTAATCCTTTAGTTTTAATAAAATTTCATCCAAGATAGTTTGTCCTTTACCTTGTTTCATCGCAGAGTGTAATTCATTTATTAGGTCTACTAAACCACGGTGTTGGGCATCAATTTCTTCAATACCAAGAATAATATTACTATTCCAATCAAAATAAGCCATTTAAATCCTCCTTTAACTTTTGTCATTTTAGTATTTTTTAATAATTTAGCATTATAAAATTGTTTCGAGTTTTTGTCAATATCTTGTATGAGACCATAGGTTTTTGGGACAACGTGTTATTTTTTATATTCTTCCCCATACCATCTTAAAGTTGGCTTATTATCTAAGTCATGGGGCCCCTCTTCCCATTATACCATATCAAATGATCTATTAATTCTCTGTTTAAGGCCTCTAAATCTTCAAAAAACCTTCCCCTCCCTAATGTCCTATAAAATCCTCCTCCAAGTTTCTTTCTAACTTTTTACCTAACTATTACCTTGAAATACCTTTTTCAACTTTACCTTTCCTAACCGAAGTCTCTTCTTTTCTAAACCGTAAAATAAATTCCACTACCTAAGCTCTTAAAAGCCTCTGTCTCTTCTTCTTTTTTCTATACATAGCGGTCTTTGAAACTCCCAAGGCAGATTTAGTAGCTTAGTCTTTCTAATCTTTGAGCCTCTTTAGTAAGATTAGGTGAGATAGAAAAATATAAATAGATTTTTATTTTCCCGAAAGAGACCGAACCTATGCATTTTTTATTCTCTAAGACTGTTTGAAAAATGTGAGAGGTTAAGAATTACAAAACCTTTCACCAAGGGGGTAAAACTACTCCTATTCAAAGAAGTAAGCAATTAATCTATTAGTGAATATAAATTTTCAAATAGTTTCAATAACTATTGACATTTTTAAATTTTAAATTATAAACTTTTAAAAAATTTTTAAAAATATTAAAAAAGGAGGATAAGATGAAAAAAAGGTATTTTATAAGTTTTTCAATTTTAGGATTTATAGCAAATTTAGACTTAGGAATTTCAGCTTATGCTAAAGAACAGGTTTCTGAAGTTCAAAAAACAGCTGAAATGAAGGAAATATTAGTTGAAAAGGTAACTATTACCGAGTCTAAAATTGAACAACCCCCTCAAGAACAGACCCATAAGACTGATGTAGTTGAGAAAAGTGAAATAGAGAATCTTAATTTACCTAATAGAAATCTATCTGAACTTATCAAATATCTTCCTGGAAATTTTGTAAATCCTCTTTCTCGTAATGACGCTAACTGGGGATCCTATGGAGGATTAGGCCCAAAATATAATAGTTGGCTTCTTGATGGATTACCCATAGACTCTTTTGTTGATCCTATGAGTCTTGACTTTCTATATCTTGATAGAGTGGAGGTTCATCGAGGTCCAGCTTCAGTTCTTTATCCTAATTATATGACTATGGATTTTGCTGGGAATGAAAGTCCTCTGGCAGGTATAACAAATCTTATTACTAAAGAGAAAATTATAGTTCCCTTAACTAAAATTTCTCTGGGATATGGAACTTGGGAGACCATAAACGGAAGGGTTTATCATGAAGGAGCAGCTGGTCCTCTCAACTTTTTCTTAGGAGCCAATTATGAGCAGTCCGATTATACTAACTATGGAACCAAACCTTCTTGGCTTAATATGCTTGATGACCCTGAGTATAGAAAGTTTAAAGGATACTTTAAGACTACCTATTTTTTTACTCCTGATATTAAGGCCTCTCTTTTTGTGCATCATACTCAACATAGAGGCGATACAGGAAGACCTAACAGAGAATACGACCATCAGTATGATATAGTAAATTTAAATTTTTCTGCTCCTTTTTTGAATAAAAACTTAATTTTAAACCTCAAGGGAGGATATCGTTACTATCACAGATCTTGGGAGGAAGATTATTATCCCCAGAGTTTAGCTCTTAGAGAAAAGGATGGAGTTAAACAAAACCTATTTCCTCTTGATGTTTCCTTCAACTTCAAACATTGGGGAAAAAGTATTCTTACGGCAGGTATAGATACTCAGTTTTCTACTTATGAAACCTATGCTAAAAAGGAAGGTATAAGAAGTAAAGGGAATGATGTAAAGGCAAGAAATTGGGGGATTTATGTTCAAGAAAAGGTAATTATAGATAAATGGGTTTTAAGAGCAGGGTTAAGATATAACTATACCAAACATAAATACAAGCTCATAGGAGGTGTTATACCAGAGGTAGGTTCTAAATCTTGGGATAAGGTACTTTGGAGTGTAGGAGCAAGGTATAATATATCTGAAAAATTAGGTTTTTTTGCTAATTTTGGTTCAAGCTTTCTTGTCCCCTCGGCTAAGTCAGTAGGGGGAACTATAAAAGCTTCTGATAAAGGAATTCCTGGGAAACACGGGCAACTTCCTAACCCTAATCTTAAACCTGAAAAGGGATTAAGTTATGATTTAGGTTTAGACTGGTGGATAATAAATAACCTAAATTTTAGTTTAAGAGGGTTTTATCATGTAGTAGATGATACTATTGTAGAGAATGTAGTAAGCCTTGACCCTTCTCAAACCCAGTCGGTTAATGCCGGAAAATCCTATGCTAAAGGTATAGAGGGAGAGCTTAAACACTATCTTTCTGATAAAATTATGTGGTTTACTAACTTAACGCTTACCGATACAAAGGTTAAAAATTCCTTAGATAAAAATCAAGATAAAAGTGAAATCCCCTTTGTTCCAAAAACTATCCTTAATATAGGATTAACTGCCAAACTTCCCTATCAGATTACCGTTTCAGCTTATCTTCAATATGTAGGTAAATATTATGACAGCACAGATAAAACTAACAGAAGAGATTTTGGGGATTATACCACAGTTAATTTAAATTTACAAAAACAACTTTTTAAAACTGAAAGATATAATTCTAATCTAATTTTTGAGATAAATAATCTTTTTGACAAAGAATATGAAATGCCCTGGCAGTTTAAGGACCCAGGTTTTAATGCTATGTTAAGATGGGAATTAAATTTGTAAAATAGCTTAAAAAGGGGAGGCACTTTAAGCTCCCCCTCTTACTTTTTTTAGATGCTAAACATATTCAAAAGAGCTTTCCTCTTAGGCTTATTTTTAGGTTTTCTTTTATCCTCTAAGTCTTTGGCTTTAATTAAAGTTCAAGATTTCAGAGGAAAGACCATAACTCTGGAAAAACCTGCTGAAAGGGTAGTATGTCTTATTGAAAGTGCTTTAACTGGAATTTATATGTTAAAGCAGGGACATAGAGTCATAGGGGTTCCTTATAATATATATCAAGAAGGTTTTTACTATACAGATACCTTTAAATATTATGCCCTTCTTGAGGGGAGGATTAAAAGTAAGAAAATTCCTGCGGTGGGTAATTGGGAAACCGTTAACGTGGAAAAGGTCTTATCTCTTAAACCAGATCTTATTATAATTTGGGCAAATCAAGGAGAAGCTATTCAAACTTTCGAAAGATTGAAAATTCCTGTTTATGGGGTTTTTATTAGTAAAATAGAAGATGTTTATAAAGAAATAAGAGATTTAGGACTGCTCTTAGGTGCAGAAAGGAGGGCAGAAGAACTGATTAATTATGTTAAAAAGGAGGTTAATGAAATTAGAAAAATTGCTAAAAAAATTAAAGTAAAAAGAAGGGTCTATTTTAGTTGGGCTCAGATAAATTTTTTACAGACCTCTTGTCAGGAAAGTATAGTAAATGAGCTTATTGAGATGGTTGGAGGAATAAATATCTGTTCTCATATAAAAGCTGAGTCTATAAGTTTAAACCTTGAAAAACTTCTTTCCTTGAATCCTGAGGTAATTATAATGTGGTATAGCAAAATTTTAAATCCCTCTAAAATTCTTAACGATCAACAATTAAGAACTATTAAAGCTGTTAAGAGTTTTTCAGTTTATCAATTTGAAAATACCTTTTTTTACGACCTTTGGACTCTCAAATTTCTATATTCTCTTAAAACTATGGCTAATTGGATTTATCCTGAATATTTTTCCTTTGACTTAGAAAAGGAAAAAATAAATATTATTAACTTTTTATATGGACAAAAATTAATTTAAAGAGCTTCATGAGGAGGACCTTAAACTTTAAAAACTAAAATTAAGTCTTACTCCTAAGACATATCCGCTCTTTTCCTACTGTTATATTTTACATAATAAACCTTCCTATCTGGTAAATAAGGAGGGAAAAGGCATAGGCTACAAGGGTGTGGAGCAAAATAGCTTGAAGATAAAGTCTAAAGGTTCCGATTTCAGCTTTGGTGGCGATACCATACACAAAGCAGGGCCAGTAAAGCAAAACAAAGACCATAAAACTTAATGCGGAAAGGGGTGTAAAGTGATTTTTAAGCCTTGGAAGCAAACTTTTAACTTCTTCTGGCTCTTTTGGGGTTAAAGTGGCTATCCCAAAGGTTGAGCTAAGATTATTCAAAGCTTCCTTGGTTTTTTTTAAAAAATTTAGAGCTATTTCTTTTAAGTCCTCTTTTATGTTCAAAGTTTTTTCTTCTTGAGATTCTGTTTCTGAACCATAAATCTGAGCCATGGTTGAAACCACAACTTCCTTTGCTAAGGAACCTGCAAGAAGGCTTGCAGCACTTGCCCAATCTCCAAATCCAAGGGGTTTAAAAACAGGTGAAATTAAAGCTCCAAATTTTCCAAGATAAGACTCTTCAGGCTTTTCTGGCTTCCAGGGGAGATTTAGCAAAATCCAGATTACAAGATTAATAGCCAAAATCCAAGTTCCTGCCTTAATCACAAAGTGACGAAGTTTTATCCAGGTATGTACCCTGAGATCCCTCAAAGTTGGCAGACGATAGGGTGGAAGCTCCATAATAAAGGGAGAACTCGCTCCCCTATACATAACTCTATGAAAGACTATTCCTACCAAAATAGCAACTACAATACCAAGGGCATAAAGAAAGAAGAGAATGGTACCCGAAGCCTTAGGAAAAAAGACAGATATGAATACCACATATACTGGAAGCCTTGCCCCACAAGACATAAAGGGTACAAGAAACATGGTAAGCTTTCTCTCCTTTTCTTGTTCAAGAACTCTTGTAGCATAAACTGAAGGTACATTACAGCCAAACCCCAAAAGCATAGGAATAAAGGATTTCCCCTGAACTCCAAAACTTCTCATAACTCTATCCATAAGAAAAGCCGCTCTTGCCATATAGCCAGAACTCTCAAGTAAAGTAACAAGAAACATAATCATCCCTATCACAGGAAAAAAGGAAACCACTATTCCTACCCCTCCTATGACTCCATCTAAAAGAAGCGAACTAAACCATTCAGGACTTCCTAAAAATTCTAATCCCACCCTTGCCCATTTCATCACAGGACCATTTATGGTTTCATCCACAAAATCTACATAGGGATTGGCTATATCAAAGGCTATTTTAAAAAGAAGCCACATCATAAGTAAAAAGATAGGAATACCCAGATAGCGATTTAAAAAAAGGTGATCAATTCTTTCAGTCAGGGTAATTTTTCTGATTTCAGGTTTGTCAAGAACCCTTTTTACAACTCCAGTTGCTAAGCCATATCTCATATCTGTAAGATAGGTCTCTATATCTTCCCCATGTACCCTTTCAATATGCTCAAGATATTTTCTAATTTCATCAAGATGGTATCTAAGATTGAGTTTGAAGAAAAGTTCCTGGTCTCCCTCAAGTAGTTTTAGGAGCACTCCTTTAGAAAGTTTTGAAACCTCTACTTCAGGATTCAAAGTTAGAAGTTGAAAGCGAACCATCTCCAAAATCTCCTCTAAGTCCTCTCCATAAGAGAGCTTATGAGGAACCCTTTTTTCAAGATAAACCTCTATAATAGCTTTTTTAAGATCTTCAAGGCCTTCCTCTCTTATAGCCACCGTTGGAATAGCTCTTACTCCTAAAAGTTTTTCAAGTAAGGAGAGGTCTATTTTGTAACCAAGCTTTTTAGCCTCATCAAAGATGTTTAGAGCGAGAACCAAAGGAATTTCAAGTTCCATAAGTTGAACTACGAAGTAGAGATTTCTTTCAAGATTGGTTGAATCAACCACGCAGAGAATTACATCTGGCTTTTCCATAAAAAGGTAATCTCGGGTGATTTTTTCCTCCAGAGAAAAAGGAGAAAGACTATAAGCCCCAGGGAGATCAACAAACACCAGAGTGAAATCTCCAGATTTAAGATGGGCCTCCTTTTTCTCAACGGTAACTCCAGGCCAATTTCCAACTTGAAGTTTGGCTTTAGCTATAGCATTGATCAAGGTGGATTTTCCTGTGTTAGGGTTTCCAACTACTGCTACTTTAATTTCTTTCATTTTAGCACCTCCACTACAATGGCTTCAGCCTCACTTTTGCGTAAAGAAAGAGAGTAACCTTTAATAGTGATCTCTATGGGGTCTCCAAGAGGGGCCGTTTTCTCCACACGGATAATTTCCCCGGGTAAAGCGCCCATTTCTTGTAATCTTTTTTTAAAGGAACCTGTTGAGCTTATAGCTACTATCCTTGCTATGGCACCTGGTTTTAACTCTGAAAGTCTCATGCCTTTAGACCTCCTTTAAGTAAATTTTTAAGAAATAAACCCCTTAGCCCAGTTTGTTATTTCTTCATAAATATTGACGAAGATGTTAACTAGCATAGGATCAAATTGAGTGCCTGCTCCTTTTTTAATCTCCTCAAGGGCTTCATCAAAGCTTAAAGGTTTTCTATAAGGTCTTTCACAAACCATAGCAGAAAAGGCATCTGCAATAGAGATAATCCGTGCACCCAAGGGAATTTCTTTACCTTTAAGACCAAAGGGATATCCCTTCCCATCCCATCTCTCATGATGATATAAGATCATTTCTAAGACTCTACCTTGGCCCTGGAAAAGCTTAACAGGACTAAGAAGGTCAAATCCAATCTTAGGATGAGATTTTATTAATTCCCATTCTTGCTTATCCAGAGGACCTGGTTTTATTAAAATTTTTTTGGGAAGAGTCAATTTACCAACATCGTGTAGATGTCCTGCTAAGTGGATAAAATCGCAGGCCTTAGCAGGAAGTCCTATT
>JANXAD010000012.1 GCA_025062245.1 Thermodesulfobacteriaceae bacterium | reverse complement strand
AATTTGTTTTAAAGGAATTTGAGAAGGCTAAGAAACACGGATTTGACTTAAGTTTCATTATGGTTGACATAGACAATTTTAAAACTATTAATGACCAACATGGGCACATTGTAGGTGATTTTGTATTAAAAAAAATGGGTTATTTACTTTCTCAGAAAATTAGACCAGGGGATTTTCTTATAAGATATGGAGGGGAAGAGTTTCTTATTATTTTGAGTTATTGTAATGTGGAGAATGCTTCAAAAAGAGCAGAAGAAATTAGAAAGGCTATAGAAGAACTTACTTTAGAGAATCTTAAAATAACAGCCAGTTTTGGGGTAACTTCTCTTTCTTTGCATCCTGAAGCTAATTTAGAGGAGCTTATAAATTTAGCTGACCAAGCTTTATATAAAGCCAAAAGTAGAGGTAAAAATAGAGTAGAGGTTTGCTAAATATTTTTAAAATAAGTCAAAAATTGAAAGTCAATAAATAACAATGTTTGAGAGACCTTTTTTGGAGTTCTATCGGAAAATCAGCGAGAAATATGTAAAAGTTCTACCCCCATACCTGTATAAGTTCTATCTCCCTGGGGAAAATAAAAAGGTAGTAAAATCAAAAACGAAAAATTATCTTTAAGTAAGGATCTATTCGTGTTTCTCTATTTCTCTTAATCTTATCAAAGAGGCTAAAAGGTTAGAAAGACTAAGGGTTATAAAAGAAGCTTTCTCAAAAGAAGAGGTTCTCCTTAGGCTTAAAGTTATAAAGTTTCACGATAAATATGGCACTGAATTAAAAGAGCATCTCATAGAGGGAGTATAGGAAGAAGAGGAGCTGTTAGGGGATTTAGAGGCCTTAAACAGGAAATTAATGGCTTATTTGAGATAGTAGAATGAGGAGAGGGGCCTTATGATTTAAATAATAAGCTGCCTTTAAGATGTTATGGTGAAGAATTTATAGAAATAATACCCAGTCCCCAATCCTATGGTCTCATACAAAAACTTGGAAAGTAAAAATTTAAAGTTAAAATTATAACGGTTAATTTTAAAATTTTTTAAAGAGGGGAGGATATAATGGAACCTAAGGTTTTAGCTTTTTTAGGCCAAAGTGAAGGTGGAAAGACCACCTTATTAGAGAATTTATGTAAACTCTGTGGAGAATCGCTTAAAAGTAGTAAAAAAGAAAGTACTACCTACTTAAAAACTTATGGATTGAAATATAAAAATATACCTATTTATCTTTTAGATACTCCTGGAGATGAAAATTTTATTGGAGAGGTAATATGGGCCATTAACGCAGCAGATATGGGTGTTTTAGTGATAGATGCTTCAGCTTCTTTAAAGTATCAGGTAATTAGAGCCTTTGAAATTGCTCAAGAATACAATCTTCCTTTAGCCATTTTTATTAATAAATTAGACCATGAAAAAGCTAATTTAAATCAGGTTTTAGTAGATTTAAAAAATAATTTAGAAATTTCTCAAGCCCATTTAATACAATTTTTAGGTTTGCAAAACTCAACTCCTTTGTTAGTGGACATAATTAAAGAACAAAAAGTTATAGAAGATGGGATTAAACTTAAGTTTGAAGAACTTTCTGAAAATTTAAAATCTCAAATAAAACCTTTAAAAGAAACTTTAATTGAGATTTCAGCGGAAGGAAAAGATGAATTATTAGAAAAATATTTGGAGGAGGGAACTTTAACTGAGGAAGAGATTTTAGAGGGACTTAAAGAAGGGATTATTAGTGGGAAAGTAGCTCCTGTTTTTATGGGTTCTGCAGAGAGTAATTGGGGTTTAATTTCCTTTTTAAATCAAATAATTGAACTTACGCCTTCTTATAAGAGGAAGTTAGAAAAAGAAAACCTTTCAGTTCCTTCCATAGGATTTATTTTTAAAAATTATATAGATCCTTATGCAGGAAAACTTTCTTATGGAAGAATTTATGCAGGAAAGTTTACTTCTGATGGTATGGTTTACACTGCAGATGGACAGGAAGAAAAATATACTCAAATTTTTATTCCTAAGGGAGACTCTCTTCAGCAAACCAAAGAGGTTTTTGAGGGAGAAATTATAGTTTTTGCTAAAGTAGAGATTTTAAAAACTGGAACTACCTTTTCTTCCAATTCTATAAAGGAGGCTTTTAAAGTTCCTGAGATGCCTTTTACTATGCTTACCTTAGCTTTACATCCAGAAACCAGAGCAGACGAAGATAAAATTAGCGCAGCTATTGCTAAACTTAAAGAGGAAGATCCTTCTTTGATTTTTAGAAGAGATGAAGAAACTCGTGAACTTCTAATTTCTGGTATAGGAAAAACCCATATAGATAAAACCATAGAGAAATTAAGAGAAAAATATGGAGTTAAGGTAAAAACAAGCGTTCCTAAAATTCCTTATAGAGAAACCATTCGAAAGTCTGTTCAAAGTGTTATTTATAGACACAAGAAACAAAGCGGAGGAAGGGGACAATTTGCTGAGGTGCATTTTAATCTCTTTCCTTTAGAAAGAGGGAAGGGATTTGAATTTTTAGAAACTTTAACAGGAATGAATGTTCCTCGAAATTTTGTTCCAGCAGTAGAAAAGGGTGTAAAGGAAGCTATGACTAAAGGCATTTTAGCTAAATATCCCGTAGTAGATGTTAAAGTTCAATTTTATGATGGTAAATCCCATGAAGTTGATTCTTCAGATTTAGCCTTTCAAATTGCAGCTTTTCACTGTTTCAAAAAAGGACTTGAACAGGCAGACCCTATTCTTTTAGAACCTTACTTAGAATTAGAAATTTGGGTTCCCGATGAAAATGTAGGAGATGTAATCGGAGATCTTAATGCTAGAAGAGGAAGGGTTTTAAGTATTGATAAGGAGAGAAAATATACTAAAATTAGAGCTCTTGCTCCTATGGCAGAAGTTCAAGATTATGTAATAACCTTACATGGTTTTACAGCAGGAAGAGGGAGATTCGTAAGTAGATTTTCTCATTATGAAGAAGTTCCACCTTTTATCGCAGAAAAAATTATAGCTGAAGCTAAAGCAGCTTCCGAAACTAGTGAGAAATGATTAGAGTAGGAATATTAACTATAAGTGATAGAGGAAGTAAGGGCGAAAGGGAAGATCTTTCTGGAAAGATTCTTAAAGAAAGTATAGAAAAACTAGGATGGGTTTTAAAAAGATATCAGGTGATTCCTGATGAAAAAGAAGAAATTATAAATACCTTAATTACTTGGTGTGATAAAGAGCATCTTGAGGTTATTATTACTACAGGAGGGACAGGAGTTTATCCTCGAGATGTAACTCCAGAGGCCACTAAAGAAATCTTGGAAAAAGAGATTCCAGGGATTTCTGAGTATATAAGATTTATAAGTTATCCTTCTACTCCCTTTGCAGCGCTATCTCGTGGAGTTTCAGGTATTCGTGGACAAACCCTAATTATCAACCTTCCAGGAAGTCCTAAAGCTATAGAAGAAATTTTTCCCTACTTAATAGAAATTATCAAACACGCTGTTTCTAAAATAAAGGGAGATTCAAGTGAGTGTGCCAGAAATTAGTTTAACCCAAATGGTAAGGGCAGCAGGTTGAGCTTCAAAACTTCCACAAGAGTTTCTTGTGGAGATTTTAAAGGAACTTGAAGTTCCAACCCATCCTGACCTTCTTCAAGGATTTGAAGAAGGTGCTGATGCTGCTATCTACAGACTTACTCCAGAGATAGCCTTAGTCTTTAGTGTTGACTTTTTTACTCCAATAGTAGATGACCCCTTTGTTTTTGGCCAAATTGCTGTAGCTAATTCCCTTTCAGATCTTTATGTAAGTGGAGCCAAACCTCTTTTAGCTTTAAATTTAATTTCCTTTCCAAAAAAAGGATTTTCTAAGGAAATCCTTAAAGAAATTTTAAAAGGAGGCTATTCTAAGATAAAAGAAGCTGGAGCTTTACTTGTAGGTGGACATAGTGTGGATGACCCAGAGCCTAAATACGGACTGGCAGTAATCGGAATAGCTCACCCAAATAAAATTATTACTAATAAAGGAGCTAAAGCAGGAGATCTCCTTTATCTAACCAAACCCTTAGGTTTAGGAATACTTCTTACAGCTTATAAAGCTAAGCTTATTCAGCCTCAATCTGAAGTATATCAACAAATGATTTCTATTATGACGGAACTTAATAATAGAGTCTCTGAAGTAATGTTAGAGTTAGAACTTAAAGGAGCAACCGATATTACAGGCTTTGGCCTTTTAGGGCATGCTTTAGAGATGGCTTTAGCCAGCAAAAAAACTATACTTCTTTATGCTTCAAAGGTTCCCTATTTTAAAGAAGCCAAAGAATTTATAAGGATGGGAATTATCCCAGAAGGAGACTATTATAACCTTAATTTTTGCAAAAATCTTTTAAAAATTAATCCTCAAGTGTCAGAAGAAGATCTTTTCATCTTAGCTGATGCTCAAACTTCTGGAGGTTTTTTGATATCCGTTCCTCAAGAAAAAAGAATTCTTTTTGAAGAAAAAGCTAAAGAAAGAGGTCTTTCTATAAATTTAATCGGAGAAGTTAAAGAAGGAGAACCTTATATAGAGGTATTACCTTAATTTTTACAAATTTGATATTTATTAAGAATCTCTAAGAAACCATTATAATTCTTATATCCTACTAACTTTTCTAATCTCTGTCCCGTTTTATCTATCAAGTAGGTAGTAGGTGTGGTAGATAAATCTGGAAAATTTTTGAGTACTTGGGAGTCTGCCAATCCTATCAAGTAGTTTAAACCTCTTGAGGAAACAATCTTAGAAAGCAGAGGAATTCCTTCTTTATCTATCATAAAGGAAATAATTTGCATGTTTTTATCACCACAACGTTCGTTAATTTGTTTCAAAACCTTTAATTCCAGAATGCAGGGTTGACAATAACTGGTGAAAAAGTTTATTAGTAAAAATTTGTTTCTAAAATTAGAAAGAGAATATTTTTTTCCATCGTAAGTATAAAAAGAAAAATCAAAAGCAGTAACTTCATTTTTAAAGCCTGATAAAAAAACTACTAATATCATTAAAATAAAAATTCCTTTTCTCATTTTTAAAAGGATTAACTAAATATAGGGAGTTAGGATAAGACCTAACTCCCTATCCATAATAACCTTTTTTAAGGAAAAATCAAGAGAGATTAATTATTGAGCCTTTTTTTCTTCAGTAGCATTAATCGCTTTCTTAGGAGCTTTCTTTGCTTTCTTTACTTTCTTTTTTTCTACCTTAGTTGCCTTTTTCTCTGGAGTAGCATTGGTAGTGACATTAGCTGTTTTGTTTTGAGTAGCCATAACAGGTGAAACTAAAAGTCCTAAAGCCATTAACATACCTAAAAACTTTTTAACCATTTCTACCCCCCCTTTTAAATTTTTTAAAAAAATCTTTTTCAATTTTTATACCTAAGCATCCCTATAAAAATCTCATACAAAATTTTCTTTAGAAGGTAAATTTGTTTTTGAAAATCATACAATTTTGTAAGGAACTAAAGTTTAGAATTAATAAATTCTAACAGTCCCTTTACCTCTATCGAATAATCTAAGAAATACAAATTGGGAGACCAATTGAACTTAATTCCATCCTTCAAAGTAGTTATGTAATTTTCATGAGGTAAAAGTTGAAAATTTCTATAGTGGTAGTGGTCTGGAAAGGAAAGGAATTTCTTTATTTTTATTCCAAGGTGTTTAAGAGTTTTTAAAAATTGTTGATTGTCACCTAATCCACAAAAGGCTAAAAATTCTTGATCTTTGTAGTTACTTATACTTTCTCCTTTCCAGTTAATAACTTTCCAGTCCTTTCGATAAAGCTTAAAAATGGGTTTATTTTTAAATTTAAAATTAAAAGGTTCAAGTTCTTGATAACTTAGGATAATAGCATCTGCTCTTTCTAAATTTTTAAGGGGTTCTCTTAGTCTTCCCCAGGGAAAAAGGCTTTCTTTTAGATCCTTTTTTTTTATAAGAACTAAGTTTAGATTTCTTTTTAATCTAAGGTGTTGAAAACCGTCATCTAACAAAATTAATTCTCCTTGGAGTTCTTTTACAGCCAATTTACCTCCTCTTACCCTATCTTCATCTACTACTACACTTACTTTTAAACCTTTACTTTCCGCTATTTTAGCTAAAAGATAGGGTTCATCTCCTGCTTTTTCCCAATTTTCCAATAATTTCCCTTTAAAGGCTACTACTAAAGTTCCCTTACTTTTTCTTTTATAACCTCTGGAGAGAACTACCACATGATATTGGAGAGAAAATTTTTCACATAAAAATCTTATTAAAGAGGTTTTTCCTGTTCCTCCTAAGGAAAGATTTCCTACCGAAATAACAGGCACTTCCAACTGATAACTTTTGAAAAGATTTACTTGATAGGCAAAGTTTCTTGCCTTTAAAAAGTAAAAATAAGGATTTAGGAATTTAAGCATATAAGGGTTAATTTTTTCTTAAATCCTTTAAAAGGAAAATAGAAAAAATAATGCCACCTAAAAAAGCACTCAAGTATTGGCTAATTATTCTCCAAAGAATAACAAAGATTCCTAAATAGGTTTCAGAAAGATAGGATGAAAAAATAGGAAGAGCTCCCAATTCCCCTACTCCACTTCCTCCTGGGGTAGGACTCATAAATATAGCATAAACTAAAGGTAATTGATTTAAATACACTTCTTTCCAATTTATATTGACATGAAAGGCTTTAAGTAAAAAAATCCCTATAAAGATAAAGGAAAAATAGAGAAGAAAACTAAAAATTAATACTGTAAGAAACACTTTTTTATCTTTCTTTATAAATTGTTTACAGGTAGCTATATATTTTAAAAAGGTATTTTTCAGTTTCTTTCTTAATTTTCCCTTTAATAGGGATTCATTTTTGATTACCAATTTTTGCCATAAAAGGTATCCTAAAACAAAAAGAAAAATTAATAAAAACACTATAACTAAAAATTCCTTAGTTTGTTTAGGATTTTTAAAAAGGGTGTGAAGAGTAAAGGGTAAGAAAAACACATAAAAGAGGGTTCCCGAAACACCTTTAATAGTAACTGCAGTAAGAATTTTATAAAATTCACCTCCTTTACGTGAAAGAGTATAAAGAGGTAAAACTTCTCCCCCTAAATGGGCAGGAGTTACTGTAGCTCCAAAAGTACTAACCAAAGAAACTAAATAACCATATAAAAATGGATATCTAAGATTTAAGCTTCTGGCAATAAAAAATAGTCTCAAATTATCAAAGGTATGATAAAAGATTAAGAAAATAAAAGAAGAAATAAGATACTTTTTATTAAGTCCCATTAGGACTTGAAAAAAGTTAGGAGGAAAGGTTTTAAAAATGATGTAACCAAAAGAAGTTAAAATGACTATGATAGTGATACAAAATCCATACAGAAAATTTTTATACATAGCCTTTTTAACTTTTAGTATACCACATCTTACCTCTTTTAAAACTTAATTTTTATGCTATTTTATTTCTACCAATTTTTTAATCCTTAGGGAGATTTTAAATGGAAAGGAAAATTTTATGGGCACCTTGGAGGGGAGAATATGTTTCAGGAAAAAGAGAAAGGGGATGCATTTTTTGTCCCCCTAATTCTTCTCTCCCTGATGAAGAAAGACTTATTCTTTATAGAGACCCAAGGGTGTTAGTTATTATGAATAAGTTTCCCTATAACACAGGACATCTTTTAATAGCTCCTGTAAGACATGTTAAAGAATTAGAAGATTTAAATGAGGATGAACTTTTAGCTCTTATGAAAATTACCAAGGAAAGCCTTAAAATTTTAAAAAAAGTACTAAATCCGCAGGGTTTCAATGTGGGTTTTAATCTTGGAAAGGTTGCAGGGGCAGGATATCCTGATCATATCCATCTTCAAATTGTTCCCCGCTGGGAAGGGGATATTAACTTTTTAGCCATTTTGGATGAGGTTAGGCTAATTTCTCAACATTTAATTTCTACCTATAGAGTCCTATTTCCTTACTTTCAAGAAATTAAAAGCTTAGATAACCTTTAATTTTAAAAATTTTTTCTTACCCACCTTTAAAAGATATATTCCAGGATTTATAAAAATTTCCTCTTGAGTAAGAGTTTCTACTTTAGAAGGAGTTAGATTTAAAAAGGTTAAATCTAAGGCTTTTTGACTTATTAATCGCCGAGCTTCAGAGTTGCTTTTAACCAGTCCCTGTTCTTTAAGAAAACCTGGTATCCATAGCTTGCCAGAAGAAAGCTCAACCTCTGGTATTAAAGTAGGAGCTTCCCTTTTACTAAATACTCTCTCAAACTCTTCTTCAGCCTCTAAAGCCTCCTTTTCAGAATGGAAATAGCTTACTAAAGTTCTGGCTAATCTTTTTTTGACCTCCTTAGGATGAAGTTCATCCTTAGAAACTTTTTCTTTCATCTTTTCAATTTCTTCGGTAGAAAATTCTGTTAAGAGTTCATAATACTTCCACATAAGATTATCTGGGATAGACATAATTTTTCCATACATCTCAAAGGGTGGTTCCATAATTCCTACATAGTTTCCAAGGCTTTTACTCATCTTTTGAACTCCATCTAATCCCTCTAAAAGGGGTAAAGTTATGATCACTTGAGGTTCTTGCCCATATTCTTTTTGAATATCCCTTCCAATGAGGAGATTAAAAAGTTGATCCGTTCCTCCCAATTCTACATCAGCTTCCAAAGCTACAGAATCGTAAGCTTGAAAAAGTGGATAAATTAATTCATGAATATTAATAGGAATTCCAGATTCCAAACGCTTTTTAAAATCCTCTCTTTCAAGCATTCTTGCTACTGTATATTTAGCACAAAGCTTAACCACCTCTTCGGCGGTCATCTTAGAAAACCAGTGACTATTAAAAACAACCTTAGTTTTATCAGGATTTAAAATTTTGAAGACCTGTTCTCTGTAGGTTTGAGCGTTTTTTAAAACTTCTTCTTTAGTTAAAGCTGGACGAGTTTCTGATCTCCCCGTAGGATCTCCTATCATTCCCGTAAAATCTCCAATTAAGAAATAAACTTCATGCCCTAAATCCTGAAATTGTTTAAGTTTTCTTAGTAAAACCGTATGTCCTAAGTGTAAGTCAGGTGCTGTGGGGTCAAACCCAGCCTTTATTCTTAAAGGCTTTTTACTTTTATAAGATTCCTCTAATTTACAAATTAAATCTTCTTCTTCAATAAGATGGACCACACCCCTTTTTAAAATTTTAAGGGCCTCTTTGGTCTCCTCTAACATTTTACTCCCCCCTCTTTAAAAAACTCTTTTATAGCTAAAACTAAACCTTCTATAGTATATTCCTTAGCCTCTAAGTGGGGTTCAAACCCATAACTTCTCAAAGTTTGAGAAGTTATGGGACCTATAGAGGCGAATTTTACTTCTTTAAGTTTCTCTTTGCTTTCAAGTAGGGTAAAAAAATTTTTAACCGTAGAAGAACTGGTAAAAGTAATCAAATCTAGATCCTCTTCTAAAACTTGATTTAACTTCATCTTAGAATCCTCGGGAAGCACAGTTTCATAAACAGAAAGAATTTTAACCTCTGCTCCCCTTTCACCTAAGGCTTTCGGTAAAACCTCTCTGGCCTCTTTAGCTCTTACCAGAAGAACTCTTTGATTTTTAAGATCTATTCCTTTAAAGGCTAAGGCTAATCCCTCTTGAGTATATTCTTTTTCAGGAATTAAATCTGGTTTTATTCCCAGAACTTCTAAAGCTTCTTTGGTAGCCTTTCCTATGACTGCTATCTTTAAAGGACCAAAAATTCTAAGATCTAAACCAGTTCTTAATATAATTTCATAAAAAACTCTAACACCATTTTCAGAAGTAAAGACTATCCAGTGATAGCGGTGAAGTTCCTTTAAAGTTTGAAAAACTTCTTCGTTTAAGAGAGGAACTATTTTAATAGTGGGAACTTCATAAACTAAGGCTCCCAAGTCTTCTAAGGACTTTTTTAATTTACTTGCCTGTTCCCTTGTTCTGGTAATAAGAATTTTTTTTCCGAAGAGAGGCTTTTTTTCAAACCAATTAAATTTTTCTCTTAAATTTACCACTTCACCCACTACAATTATAGCTGGAGAACCAATTGAAGAGGTCTTAACTTTTTCCAAAATATCAGAAAGAGTTCCGGTTAAGGTTTTTTGACAAGGTGTAGTTCCCCACTGAATGATGGCACAGGGAGTATTTGGACTTTTTCCTTCCTTGAGGAGATTTTCTACGAGATTGGGTAAATTTTTTACTCCCATAAGAAAAATTAAGGTTCCTATTCTGGAAAGAGCCTTAAAATCAATTTGAGTTTTTTCCTTACTTTGAGCTTCGTGCCCTGTAACTATAGCTAAGGTGGAAGTATAGTTTCTATGGGTTACGGGAATTCCTGCATAAGCTGGAACAGCAATTGCAGAAGTAACCCCAGGTACGATTTCAAAAGGAATACCATGTTTTTCAAGCTCTTCAACCTCTTCTCCACCCCTTCCAAAAAGAAAGGGATCTCCTCCTTTTAAACGAGCTACTATTTTTCCTTCCTTAGCTTTTTTAACTAAAAGCTCGTTAATTTTTTCTTGTGAAAAACTGGGCTCCCCTCCCTTTTTTCCTACATAAATTTTTTCAACTCTCTCTTGGCAATATTTTAAAAGTTCTGGATTAGCTAAATAGTCATAAATTACTACTTCAGCTATACTTAGAACTTCCTTTCCTTTTAAAGTGAGAAGGCCTGGATCTCCTGGACCAGCCCCAATTAAATAAACCTTTCCTGTTTTTTCTAACATAATAGAAAATTATGGAGATAGTTCCTTTAAAATTTTTTCTCCACCCATTTTTAAAAGTTTTTTAGCTAAAGTTTCCCCTACGAGTTCTGCCTCTTCAATTTTTCCCTCTTCAGTCCATCTATAAAACCTTTCTCCTTCTAAATCACTTATAAATCCTGTCATAATAAGTTTCCCATTAAAAAGGTAAGCTAAAGCTCCTAAAGGAACTTGGCATCCTCCCTCTAAGGTAGAAAGAAAAGCTCTTTCAGCCTTTATAGCCAAAGCTGTTTTTTCACAGTTAATAACCTTTATTAGTTTCTTAAGCCAAATTTTTTCCTTATGAATTTCTATTCCTAAAGCCCCTTGTCCTACAGCTGGAATCATCTCCTCTAAATTTAGTCTTTGATATTTTATATCTATCTTTAGTCTTTTTAAACCTGCTTCAGCAAGGATTATACCATCAAATTGTCCTTCCATCCATTTTCTTATACGAGTATCTACATTTCCTCTTAAGGGTTCCACTTTGAGATCCTTTCTAATTTTTTTGAGTTGAGAAAGCCTTCTTAAGCTACTTGTGCCTACCTTAGATCCTAAGGGAAGTTTTTTGACTTCTAAATAGTTAGATATCCAGACATCAAAAGGGGATTCCCTTTTAGGAATGGCTGCTATTTCAAGTTCCGAGGGAATACGAGTAGGAACATCTTTCATACTGTGCACAGCTAAATCTATTTCCTCTCTTAGTAAGGCTTCCTCAATTTCCTTTACAAAAAGTCCCTTTCCTCCTATCTTACTTAAAGGAGAGTCCAAAATTTTATCTCCTGTAGTTTTAATGACGACCTTTTCAAATTCTAACTCCGGATAAGACTTTTTAAGAGCCAAGATTACTTCATCCGTTTGAGCTAAGGCTAATTTACTTCCTCTGGTTCCTACCTTAATTAGGTTTGGAAACATTATCTTAAGAAAGTTTTTAATGACAGGAACTACAAGTTCCTGTTTTACAGGTGCTACAACTTGCTCCTAAGGAGCTTACAAATTTATTGCCTGATTTAAAAGCTACTTGGGAAATTAATTTTTTAACCTTAGTACTTTTACATTTCTTACAACTAACTTTTCCCGATTGACTCCCTAAAATAAGTTCTTCAAAAATTTCTCCACATTCTTCACATTGAAACTCAAAAATAGGCATTTTCATCCCCCCTAAAAAGTAACTTTGGTGAAAAATTAAAATAATACTTTATTTTATTTAGTCAATGTAGATGGATGAGACTTATAGGATTTAATAAATCCTCTTTCGATATTATCTTTACTCTTTATCATAATTTTTCTTTCTTTTTCAATTTCGGTTTGAGGGTTTAATTTTAAGTAAGTTGTGAGATTATGAAAAAAAGTTAACTTTAATGGGGAAGACTAAAAGGTCTACTAAAATTTTATGGATTAGGTGTATAAACTTGCTAAAAAAGATTTTTAGCTTAAACTTTTTTGATTATGAGAGCAATAATAATAGGAGCAGGGCAGGTTGGATATCAAGTAGCTAAGTATTTAACCTTGGAAGGTGTAGAAGTAGTAATTATTGATAAAGATGAAAACAAACTTAGAGAATTAGTAGAAGAGCTTGATGTAGCTGTCGTTCATGGAGAAGGAGGAGATCCCCAAGTTTTAAAGGCTGCAGAGGCAGACACAGCCGATCTTCTTTTAGCAGTAACCAATAGCGACGAAACTAACATGATAGCTTGTCTCTTAGCTAAGGCTATGTTTAATATAAAAAGAAGAATAGCCCGTATTAGAAATCCAGATTACTTTTTTAATAAAGTACTTTTAAGTAAAGAATACTTAGACATAGATCCAGCTATTAATCCTGAACTTGAAGTTGCCCATGCTATCGTTAGACTTTTAGAAATACCCTTTGCCTCTGAAGTTATAGAATTTGAAAGAGGTAAAATTTTAATCTTAGCTTATAAAATTCCCTCCAAAAGTTTTTTAATTGGAGAAAAATTGAGAGATTTGAGTTCCTATTTTAGAAATAGATTTATTATTGGATTTATAGTAAGAGATGAGCAGGTAATTGTTCCGAGGGGAGACAATCATTTAGAAGAAGGAGATTTAATTTATCTTCCAGTGTTAAGAGATAATGTGGAGGAGGTGGCCCGAATTCTTGGAGTTTCTGAAATAACCACTAAAAATGTTATGATAATGGGTGGAGGTAGGGTAGGGTATTATGTAGCTTCCTTTATTGAAGATAAAATGAGAGTTAAAATAATAGAAAAAAAACCTGAAAGATGTCAGTTTTTATCTCAACACTTAAAAAAATCCCTAATTCTTTGTGGAGATGGAACAGATAAAGAACTTCTTCTCCAAGAAAATATAAGAGATATGGATGCCTTTGTAGCAGTTTCAGATAATGAAGAACTTAACATCATGGCCTGTCTTTTAGCTAAAAGATTAGGAGTAAGAAGGGTAATTGCTATAGTAAATAAAAGTGAATACCTTCCCTTAGCCCACCATTTAGGAATAGAGTCGGTTCTAAATCCTCGTCTTTTAACAGCTAGCCTTATTCTAAGGTATATTCGCAAGGGAGAAATTCTTTCTCTTACTGCTATTGCTGACCATAAAGCTGAAATCATGGAAATTGAATTAAATTATCGCTCTTCTTTAATTAATAAAACCTTAGAAGAAATTAAATTTCCTAAGGGCTCTTTAGTAGGAATTATTAAAAGAGGTGAAGAGATAATTATTCCTAAGGGGAAGGATATTTTGCAAGCTAAGGACCGAATAATCATGTTTGTTTTAAGTAGAGCCATAAAGGATTTGGAAAAGCTTCTTAAATGAATCTCCTTTTTGTTCTTCACTTAGTCAGTTTAAACTTAATCCTTTTTTCTTTCTTTTTAATTTTACCCCTTATAGTTTCTATTCTTTTTCAAGAAAAGCCTTTTTACACCTTTTTAAAGGTTTGGATTTTAACCTTGTGGATAGGAATCTTAGGTTATTTTCTAACTAAAAAAGCTAAAAAAGAAGATATAGGAAGAAGGGAAGCCTTTTTGGTAGTAACTCTTACTTGGATAGTAGTAGCTTTTTTTGGAAGTCTTACCTATCTTTGGAGCGGAGTTTTAAAAAGTTTTACAGATGCCTATTTTGAGGCTATGTCAGGTTTTACTACCACAGGTTCAAGTGTTTTCACTCAAGTAGAAAATTTACCTTCCTCTATTCTATTTTGGAGAGCCTTAACTCAATGGATAGGTGGTTTAGGGATAGTAGTTTTTGTTTTAGCTATTCTTCCCTGGTTAGGTTCTGGAGGTATGCAACTTTTTAAAGCCGAAGTTCCTGAAATTACTCCAGATAAATTAAAGCCAAGAATTATCGATACCGCTAAATTACTTTGGAAAATCTATATAGGGATTACTATTTTTTTAGTCTTAGCTTACCTAATCTCTGGAATGAGTTTATTTGATGCTATTTGTCATACCTTTACTACTATTTCTACCGGAGGCTTTTCTACAAAAAATGAAAGTATTGGGCACTTTAAGAAGCCCTGGTTAGAATATGTAGTGTGTCTTGGGATGTTAATGGGAGGAACTAATTTCACTATTTACTATTACATTATAAAAAAAGACTTTTCTAAACTTAAGAAAAACACCGAGCTTAGGGTTTATCTTTTATTAATTATAAGCTTTATTATCCTTAATACCCTTTTTTTGAAATTTTTTCATGCTCTTAATTGGGAAAAGGCCTTTAGAGTCTCTGGTTTTCAAATAATTTCCATCATTACCACTACAGGCTATGGAACAGAGGACTATTTACAATGGCCCTATGTCTCTCAGGTCCTACTCCTCTTTAGTATGTTTTTTGGAGGTATGATAGGGTCTACCGCAGGTGGTATAAAAATGGTTAGAATAATACTGGTTTTTAAATACCTTTATAAAGAACTTTATCAACTCCTTCATCCTAAAGCAGTTATTTCTATTAAATTAAACGGAAATGTGGTTTCTGAAAGTATCTTGGGAAGTATTTGGGGATTTATTTTTCTTTTAAATTTAGTAGCCTTTATAGCTACCCTTATTTTAGCAAGCACCGGGTTAGATCCCCTTACAGCCTTTTCTACCGTAGCTACTACTTTAAATAATGTGGGACCAGCTTTTGGAGAAGCAGGACCCACCGGAAATTTTTCCTTTATCCATCCCTTAGGCAAATGGACCCTTATTTTGTGTATGTTGATAGGCAGATTAGAATATTATACCGTAATTCTACTTTTTTTTCCTGCCTTTTGGAAAAAATGAATTTTTGACATCGTCATTTTTTTGACGAAAAATTTTTCCTGTCTTCTTTTCAAAAAAGGAAAAAATTTCCCTTTTTCACTAAGAGAGACCTTTGCCAAATTAAATTTAATAGAAAAAGGACTTCTCAATTCTCGATAGGAGAAAATCTTCTCTATCAGGAGTTAAATTCCAAGCTTCATTTATGAGATAGCCAAGAAAAAGGCTTAGGTAGTGGGATTAGACCGAATCTTTCTTAAAGAGCTTTTTTATTAGGCATAATTTTTGATTTGAATAAAATTAAGAAAAAACTTAAGTTAGAGCTTATATTATGGATGGTTTAAGAATTAATCCACAGCTTGGACTTTTGGAAACCTTAGAGGCTGGGCAACTTTTAGTTAGAAAACTTGATACCCATACTAACAACTTAGCCAATATTGATACTCCTGGATACAAAAAATCAGAGCTATCTTTTAGAGAGGTTTTAATGAGAAAGATAGGTCCCCGCTATAGAAGGGCTTTTAAAGAAACACTTCCTTATATAGGAATGGAACAGGGAGAACTTGAGCTAACTGGTGAAGCCTTACATTTAGCTATAGTGGGAGAAGGTTTTTTTAAAGTTCAAACTCCTAAGGGTGTAGCCTATACCAGATCTGGAAATTTTACCTTAGATGCCCAAAGAAGACTGGTTACCCCTCAGGGATATCCAGTTTTAGCTAATGGGGCTCCCTTAGTGATAGATCCTGCTATGAGTAGAGAGGGACTTCTTACAATGGAAAATTTGAGACTTCAGGTTTCTCCAGAAGGTATTCTATCTATTGATGGAACAGAGGTGGGAAGATTAGAGGTAGTCACCTTTGATGACCTAAACAAACTAAAAAAGGTAGGAGAAAATCTTTTTATGGCTGAAGAGGCTCAAGAAAGACCTGCTACCAACTATGAAGTAAAACAGGGTTTTATTGAAAAGTCTAATGTAAATCCCATTAAGGAGATGGTTAACTTAATTGAAATTCATCGTAGTTTTGAGGCGGTTCAAAGATTGATTAGAGGTTGGGATGAAGCTACAGAAAAACTTTTAGAAACTACGAGAAGATAGGGAGGTAAGTAACTATGATAAGAGCCCTATGGAGTGCAGCCACAGGTATGCAAGGCCAACAACTTCAGTTAGATGTTATTGCCAACAATCTTGCTAATATTAATACTCCAGGCTTTAAAAAAAGCCGAGTAGACTTTGAAGACCTTTTTTATCAAAATATTAAACTACCTGGAGCACTTACAGCCGAGGGAACACAAGTGCCGGTTGGAATGCAGGTAGGATTAGGTGTAAGACCTGTTGCTATACCTAAACTTTTTACTCAGGGAGAATATCAACTTACCAATCAAGAATTAGACTTAGCTATAGAGGGTAGGGGATTTTTTAGAGTTATTATGGGAGGAGAGGAATATTACACCCGGGCCGGAAATTTTAAATTAGACCGAGATGGATATATAGTTACTCCTGATGGAGCAAGACTTCAACCTGAATTTACCGTTCCTACTGGGACCGTAAAAATTGAAGTAACTCCTGACGGAGTTATTACAGCTTTGGGAGTTAATGGAGAGGTTTTAGCTCAAGCTCAAATTCTACTTTATGACTTTCCTAATCCTGCAGGACTTTATGCAGTAGGAAGAAATCTTTTTAGAGCTACCGATGCTGCAGGAGATGTGGTAGAAGGAAATCCTGGTCAAAACGGCTTTGGAACCATTGCCCAGGGCTATTTAGAAATGTCTAATGTAGATGTGGTAGAAGAAATGGTAAAAATGATTATTACTCAAAGAGCCTACGAAGCTAACTCTAAAGGAGTTCTTACCGCTGACCAACTCTTAGAAATGGCTAATAATCTTAAGAGGTAAAAATGAAAGGGTTAACCCTAACTTTAGCTGTATTATTGAGCTTTTTGTTTATGGTAAATAAAAGCCTGGCAAAATTAGAAAATAGTTCCTTTTATACTTTAGAAGATTTTAAAGCTTTATTTCTAAAGGAAATTAAAAAGGAGCTTTCTTGGATTAACGGAACTTTAATTTTGGAAAACCTCCGAGTAGAGCCTGAAAATTTAAAAATTCCCCAAAGTGCTTCTTTTAAAACCAAATTTATTTCCAGTCCTAAATTAGGTTCTAACACCCTTTTGGTTACCTTTTTTTTGGGAAAAAATCCAGAATTAGTTAGAATTTGGGGATACGTGGAAGCTCAAGTTCCTGTGGTAGTAGCTCAAAGACCACTTAATGCTAAAAATTTATTGAGACCAGAGGATTTAGCTTTAGAAGAAAGACCTCTTTCAAGGCTTCCTCAAGATGTAGTCTTGGATGTAAACTCCGTGATAGGGAAACAGCTTAAAACAAGCCTTAAAGCTGGAAATGTATTAAGAAGTTGTTTCATAGAAGCTCCTATGGTAGTTAAAAAAAATAGCTTAGTAAATATAGTAGCTAAAAATGGAAAAATTATAGTTAAAGCTCAAGGCAAGGCTTTGCAAAATGGTAGGGTAGGGGAAATAATAAAAATTCAAAACCTAAGTAGTAAAAAGGTGCTTTTAGGTAAGGTAGTATCTTCAGAAGAAGTGGAGGTGAGCTTTTAGGCTATGAAAAGGAAAATTAGGATTTTTTTAATAGCTGGATTAGTTAGTTTTTTGATAGGGGGGTGTTTTGAATATGACCCCAAGGTTCCTCCTCCCCCACCTCCGCCTCCTAAAGTAGAAGTACCTCCTAAAAAACCTCAACTCTTTTTTTCCTATGCCGATTTTAGAGCTAAAGAGGTGGGAGACTTAATTACCATAAAGATTGTAGAAACCTATCAAAGTTCTAACACCGTTAAACAGCAAAGCGCCAAAACCAGTTCTTCTTCAGCAGGGGTTTCAGCCTTTCTGGGATTTGAAAATAAAATAGGAGAAATCTTTCCCAACGCCAATCCTTCCAATCTTTTTAAAGGAGACCTAAGCACTTCTACTTCTGGACAAGGCCAGATTAGTAGAGAAAGTAGAATTGTAGCTACCCTTAGTGCTCGAGTAGTGGAAGTGTTACCTAATGGCTATTTAGTAATTCAAGGATCTCGAGCTATAAAAAGAAATAAAGACTTAGAATATATAACCCTTACAGGAATTGTGAGACCTCAAGATATTGCTCCAGACAATTCTATTTTATCTACCCAGATTTCTGATGCCTATTTAGAATACAGTGGTAAGGGGCCAAGTAGTGAAGCAGTAAGTGGACCAGGAGTTTTTACCAGACTTTTACAAATATTTTGGCCCTTTTAAAGGAGGGGGGAAAGAGGGTATGAAGAAACTAATAACCAAAACCTTACTTCTAATAATAGGCATACTCCTTTTTCCTTCTTTCCTCTTAGGAACAAGGCTTAAGGATATTGTAGATATAGAGGGAGTTCGAGGGGTACCCTTAGTAGGATATGGTTTAGTGGTAGGACTTAAAGGAACAGGAGATGGAGATCAAACTAAGTTTACCGTTCAGTCGGTAGTCAACCTACTTGAAAGATTTGGAATAAGAGTTCCTAAGGAACAGGTAAAGCTAAAAAATGTAGCTGCAGTTATGGTTACTGCCTATCTTCCACCCTATACTCCTTCGGGTCAAAGAATAGATGTTACGGTTTCAGCCTTAGGGGATGCTAAGAGTCTTCAGGGAGGAACTTTACTTTTAACCCCTCTTATGAGTCCAGATGGTCAATTGATGGCCTTAGCTCAAGGACCTATTTCGGTAGGAGGATTTGCAGTTCAAGCTCCAGGTGCTCAAGTTCAGGTTGGTCACCCTACAGTAGGGAAAATTCCTGGAGGCGCTATAGTAGAAAGAACTTATGTGGGAAATCCTTTAAATTTACATTCTAAACTTACTCTTTCTTTAAGAACGGAAGACTTTTCTACAGCCTCTCAAGTTGCAAGTTCCATTAACGATTACTTAAAGGGAAAGTATGCTAAAGCTCTTGATGGCAGAAACATAGAGTTGACCATTCCTTCTGCCTATAAAGATCGGGTAGTTGAACTCTTAGGAGAACTTGGGAAACTGGAAATCCTTCCTGACAGTCCAGCCAAAGTGGTCATAGATGAAAGAACAGGAACAGTGGTTATAGGAGAAAAGGTTAGAATTTCAAAAGTAGCTGTAGCTCATGGAACTTTAAGTGTAGAAGTAAGGGAATTTCCAGAAGTAGTTCAGCCCTATCCCTTTTCTCCAGGAGAAACAGTAGTAGTCCCAAGAACTGAAATAAGACCTAAGGAGGAAAAAGCCAGAGTGGTAATTTTAGAAGAGGGAGCCACCTTGGGAGAACTGGTAAGAGCCCTTAATGCGGTGGGAGCAACCGCTAGAGAACTTATTGCCATTTTACAGGCTATAAAAGCTGCAGGAGCCCTTCACGCAGAATTAATTATTATCTAAAGGAGCCTTTTATGAAGGGATATGGGATTTATTATCACAAACTTAATGAACTTAATCAACTTAAAAGAGAAAATCCTGGGTTAGCTTTAAAAAAGGTTACTTCAGAATTTGAAGCTTTAATATGGCATGAAATTTTAAAAGGATTTAACCGAAGCCTCATTAAAAGCGGTTTTTTTCCTGAAACTTTGGAAAGAAAGTTTTTTGAAGACTTTCTTTTTCAAGAAATTGCCAGAGAGGTCTCTGGAAGATCCGGAGGGTTAGGAGATTACCTTTATAAATATTTAAGTAAAACCCTTAAAGAGAACAAGCAAAATACCGATATTAAATAAGGAGGGAACCTTTATGATAAGTAAGGAACTCCTTGAGCTTAAGGAGGTTTTAGAGGCAGAAAGGGAAGCCTTAATAAAAGGGGCTATAGAAGAAATTTTAAAGTGGGCTTCCTATAAAAGTAGGCTTATCTTGTATTTAAAGGATAAGGAATTTTCTCTTGAAGAAAGAAATTTTCTTGAAGAAATAAAAAGACTAAATGAAAGAAATCAACAAATCATTCAAGCTGGACTAAACTTTATTGAAGAAGCCTACAAATTTCTAACAGGACTCCTTTATGAAAAGGAAACCTATGGGAGAGAGGATAAAAAATTAAAGAAAGAAGATAGTTCTCTTCCCAAGATTATTTCTAAGGTAATTTAAAGAGGTTACATAAAAGATGGCCGGACTTACCGGAGCTTTAAATATAGCTAAAAATTCTCTTCTGGCCTTTCAACTTGCTACTCAAGTAATAGGGCATAACATTTCTAATGTAAATAATGAAACCTATTCCAGACAGAAAGTTATTGAGACTACCTATCCTCCCAGTCCTTCACCGGTAGGTTCTATAGGAACAGGAGTAAGGATAGAATCTATAAAAAGATTTTTTGATACCTTTTTGGAAAGGAATATAAATCTTAAATACACTGACTTTGGACTTTTTAAGGCTGAGGAGGAAGGACTTACGGTACTTGAAAGTCTTTTTAATGAAGTAATTCAAGGAGTTGGTTTTACAGAGACCTTAAGAAATTTTTGGAACTCCTGGCAGACCCTGGCCACCAATCCTGAAAACTTTGCAGCCAGAACCCAAGTCTTGGAATATGGTAAACTTATAACAGAACTTTTTAAAGGTAAGTTTCAAACTTTAAAGGACTTAGAAACCCACATTAAATTAAAACTTAAAACACTGGTTGACAAGATTAACACCCTTTCTTCTCAGATAGCCCAACTTAATCTTCAAGTCATAGCTCTGGAGGCAGGAGGAAAATCTGCCAATGATTTAAGAGACCAAAGGGATTCCTTAATAAGGGAATTATCTCAACTTGTATCTATTCAGTATTTTGAAAGCAAAGAAGGAGCCTATAATGTAATTATTGGTAGGGGATTTAATTTGGTAAATATAGACAGAACTTGGAAGATTGAAATTTCAGGAACGGATATTTATTGGATTGATACTCAAGGAAACAAAATTCCCCTAACCAGCAGAGAAGTAGCCTCTGGAGAACTGGGTGGATGGCTTAGATTAATTGAACAACTGTCTGATAGTTATAATTACGAATATGTTTCAGGAAATAGGACAATTTATGTAAATGGAAATATAATAAACGAGGGAACTACCTTTTCTGAACTTGGACTTTTAAATCCCAGCGATTTTACCATAAATGGAACCGATCACTTTGGAACCCCTATTTCAAATTTAATAATAAATGTTAATCCTAATACCACTCTAAGGGAATTCTTAGATGAAATAGAAAGGGCTTACAATTTTACCATTAGAGCCTATATAAAGGATGGAAGAATCTTTATAGAAGATAAATTTAGAGGACCAGGGAAACTTAATTTCTCAGTTAGTGGCCCTTTAGATTTGGGAACTTTTGATAATCCAGCCTATCAGAGAAGGGTTATTGAGTTAAACCTTACGGGAAAGTTAAAACTATTTGGAGAAGAACTACTAAAAGCTGTAAACGAACTTCATACCCAGGGAGTAGGTTTAACCTTTTATACCAAAGAACTTGAAGGAGCCTATTTTGTTAATAAATACCTAAAAGAACTTCCCTATTTTTTAGATCTTGCTAAAAATCAAAGTGGAACAGAGTTTTCTGGATTTTTCTATCTCTGGGTGAAAGATCCTCAAGAGAGGATTATCCCTGTAAAGGTATCTATGGAGGGACTTGGGGTAGATGCTACCTTGGAGGACTTGGCTTCTAAAATAAACGAAGCCTTGGAAGAAGTTGGATTTAATAATAATCTTGAAGCCTTGGTTAGAAATGGAAGATTGGTTATTCAAGCAGAAGACCACTATGCTTTTGCTTTTTCTAATGATACTTCAGGAATCCTTCTTTCAGCAGGTTTAAATCTATTTTTTGTGGGAACCGAGCCAGAAGAAATAAATATAAATCCCCATCTTATCTATAAACCTCAACTTTTAGCTTCAGGAAAAATGGATCTAAATTCTTTTAAAACAGAAACTCCCCTTTTCGGAGTTTTTAAAAGCACTCAAACCGTTAATCCTAATCAGTCCTTTGATAACTCTTTGTCAAAAATTTATTTAAAACTCTACGATGATAAAGTTAAGCAAGTTTCTCTTTTTTCGATAAATCCGCGAAATGAAAAGGTTTTTTTTATCCTTGGAAAAGAAGTAGGAGAGGAAACCAGGCTTGCAGACCTTGGTTTTTTAGCAGGAACTTTTCTCAATTTTTCTGGTTCTAAGTATGATGGTTCCCCTATAGGTCCGATTACTTTTAATATAAATCCTTTTACTACTATAAAAGATCTTATGAAAACTATAGAAAACCATTACGACAACACGGTAAGGGTATATTTAAAAGACGGAATCTTTGTTATAGAAAATAAACTTAGTGGAGAAAGTAATCTTTCTTTTCTTTCAAATGAGCTTATTCAAAATCCTATTTTTGGTGCTAATTATAAGTGGAGCCTTAATTCTTCAGAGGAATACTTTATAGAAGTTCCTATAGAGCCAGGAGAAGTTCTTTCTAAAATTCTTAAAAAAATTGACAGGCTTCCCTATATAAGAGCGTATATAGATGCTGAGGGATATGCAATAGTGGAACTTGAACCTAATCAAAATAAAGTTTATGCTTTAGAGGTAGGAGATAATTCTACAGCTAATGGTTTTGTTGATTTCTTAAAGACTCAAAGAATGTATCTTCCTGCTTTTAGAGGGGATCCTAAGAATTCAATTACAAGAATTATAACAGGATTTGAAGACTATCCTTTTACCTCTACCTCAGAAGAAGACTATCTTTCTTTTTATCTCTTTAACGAGAGAGGCCAACTTATTCATACTTTTCGGATAAACCTTGAAGAGTTTACTAATCCTTCTAATAATAAAACCCTTTTTGATTTAATAAGAAAAATCAATGCTTCTGAAAATGCCCTTTATGGACTTATGGCTAGACTTGATCGTCAGGGAAAAATGATTATAGAAACAACTGGGCTTTACCAAACTAAAACCTTTATTATCCAAGATGAATACTCACGGGATGGAGGGCAAACCTTTGTTCAAACTCCTAAGGATCAGGGTTTTATAAATTATCTTAGGGGATATGAGTTTAAGAGGGGGGATAATAGAACTGCCCAAGCTATAGCAGACCTATCATCTGCGATCAGGGAAAAGCTTAATTATTCAAACTTAGAAAATTATTATTCAAGTATGGTAGGAGAAATTGGAGCTGTGACTAAAGCTGTAAAGGAAAATAAGAATTTTTTAGAGGCTCTTCTTTCTCAGCTTAAAGCTATAAGAGACGGAATTTCTGGAGTTTCCTTAGATGAAGAAATGGCCAATCTCATAAAATATCAGCAAGCCTTTACAGCTTCAGCTAAATTATTATCAACTGTTGAAGAAATGTTTGAAAATTTAATTGCTGCTAAAAGATAAAAAAGGGGGTATTTGTGAGAATTGGTTTTAATACTAAATACCATAGTATTTTAACTGACCTAAATAGACTCTCCTCAGAAATTAATCTTACCCAATTAAAGATTTCTTCAGGTAAAAATTTTTTAAGACCCTCAGATAATCCATCTGAGGTAGTTATTTCTTTAAACTATAAACAGGGTTTAGCAAGGATTGAAAAGTATCAAAAAGCCATAAATGACGGTTTAGCTTTTCTTAAAGCTCAAGAAGCAACCTTAGCAAGTGTAGAGGAACTTGTAGCTAAAGCTAAAATTCTTGCTATTCAAGCATCTAATGCTACCCAAAATGCAGAATCAAGAAAAGCAACTGCCCAAGAAGTAGATTCTATTTTGAAAGCAATTTTAGCTCTTGCTAATTCCCAACTGGGAGAAAAATACCTTTTTGCTGGTCAAAAAACCAGTGGCTACTTAGAAAAACAAACCCCCTTTGAATTAAAAAGGGAAACCCTTCCTGGGGGAGAAATTATGGAATATGTAGTTTATAATGGTTCTGTAGAGGACTTTGTAATAAGTTATGACATAGATCTTTCGATAACTTTGGGAGAAAACGGACAAAAAATTTTTATGGATTCAGGAATTTTTGAAACTCTTTTGGGTTTAAAAAGACTTTTAGAGGTTAATACCCAAATAAATTATCACCAAGAAAGGTATAACATTCAAGATTTTATAGGAAAACTTGATAGTATTTATTCCTATATTTCTGAAAAAAGAAGTCAAATGGGAGCTCAAATTTCCCATCTTGAGACTAAAAAAGAACTCTATACAGATTTTAGACAAATCTTAGAATCCAATCTCGGAAATATAGAAAGTGCCGATCTGGCAGAACTGGCAACTAAACTTCACAGATTAACTACTGCTTATGAAGCAGCTTTAAAGGCCACCACTATGGTGGCCGATTTAAGCTTAGCTAAGTTTATTTAAAATTAAAACTGAGCATAAAGCCCTACATACCAAGTAGTGGTAGAATCCTCCCACTTCCTATTTTTAATATAGGCTTTTAAAGCATCCTTAGCTTTAACTGTGTCAAAACCTATACCTAATTTAGTAGCAGCTCCGTGTAAATAGTAGGTAAAACAAACTCCATAGCGATCATAAGCTAAGTCTTTCTTATTTTGAAAATTTCCATCTACATTTACATATTCATATCTAAAACCTATTCCAGGAATTCCAAAGCCTATTTTTTCCTTATAAATAAGGTGGGCATCCACATACCAAGTATAGGCATCTCCTTTTTTATAGGTAGTAGGAGTAGCTTGATAAAGGTGAGTATCATCAAAATACATATAACCTAATTCTAAACCAGGAATGTACTTTCCAAAGGTTTTTTCTACAAAGAAATCTGCTGCCCAGGCTTTTCTTGTTAAAGAGGAAGTTTTGTAGGTTGCAGGATTAAGCCCCTCTAAGTGTTTTTCATGATGGTATCCAAGACCAAAAGTCATAGTGTCTCTTTTTCCAAGATAGGTCTGTCTTACTCTTAAAGAAGGATCAAAAACAGTTTCTTCCGATTTAAATCCCCAAAAAGTAGGGGTAAATTCTAATCTTAGGTCATATTCAAAATTCTTTTTATCCTTAGGAGAAGCCGTTGCATTACCAAAACCACCCGTTAATCTCCATACTTTATTTCCAGGAAAACGGTCATTATTAAAAATTCCTAAGTAATACTTAAAAAGTCCGTCTTTTATGGAGCCTGCTATCACGGTTCCAAAGTCCGTTCTTTTAAAAGGCTGCTCTTTTCCTCTATATCCTCCTACATAGGGATCTACAGCTCTTAGGGCATCTTTAAACTGGCTGGGTAAAAAGTAATTTCCGTCACTTGACATAACTACACTATCATGGCGGGCTACAAAGTTGTGCCTGCTAAAGGGGACTCGCAATTCTCCTACCTTAACTACAAATTCTGGGGCAAAGGTAAATTGAACTCCGGCTTCCCAAAGCTTAGCCTGATACCCCTCATTTTCATTGGCATCTAGCATTCCATAAAACTGAACTAAAGGATTTATTTGGCCTTTTATAGCCAATCTGAATTTATAAATCTGAAAATCATTCCATTTATAATTATGATCTTTATCTTTATCTCTATTTAAATAAAAAACTCTTATTTGAGCATACATGTCTGCAAAGGTTTCCTCACTCACTTTAATTTGAAAACTTTGAGCTTCCTTTAAAGAACTGCAAAAAACCAAACCTCCTAAAAGGAAAGGAAAAAAAACTCTCTTAAATTTTATTTTCATAATCCCCCCCCTTCAAAATTAAAATAAATAAAATTTGTTAAAAAATTATAAAGATTTTAACTTAAAGAGTCAAGTATGAAAAAGTCTACTAAAAACTCAAAATTTGTAAAAAAATCCCATTTTTAAACTATTTTTAAATTTTTAAAATATTTTTTAAATTTTCTTTCAAAACTTTAGCTAATTTTAAATTAAAACTTGGAAGCTTAGATAATTCTTCAAGAGAAGCTGAGGTAAGTTCTTCTAAATCTCTAAAATGTCTTAAAATAATTTCCTTTCTTTTAGGACCGATACCTTTGACTTTTTCTAAAGCTGAGCTTAAGGTAAGAGCACTTTTGGTTTTTTCAGCAAAACTTTTGGCAAACCTGTGAGCCTCTTCCATAATATTTCCTATAAAGTGGTAAACCTCTTGGTATCTTCTTAAAAAGAGGGGATTTTTTCTCCCTGGGAGATAAATCTTTTCAGGTTCTCTTTTTTCATTTTTAGCTATGGCTCTTATTTCAACTTCTTTAATTCCAAGGTCTTCTGCAACTCTCAAGGCAGTTTCCAGATGTCCCTTTCCTCCGTCAATAAGAATTAAATCAGGCAAGGTATTCTCTTCCAATCCTCTTTTAAGTCTTCTTTCCAGAACTTCATAAAGCATGGCGTAGTCATCTTTAGCTGAACTCTTTATGTGATAATGACGGTATCTTTCTTTAAGAGGTGTTCCTTCAAAAAAGCAAACTACTGCTCCTACTTTGGCTTCTCCATAAAATTGGGAAAGATCTATGGCTTCTATAAAACGTGGTTCTCGAGAAAGTTTTAAAAGTTCCTCTAAACCCTGAGAAATAACTTCATAAGAGGAAGTTGATTTTTTCTTTATAGAGTTAAGATAACTTTCTAAATTTTTTAAGGCTATTTCGTGAAGTAAGACCAATTCTTCCTGAGTAGAAAAAGGTAAAATTTCTACCCTTTGCCCTGAGATCTCACTAAATAATTTTTCCCACTCCTCCTTATCTTCCCATATTTCAGGAACTAAAATTTTTTCAGGAATTATTCTGCCCTCAGTATAAAACTGCAGAATTATCTCCTTTAAACTTGACTCTTCTAACCAGTTCTTACTTTCCAAGGTTTGAAAACCGTAAAGATATCCATATCTCACAAAAAGCACGATGAAGTAGTCTTTATTTTTCTCTCTTTTAGTTTCCCAGAGGTCAAGGTCTAAGGGTTCCCTTAAGACCACGGCTTGGTTTTCTAGAAGTCCTTCTAAGTCTCTTATTCGGTCCCTTATAAAGGTTGCTCTTTCAAATTCAAGATTTTCAGCTAATCTATGCATCTCTTCCTTTAATTTTTCTAATAGGTCCTTTCCCTTGCCTTGAAAAAACTCTACTACCCCTCTAACTAATCTTTCATACTCCTCCTTAGAGACTGGGTTTACACAAGGAGCTAAACACTTTTTAATTTGATAATAAACACAGGGATTTTTTCTTCTTTTCATCTCAGAAAGACTACATTTTCTTAAAGGAAACATTGTGGATAAAATTTTTAAAATCTCCCTTAATCCTCTGGCTGAAGTAAAAGGTCCAAAATAAAGCGCCCTTTCTCCCTTTTTTCTTTTACGAACTATCTTTAAGGCTGGATATTCTTCATTTAGAGAAATTTTTAAAATAGGATAATTTTTATCATCCCTTAGTAAAACATTATACTTAGGGCGATATCTTTTAATAAGGTTAGCTTCTAAAAGAAGAGCTTCCTTTTCGTTATGGGTTAAAAAAAAATCTACTTCCTTTGTAATTTGAACTAAATGATGAACTTTGGGAGAAAGAAAGGAGCCCTTGGAATAAAAAGAAAGTCTATTTTTTAAGTCCTTAGCCTTGCCAACATATAAAACTTCTCCCCTTTCTCCTTTAAAGAGATAAACTCCGCAAGAGGAAGGAACTTCCTCTAAATTTAAGTTTAGCACCTTTTTAGAGGGTTACCCCCTCTTCAGTATACTTAGCTACCAAATCTCCTACTTCAGAAGTGGAATATCCCATTTCTCCAGCAGAAAGGCTTTTCAAGTGATCTCTACAAACTTTAATTACAGCCCTTTCTATAGCTTGGGAAGCCTCAATTTCTCCTAAGAATTCAAGCATCATCATTCCGGCACAAATAGTAGCCAAAGGATTAATTACTCCTTTACCTGTATATTTGGGAGCAGAACCACCAATAGGCTCAAACATAGAAACTCCTTTAGGATTAATATTCCCTCCTGCAGCAATTCCCATTCCTCCCTGGATAATAGCTCCTAAGTCGGTAATAATATCTCCAAACATGTTATCTGTGACCACTACATCAAACCATTCGGGATTTTTGACAAACCACATACAAACTGCATCTACATGGGCATAATCTTTTTCAATTTCAGGATATTCCTCCCCAACCTCTTGAAAAACTCTAAACCATAGATCCCAAGCATAGGTTAACACATTAGTCTTTCCTACTAAGGTAACCTTTTTCTTTTTATTTCTTTTTCTACAATACTCAAAGGCAAATCTTATACATCTTTCAACTCCGTATCTTGTGTTTATTGATTCTTGGATAGCTACCTCATAGGGAGTTCCCTTTCTTAAAAATCCGCCTCCACCAGCATAAAGGCCTTCGGTATTTTCTCTAACAACGACAAAGTCTATATCCTCAGAGGTTTTATCCTTTAAAGGAGTCCAGACTCCTGGATAAAGTTTAACCGGCCTTAAGTTGATATACTGATCCAGTTCAAATCTTATTTTGAGTAAAATTTCCTTTTCTAAAATTCCTGGCTTTACTTGAGGATGACCGATGGCTCCCAGATAAATAGCATCGAATTTTTTAAGTTCCTCTATACCTCCTTCTGGAATAGTTTCTCCAGTTTTTAAATATCTTTCTCCTCCCCAATCAAAAAACTTCCAATTAAACTTAAGGTTAAATCTCCTACCTGCTGCTTCTAAAACTTTTACTCCTTCTCTTATTACTTCAGGTCCAGTTCCATCCCCAGGTATAACTGCAATTTGATAATTTTTCTTCTGCATTTAAGTCCCCCCTGTTTAGAAAATGTTTGTAAGCTTATAATATAATCCATTCTGAAACTTTACCAAGGCCACGAACTGCATTTCCAAGGTAAATTCCCTTAGCCTTTTTAAGGTCTTCAATTTTTAATTTTCTTTTTTTAACCCTTTTTTGAGAAATAAGGTAGGATCTTAAAACTCCATTTAAGAGTCCTAACTCGATAGGAGGAGTATAAAGAACCTCATCTCCTAAGTCTATAAAAATGTTAGAAATAGTTCCTTCCAATAAAAAGCCTTCTTCGTCATAAAAAACTATTTCTTCTAAGTTTAGTTTTAAAGCTTCTTTTCGATAAAAATCGTATTCTTGACGATGGGTAGTTTTATGATATAAAAAAGGAGTTTGAGGAAAGTCTCTTTTTTTTAAGCCAATTTTAAGACTGTTTTTCCAAGGTTCAAAATTATAAATTTCAAATTTTAGGTCTCCTGAGGGGGAAAGAAGAATTCGGATACGAGAGGGTTTTTCGACTTTTACTTTATTTTCTATGAAAGATTTCCAGTGTTCAAAAGTTAATAATTCCTTAGGAATTTTAAATCCAAAATAACGAGCTGAAGTTTTTAGTCTTTTAAAGTGTAAAGGTAAGAGAGGATTTTTTCGATAAGGTTCCAGATAGATACTTTCTATAAGTTCAAAGTAAGGAAAGGTATGGGTAAAAAATTTAGCTTTAAGAAGGGCTTCTTCGTATTCTTTTTCTCCTACGCTATCCCATACAATTCCCCCACCAATACCTACTTCTCCTTTATAAAAATTTTCATCTAAGGTCCAAAAAAGAAGAGTTCTTATGGCTACATTAAAGAGAAAATCGCCTCGAGGAGTGATAAATCCTATGGCTCCGGTGTAAATCCTTCTCTCTTCCTTTTCTAACTCCTGAATTATTTCCATAGTTCTGATTTTAGGAGCACCTGTTACTGAGCCACAAGGAAAGAGAGCCTTCAAAATTTCAAAAAAATTATTAGTATTTAAGGTTCCTTTAACAGTAGAAATCATCTGATGTAAAGTAGGATAGGTCTTTATTTTAAAGTATTCAGAAACATAGACACTTCCAGGCTTACAGACCCTTCCCAAATCATTTCTGATTAGATCTACAATCATTACATTTTCTGCCTGATTTTTAAGATCCCTTTTTAAAAAGTTTTTGTTTTTAAAATCCTCAGAAAGGGTATTTCCTCTTTTGATAGTTCCTTTCATGGGAGAGCTTACAATAAGAGTTCCCTTTTTTTTCATAAAAAGTTCTGGAGAAAGAGATAAAATAGCCCAATCTTTTTCTTGAATAAAAAAGGCGTATTCACACCTTTGACGAAAAAGAAGCTCGTCAAAAAGTTTTTCTAAATTTCCACGGTAAGTAAATTTTATTTTGAAGGTATAATTTACTTGGTAGGTATCTCCTTGGGAGATATACTTTTTAATTTTTTCTATGGCTTCAAGATAGTCTTCTTTTTTAAGATTAGGAGATAGATCTTGAAAATCCTTTTCTAAATTTAAAAGGGGTTGAGGAAACTTAGAGAAGTTTTTAGGTTTTTTAAAAATGCTAAAATAGGCTAAGGGAAACTCATAAAAAGGTTTTCCAAGCCTTTCCAGTTTTTTTTCCAAAAAATAACCCAACTCGTAACTAAAAAAACCTCCTAAGTAATAACCCTTCTTTAAAAAACTTTCTAATTTTTCAAAAAAAGAAGTTATTTCTTCAGGACTATATAAAATAAGTTTTTCTAAAGGAGATCCAAAGTCCCAAACTTGATAGGGAATTTTTTTAGCATTAATCCATAAAAAGGAGTTCATCATCCTGTCTAAATTTTACACTTATTAGAGAAATAACTAAAATTATAAAAGAGAGTAAAATAAACCAGGGAAAACTGAAAATCGAGGCAATTGGACTAAAGGGAGCTAAAAAGAAGGGTAATAAGTAAAGAGTTACTAAGGTCCCCTCTCCTATAAGAAAAACTTTAAGAAAATAGGAAAGCCTTTTTCGAAAATACCATTTATTTTTTAATCTTTCTCGATGACCCTTTAAATAATTTAAATTTTCCCTATTTTCTTTAAGATTATTTAAAATAAACTTAATTTCTTTACCTACATCCCTTTTTTTAAGAATTCCTCCTATTTTATTTATACTTTCTCCAATTTCTTTTAAAATTGTTCCAAAAAAGATATCTTCCTGTTTATAGGGATATTTTTCCCAGAAAAATTTCAATTTTTCATATTCTTGGGTGATTTCCTTTAAACTTTCTTGAATATTTTTAATTTGATTATAAATATAGGCTTGTAGTTCTAAAATTAATTCCAAGGCTTGTTCTTCAGCCTTTTCAATAGCTTTAAGTCCTCCCTCATAAATTTTTTTTCTTAGAGTTTCTATTTTTTCCGTATATTTTTTAATCTCTTCTTCGTTCATCACAGGTTTTAGTTCAAAAAATTTATCTTCTCCTTCCTTTAACCGTTTTACAGCACTTTCTCTTTTTTCAAGAATTTTACCCTCTAAAAGATTTTCTACTTCCTTCTGGTTTTTCAGTAATAAAGGGTCCAGATACATCCAGGTTAACAGCCAGGGATGAACAAAGTTAAGACTTATTTTAGAAAATCCTTCTCCCCGTTGATACTTACTTGAGGCTAAAAAATAAAAAGCAGGAAAACAAAGGGGATCAATCTTTAAGGCTTTATCAAAAAATTCCTCTGCCAAAAAAAGGTCTCCTTTATAATAAAGGAGATAGCCCCTTAAAAAGAAAAGAAAACCCTTTAAAAAATTAGTTTTTACCTTTTCTAAGGCATCTTCTAAATAATAATTAGCTTTATCAAAGACTCCTCTAAGAAGGAAGCAAAAGGAGAGAACTAAGGATTTTCTAAAATCTTCATCATCCAAAAGAAGGATCCTATCTTGAGCTTCTTTTATCTTACCTAACTCCAAAGCTTCTAAACTTAGACCTAAGTCCCCTCCTCTTACAGGAATATTGGATTGTAAGTTTAGACCTCCCCAGCTTTCTAACTCAGGAAATTTATAAGAAATAATTTTCAAAAAACTGGGAAATAAAAAAAAATAACGGGTATAAAAAAGTTCCCATTCCTTAGTTTTAAAGGAGCTTTCTCCTTTTTTTAAAGTTTCCCAAAGTTTTTCTGAAAATTGGAAAAGATTTTCCTTTAGTAGAAGATCAAAATTTTTCCAAGGTTCTGAGATTAAAAGACCTGGACAACTATTCCAAGGATGTCCATTGGTATGACAAAAAAAACATAAAGCATCTTTTCCTGTTAAAAATATATCTTTAAAGAAAAAGGAGAGCTTAGGATCTACATTAACCGAAAAAACAAGTTCTTTAAGCTCAAACCAGTCTACAATTTTATGAAAAATAGATACTTCCTTTAAAAGATTTTCTAATTCATCCTTTAAGGAGTTTTCAAAATAGATTTTTCCTGCCCTTAAAGGTAGTAAATCAGGTAGCTCTGGATCTCCATCAAAAAGATAAAAAGAAAAGGGACAGGGAGAATTAAGAAGTTCCTTAGCAAAATAATTTTTAAATTTTTCAAATATTTTAGGTAAAAGTAACACTCCTTTGGGAGAAATTTTAAAAATCCCATTAAGTCTTTTAATTTCAGAAATTTCTGAAATAAGACCCTCTAAATATTGTTTAGCTTCGGAAGTTTTAGCTTTAAAAATAAGATTCCAGATTTTAGGAAATTCTAGAAGTTTTAAGAACATCTTCAATTTTTATTAAATAATTTAATGAACAAAATTACTATGGAAAGAGTAATTCCTACATCAGCTAAGTTAAAAGCTGGCCAGTGATACCCCATTAAGTGAAGGTCTATAAAATCAAGCACTGCAAAATATAAAACACGGTCGGTTAAATTTCCTAATCCTCCACCTGAAAGCATACCTAAGGCACCCTTAGTGAACTTGTCAGATTTTTTAGCCCAAAGATAGGCCACTATCAAGACACCTAAACCCGTAACAATTAACAAAAATTGTAAAATAATTCCTGACTCACTAAAAAATCCCAAGACTATCCCTTTGTTCCAAACCTTTACTAAATTCAGAAAGGAAGTTAAAGAACAAAAATTTCCTTCCCATTTTAAAACCCAAAATTTAGTAATTCTATCTAAAAAGAAGGTTATAAAGGCACCTATCCAAAAAATTAACATAATATTTTTAGGAGGTTAAGGATTTTACTACTTCTAAACATCTTTTACATAATTCAGGGTTTTCAAGGGTTCCTACTTCAGGTTTTCTCTGCCAACACCTTTCACACTTTCTATAATTAGTAGGTCTTACCTTTATTTCCATAGGAAACACATTTTCAGAAACATAAAAGACTTCCCTCTCAAAATTAGAAATAGTTTCCCAAGCCTCTACCCCTTCAAATTTAGCTACCATAAGAAAATATTCCCAAAACTCTTTATTTTCTAAATAGGATTTAGAGTCAGAAGAAGTTCGCACCCATACCTCAGCTTCTAAGGAACTTCCTATAAGTTTTCTATCCTTTCTTGCAATTTCTAAAGCCTTTAAAAATTCTTCTCTTAATTTTAAAATATTTTCCCATTTTTTTAACTCTTCCTCTGAAAGCTCAAATTTGTAAGAAGGAAAATCAGTAAGCATTACTGAAGAGGCCTCCCTTGGGTAAGGAAGACTTTGCCAAACTTCTTCTGCAGTAAAAGAAAGAATAGGAGCCATAAGTTTAACTAAGGAGTCTAAGGCATAATAAAATACGGTTTGGGTAGCCCGTCTTTTAAAACTATTAGGAGGTTCACAGTAAAGATAGTCTCTATTTATATCAATAATTAGAGCGGATAGTTCAACTATGCAAAAACGATAGAGCTCATGATAAACCAGATGAAATTCAAATTTTTCATAGGCTTTTTTAACTTTTTCAATAAGCTTTCCTAAACGAGAAAGGATAAACTTTTCAAATTCTGGCAGTTTTTCAAACTCTACAAGATCTCTTTCTGGGTTAAAGTCATAAAGATTTCCTAAAAGAAATCTACAAGTATTTCTAATTTTTCGATAAGCTTCAACTAAGCGATCTAAAATTTCCTTAGAGATTTTTATATCTTCACGATAATCTTCAGCAGAAACCCAAAGTCTTATAATTTCTGCTCCATATTTTTTTATTAAATCTTGAGGATGAATCACATTACCTAAGCTTTTAGACATCTTTCTTCCCTGTCCATCTACTACAAATCCATGGGTTAAAACAGTTTTATAAGGAGGAACTTCTCTGGTTCCTACGGAACATAGGAGAGAACTTTGAAACCAACCTCGGTGTTGGTCTGAACCTTCCAAATATAAGTCTGCCGGAAATTTTAAGGTTTCTTCTTTTTCTAAAACCCCTGCAAAGGAAACTCCAGAATCAAACCACACATCTAAAATATCCTTTTCTTTTTCAAACTCCTCTCCACCACAGGAAGGACAAGAAGTATTCTCTGGTAAAAGTTCCTGAGGAGACTTAACAAACCAAGGGTCACAACCTTCCTTTTCAAAAATTTCAATTACCTTCTGGTAATATTTAAATTCTTTTAAAATTTCTTTACATTTTTTACATTTAAAAACTGTGATAGGAACTCCCCAGACCCTCTGACGGGAAATACACCAATCTGGTCTTTTTTCTAACATAGAAATTAAGCGATTTTTTCCCCAGTATGGAATAAACTCAATCTTTTCAGCCCATTCTATAGCTTTTTTTCTTAAAGCCTTAGCAGACATGGAAATAAACCACTGAAGTTCTGCTCTAAAGATCACAGGTTTTTTACATCTCCAGCAGTGAGGATAACTATGTTGAACCCTGTCTTTAAAGAAAAGTTTTTGATTTTGGGACATCCTTTTAAGAATTACTTGATCAGCCTCTTTAAGACCCAATCCTCCGACTAAAGGCACCTCAGGATAAAATTTACCCTCTTCATCTACAGGAACATAGATCTCAAGGCCATATTTTAAACCACACTGATAATCCTCTTCTCCATGTCCTGGTGCAATATGCACAATTCCTGTTCCAGTATCTAAGGTTACAAAATCCTCTAAAACTATTAAACTCTCCCTTTCATAAAAGGGATGTTGAGCCTGTTTATTTTCTAAAATTTGTGCTTTAAAACGGGCTAAAATTTTAGGTAAGTCCCTATTTAGTTCTGCACAAAGAGCAGAAATCCTTCCTTCTGCTAAAATGAAATATTCCCCTTCCCATTTAACTAAGGCGTAGTCAAATTCAGGATGAAAAGCCAAAGCTAAATTGGCAGGAAGAGTCCAGGGAGTGGTAGTCCAAATTAATATGTGAATAGGTTCCTTTAAGTTTAAAGTCAAAACTCTGTTTAGAAAATTTTGGGTTTCAGAAGTTAAAGTAAATTTTACATAAATAGAGGGAGAGGTCTTAGTTTCGTATTCTACTTCTGCTTCAGCTAAAGCAGTAACACAACTGGGACACCAAAAAACAGGTTTTTTCCTCTGATAAACCTGATCGGTTTCTAAAAATCTTAAAAATTCTCTGGCAATAACTGCCTCATATTTAGGACTCATGGTAAGATAGGGATTTTCCCATCTTCCAAAAACTCCCAGTCTTATAAATTCTTCCCTTTGAAGGTCGATATATTTTTGAGCAAATTTCCTACAGGCTTTGCGAACCTCAAGAGGCGATAGTTCTCCCCTTTTTACCCCTAACTCCTTTTCTACTTGAAGTTCTATAGGAAGTCCATGACAATCCCAACCTGGCACAAAGGGAACTTTATAGCCTGCCATAATTTTACTCTTTACAATAAGGTCTTTCAAAATTTTATTTAAGGCCGTTCCTAAATGAATGGGTCCGTTAGCATAGGGAGGGCCATCGTGTAAAACATATAAAGGTGCCTTTTCCCTTCGGTTTAACATCTTTTCATAAATTTTTTCCTTTTGCCAAAATTCTAAAAACCAAGGCTCCCTTTCTACTAAATTAGCTTTCATAGGAAAGTCCGTTTTAGGAAGATTTAAAGTATCTTTCCAGTCCATAATTAAAACCTCCTACTATTTACCAAAGGCCTCTTGCAAACCCTATTTTATCACATCTTATAAAAACCACTATTACTTTAGTCCATTTTAACTCTAAATTTGCATAAGTTCGGTTTCTTTGAAATAGGAAAAGGGATAGAGAGGTCAAGTATGGTCTTTCAAAAAAGAGGTTCTCCTTAGGCTTAAATTTATAAGAGTGCACCATAAATTATAGCACCTAAGCTACTAAAGTTGCCTTTGAAGTTTCAAAAACTATTATAGAAGGAAAGAGCTTTAGAAATAGGGATAGTAAGTTTTAAACTCTCATATATCTAAGTTAAGTTCACTAAAGAAATTTGAGATTTAGAAAAAAGTGCCCTCAGGTAGGAAAGGTGAAATTTATAAGAGATTGATGGATGCTTTGATATGGAATATCACATAGGAAGCAGCCCCCAACCTTATAGCTTGTTGAAAAAATTTTTATTAAAGATATATTCAACTATGTTATGAAGATCAGAAGGGTTGAAGTTGGATTTAAAAAGCACCTCAAAGATGCTATAGGAAATAGGGTGGGTAAAAAAATTAACCAAGCTTTTAACTTTTTGGTAAAAGACCTTAGGTTTATTAAAGTTTACTTAGTAGAAGGAGATTTTTCCTTAGAGACTATTAAAATTTTTACAGAGTCAGCCCTTTGTGATCCTGTAATTCAAGAATATACCATAGATGAGCCTTTAGCTTTAAAAAGAGGAGAACTTTTTGACTGGCTTTTAGAGATAGGCTATCGCCCAGGAGTCACAGATAACGAAGGAAAAACTGCTGAAGAAGCCTTAAGTTACATACTTGGAAGACCTTTAGATCCCTCTAAGGAAGGAATCTATTTTGCTCGTCAGTTTTTAATTAAGGGTTTTCTTACCTATGAAGAAGTAGAAAAAATAGCTAAAGAACTTTTAGCTAATGAACTTATAGAAAGATTTTTTATTCTTTCTTATGAAGATTTTAGGAAAAAAGGAATTTCATATCCTGTTCCAAGAGTTACCGAGTATTTTCCTCCTTTAGTGGAAACCTTTGACTTAAATAAGTTTTCTGATTCTGAACTTATAGAACTTTCTAAAAATAGACTTTTGGCTTTAAATTTAAAGGAAATGCAAACTATTCAAAAATTTTTTTCTGATCCCGAGTTTAAAAAAGTAAGAAAAGCCTATGGTTTAGACTCTCATATAACGGATGTGGAACTTGAAAGTTTGGCCCAAACTTGGTCTGAACATTGTAAACACAAAATCTTTAATGCTTTCATTCACTATGAGGATTTAGAAACCGGAGAAAAGATACTTATTGACAGTCTTTTCAAGACTTATATAAAGAAAGCTACTGAAGAAATAAGAAGAGAAAAGGGGGAAAGGGACTTTTGCCTATCCGTTTTTATAGACAATGCAGGAGTTATAAAGCTTGATGAAAACTGGGCTTTAGCCTTTAAGGTGGAGACTCACAATAGTCCTTCAGCTTTAGACCCTTATGGAGGAGCTTTAACAGGTATTGTAGGAGTAAATAGAGATCCCTTAGGAACAGGAAGGGGAGCTAAACTTATTTTCAATACTAATGTTTTTTGTTTTGCTCCTCCTGATTGGGATAAACCTCTTCCCCCTCGAATTCTTCATCCCAGAAGAATTTTTGAAGGAGTAAGAGAGGGGGTGGAACATGGAGGAAATCAAAGTGGAATTCCTACCGTAAATGGTTCTATAGTTTTTGATCCCAGATTTTTAGGAAAACCTTTAGTTTACTGCGGAACAGGTGGAATTTTGCCTCTTTTTATAAATGGAAAACCCTCTTGGGAAAAAGGAGCAAAACCTGGTGATTTTGTAGTAATGATAGGAGGAAAAATTGGAAAAGATGGAATTCACGGAGCAACCTTTTCTTCAGAGGAGATGCACGAAGGCTCTCCCGTAACTGCTGTTCAAATAGGAGATCCTATTACTCAGAAAAAGTTGGTAGACTTTTTACTTAAAGCTCGAGATGAAGACCTATATAACTCTATAACGGATAACGGAGCAGGAGGACTTTCTTCTTCTGTAGGAGAGATGGCTAAAGAAAGTGGAGGAGCTGAAATAGACTTAGCTAAGGCTCCTTTAAAGTATCCAGGACTTCTTCCTTGGGAAATTCTACTTTCGGAAAGCCAAGAAAGAATGACTCTGGCTGTTCCTTCTGAAAAATTAGAAAGATTTTTAGAACTGGCTCAAAAAATGGGAGTTTTGGCTACCGTTTTAGGAAAATTTACTAACTCTGGTTTTTTTCATATCCTTTATGAAGGAAAAACTGTGGGACTTTTACCTCTTAAATTTTTACACGAGGGAGTGCCCCAACTCGAATTGAAAGCTATTTGGAAAAAACCTTCTTATCCTGAAAAAATACCTCTTGAAACACCTACTGACTATAAAGAACTTCTTCTTCAAATTCTAAAAAGTTATAATGTGTGTTCTAAGGAGTATGTGGTTCGGCAATACGATCATGAGGTTCAAGGAGGAAGTGTAATAAAACCCTTAGTAGGACTGGAAAATGATGGCCCAAGTAATGCAGCAGTTCTTCGCTATGACTTAGAAAGTCAAGCAGGAATTGTGATAGCCCATGGAATTTGTCCTAAGTTTTCTGATTATGATACCTACTTTATGGTAGCTAATGCCATAGATGAGGCTATAAGAAATGCAGTTTGTGTAGGGGGAGATTTAGAATACATGGCAGGGCTTGACAACTTCTGTTGGTGCGATCCCATAGAGAGTGAAAAAAATCCAGATGGACCATATAAATTAGCCCAGTTAGTTAGAGCTAATATGGCTCTTTATGAATATACTAAAGTTTATGGAGTTCCCTGTATTTCAGGGAAGGATTCTATGAAAAATGATTATCTTATGAAAATAGGATTATCTCCTCAAGATAAAAATCCTTACGGAGTAGGAAGCATTTTACCTGATGGAAGTTTGAAAATTTCTATTCCACCTACTTTACTTTTTTCTGTGGTAGCTAAAATACCTGAGGTTAGTTTAGCTACCACTTTGGAGGTTAAAGGCATTGGTGATTTAGTTTATCTCTTAGGAATAACTAAGGAGGAATTAGCTGGATCGGAATATTTTAATCTTTTAGGACTTAAAGGTGGAGTGGTGCCCAAACCTAATCCATATTTAAATAGGAAGCTATATTTAAGATTACGTGAGGCCATATATAGTGGACTTGTTGAATCAGCCCATGATCTTTCAGATGGGGGACTTGCTGTAAGTTTAGCTGAAAAAGCCTTTTCAGGAGGATATGGAATAACTGTGGATTTAAGTGCTGTATATTACGAAGGAGAGAAAAGGGAGGATTTTCTTCTCTTTTCTGAAAGTGCAGGAAGAATTTTAGTTACGGTAAAAAAAGAAAAAAGACGAGATTTTGAAGCTCTTATGGAGGATCTTCCTGTAAGCCTTATCGGAGAAACTATAGCAGAGCCTTTTTTAATTATAAAGGATTTTTCTGGCCGAATCCTCCTTAAGGTGGAACTTAAAGAACTTAAAAAGGCCTGGCAAGAACCCTTTTTAAAGTGGTAAACTTATAAATTAAAAGAGGTTTTGAAGATATGAAAATAAGAGTTTTTAAATATCCTTCTAAAAAAGCTAAGCTTTTCTTAAAAAAGCTTGAAGATAGGGTAGAAAGTTTTCCGGAAAAAATAGAAAGGGAAGTCAAAAAAATTGGAAATAGAGTTAGAAAAGAGGGAGATAAAGCTCTTATAGAATATACTTCAAAATTTGACGGAGTTTTAATGACTTCTAAGGAATTTAGAGTTGAGGAAGAAGAAATAAGAAGAGCCTATCAAGAGGTTTCCGAGGAACTTCTTTCGGCTATAAGATTAGCTATTGAAAAAATTAGAAAATTCCATTTAAAGGGACTAAGCCTTTCTTGGTTTGAGTATGAGGAGGAAGGTTTAGTTTTAGGACAATTGGTTAGAGCTGTTGAAAGTGTAGGTCTTTATATACCTGGAGGTAAGGCTGGTGAAACCCCTCTTATTTCTACTGTAATTATGAGTGCTATTCCAGCTAAAATAGCTGGAGTAAAAAAGTTAGTTATGGTTTCACCTCCCAGAAAGAACAAAACTTTACATCCAGCCCTTTTGGTTGCTGCTAAAGAAGCAGAAATTGACGAGATATACAAAATAGGAGGTCCTTGGTCTATTTTTGGATTGGCCTATGGGACAGAAACCTTACCAAAGGTAGAAATGATTTGTGGTCCAGGAAACATTTATGTAACCTTAGCTAAAAAAATAGTTTCTTCTTGGGTGGGTATAGACCTTTTGGCAGGGCCCAGTGAAGTTTTAATCATTGCAGACCAAAGCGCTCCTTCCGAATTTATCGTTTGGGACCTTTTAGCTCAAGCCGAACATGATCCCTTTAGTTTACCCCTTCTTATTACTAATTCAGCTAAACTGGTTAAAGAAGTTAAGGAGAAACTTTTCTTAGCTTTAAAAGAGGGGGTTCGAAGTGAGATAGCCTCTAAAGCTCTTTCTCAAAGAGGGGGTATTATACTGGTTAAGGATTTGAGAACAGCTTTTGAAATTTCTAACCTTATAGCTCCAGAACATTTAGAAATCATGCTTGAAAATCCTTGGGAATGGTTATATTTAGTAAAAAATGCAGGAGCTGTGTTTTTAGGAGCCTATACTCCTGAAGCTATAGGAGATTATTTAGCAGGCCCTAATCACATTTTACCTACTATGGGACTGGCCCGATTTACCTCCTCTCTTTCTACAGAAAAGTTTTTAAAAAAGATTAACTTTATGCAGTATTCCTTTTCAAGTTTAAAGAAGGAAGCTCAAGCGGTGATTAACTTAGCAGAGGCTGAGAATCTTCCTTTCCATGCTCAGGCTGTTAAAATAAGATTAGAAAAGATGGAAAGGGGGTTACCAAAAAATGAAAGAATATTTTAGTATTTTAGAATTTACAGAAGAAATTATTGAAGAAATTGATACTAAAATTGAAAACTTAGGCCCTTGTAAAATCCCTAATTCTATGAAGTTATCCCAGATGAATTTTGTAACTGATGAGCATAAAATTACTTTAAGAGTGAATTATAATTATCTAAAAGAAACTTTAAGTAAAAACAAACTCCCCCCTTCAGTTGAACTTGCAGGGCCAAGACCTTACATATATTTTGATCCCTCCAAGGTCAAGGCAGGAATTGTAACTTGTGGTGGGCTTTGTCCTGGCATTAACGATGTGATTCGATCTATAGTAATGACTCTTTATTATTCCTATGGAGTAGACAAAATTATAGGTTTTCGCTATGGTCTTCAAGGTTTTATTCCTAAGTATGGACACAAAATAATAGAACTTACTCCTGAAGTGGTAAAGGACATTCACACTATGGGAGGAACTTTCTTAGGTACTTCTCGAGGTCATCAGCCCATTGAAGAAATTGTGGACACTTTGGAAAGAATGAACATTCAAATTCTTTTTATGATAGGAGGAGATGGGACTTTCAAAGCTGCTAATAAAATAAAGGAGGAAATTCAAAAAAGAGGGTTAAAAATTGCCATAGTGGCTATTCCCAAAACTATTGACAATGATATTTGGTTAGTATCTAAGACCTTTGGTTTTGATACAGCTGTAGAGTTGGCTTGCGAAGCTATAAGATGTGCCCATACTGAAGCTATTGCCGTTCCTAATGGTATAGGACTGGTTAAACTTATGGGTAGGCATTCTGGATTTATAGCAGCTGCAGCAACCTTAGCTACTAAGGAAGTAAACTTTTGTCTCATACCAGAGCTTGACTTTGATTTGGAAGGCGAAAGGGGATTTTTAGCAGAGTTAGAAAGAAGATTACATTTAAGGAAGCACGCCGTGGTGGTAGTAGCAGAGGGTGCAGGTCAAAAATATGTCATTAAAGATCCTCCAGAATATGATGCTTCTGGAAATATAAAATTAGGAGACATAGGAACCTTCCTTAGACAAGCTATAGAGAGATATTTTAAGGAAAAAGGTATAGAAGTAGTAATTAGATATATTGATCCAAGTTACATAATAAGGAGTGTTCCTGCTAATGTGGAAGACCGAATTTATTGTGGTTTTTTAGGACAATATGCAGTGCATGCTGGTATGGCAGGTAAAACTGGTTTGATGATAAGTTATTTACATGACCAATTTGTTCATATACCTATTAAAGAAGCCATTAAACGCAGAAAACAAGTAATTTTAAATAGCAGATATTGGCTTTCTGTTTTAGAATCTACAGGCCAAAGTTATTTAAAAAACAGCGCTGATGAAAAAAAATTATAAAGTTTTATTAGTTTTAAGTTCCTTTTTCTTTTTCATTTTATTTTTCTTTTTTTTAGAAAGGGAACATTTTTACTATGAAAAACTTACCTACAGTGAATTTAAAATTTTGTTAAAGGAAGGGTTAGTTGACAATTTAATTTTAAAGAAAACTGAGATTAATGGACAATTTAAAGAAAGGGCTTCTGAAAGATTGTCTCAACTTAGAAATCAAAAGGTAAAAGATACACCTTATTTTAGAGTATACAAGGCTGAAGATCCTGAATTAGTTCCTTTTTTAGAAGAAAGGGGGATTAAATTTGAGGTGAAACCTGAGAGCAACTTTTGGATTACCTTTCTTTCTTGGATGATACCTTTGCTACTTTTTGTAGGGTTTTGGCTATTTATTTTTAAGAAGTTTGCGTCTCCTGAAAGTGGAATTATGGGTTTTGGTAAAAGTAAGGCCAAAATTTATGTAGAAAACGAGATTCAGGTTACTTTTAAGGATGTTGCAGGGGTTGACGAAGCGGTAGAGGAGTTGAAAGAGATTATAGAATTTTTGAAAAATCCTCAGAAGTTTACCCGCTTAGGGGCTAAAATTCCCAAAGGAGTATTACTTATAGGACCTCCGGGAACTGGAAAAACTTTACTGGCCAGAGCTGTGGCAGGAGAATCGGGTGTGCCTTTTATTTCTATTTCTGGTTCCTCTTTTGTAGAAATGTTTGTAGGGGTGGGAGCAGCTCGCGTAAGAGACCTATTCTCTCAAGCAGAAAAAATGGCTCCCTGTATAATCTTTATAGATGAAATAGATGCCGTGGGAAGGGTGCGTGGACTTTCTCCTCTTGGAGGAACAGAAGAAAGGGAACATACTCTAACTCAACTTCTTACTGAAATGGATGGTTTTGATCCTAAGAAAGGAGTAATCATTATAGCCGCTACCAATCGCCCAGAAATTTTAGACCAAGCTTTACTTAGGCCAGGGAGATTTGATAGGGTTATTGTGGTTGATAGACCTAATTTGAAGGGTAGAGAAGAAATTTTAAGAATTCACTGTAGAAATATAAAATTGGCCCCTGATGTAGATCTAAAGGTAATAGCTGCCAGAACCCCTGGCATGGTTGGAGCAGATTTAGCCAACATCGTAAACGAAGCCACCCTTCTTGCAGCTCGAAAAGGAAAGTCTGCCGTTGAAATGGAAGACTTTGAAGAAGCTATAGATAGAGTTATAGCAGGGTTGGCTAAAAAAAATCGTTATCTTTCGCCAGAAGAAAAAAAATGTATTGCCTATCATGAAGCAGGTCATGCTATCGTAGCTTCAGTTTTAACTCCCAACGAAAAGGTACATCGTGTATCTATTATTCCCAGAGGAGTAGCAGCCTTAGGTTATACTTTACAACTTCCTACTGAAGAGAAATATCTTTTGACTAAACAGGAAATTTTAGCCAAAATTGCAGTTCTTTTTGGTGGTAGAGTAGCAGAAGAATTAGTATTTAAAGAAATATCAACCGGAGCCCAAAATGACCTTGAAAAAGCTACCGAAATAGCTCGAGCTATGGTTATGGATTATGGCATGAGCGAAGTTCTTGGTCCTCAAACTTTTAGAAAAAGAGAACACCTTTTCTTAGATGTTCCCTTTAAAGAGAGAGAATTAATTTCTGAGGAAACTGCTAAATTAATAGATCAAGAAATTGCTAAAATCTTAAGAACATCCTATGAAAGGGCTAAGAAAATTTTAGAAGAAAAAAGAGAAGTTTTGGAAAAAATGGTAGAACTTCTTTTAGAAAAGGAAGTTTTAGAAGGAAGTGAACTTGAAACTTTACTATATCAAAAATCGGAGGAACAATGAAAAAATTTTTTCTTTTCATAATTATTTATTTGTTTTTTAATAAAGTATCCTTGGTTTATTCTAAAATCTATGAAGAGGTAAGAAAAGATTTCACTCCTTTATCAACTTTAATTATTGGAATAGAAGATAGTAAGGTAATCATAGATAAGGGAGCTGTGCAGGGAGTCAAACCTAAGGATATCTTTACCATTTATAAAAAGGTAAAAAAGATTGTCCATCCAGAAACCAAAGAAACCTTAGGGTTTTTAAAGGAACCTATCGGTAAAATTGAAATTTCCAAAACTGAAGAAAACTTTTCCGTAGGTAGAATAATTTCCAAAAAGGAAGAAATTTCTGTTCCTACCCCGGCTAAACGTTTTTCAGACTTAAAAATTTTAGTTCTCTCTGAGAAGACTTCCTTAAGTGAGAATCTGTATTTAACCTTAAAAACCACCCTTCCAGAGTGTGAAATAACCTTTTCTTCTCAGAAAAGGCTTTCTCAAATTTCTCCTTCCCAGCTTTTTTCTGAGGGAATAGATTTGGTATTTGTAGAGGATGAAAGAGGCATAAAAATTTACAACAGTTACTTAGACTTAGTTAGACTTTATGGAGAGATAGAGTATGCTAAAGTTCAGATTTCTTCCCCTACTTTAGGGCTTTCTAAGCCCCAACCTTTAGGTCTTTTTACTTATAAGGTTCCCTCCCCTTTGGGAAAAATGATAGGTGAGGTTTATCAGTCAGAGTTTGCTGATTTAGACCAGGATGGTCAACTGGAGATGGTTTACTTTAATTCTCAAGGTTTGTTTGTAGTAAAAATTAAGGGAGGTCTTTTAGCAAGATATAAACCTCTTTCTGGAAAAATAGTCAATTTTTCTGTGGGACACCAGGGATGGATAGCCTTAAATGTATACGAAGATAGAGTAGGGATGAGAAGTGAAATTTTAAAGTTTTCCCCTCAAGGATTAATTCCTGTGATTACTAATGCCAACTTAATTCTTCAGTTTGTAGATTACACAGGAAGAGGTTTTAAGGATACCCTTATAGGTCAGCTTTTTGATCCAGACCATTTTTTTGGAAAGGAAGTTTATATTTTAAAAAGGGAAAACCAACAGTTGGTTTATGCTAAAAGGCTTGAGGTTCCCCTTGAGTTTAGAAGTATAGGAGGAGGTTTTGCAGATTTAGATAGAGATGGACAAGTGGAAATTTTTACCTATTTAGCCGATGGAAGATTGGCTATTTATAAAGGTTTAAATTTAGTTTGGGCTACTCCTTATCGTATAGTTTCTCACTTTTATCAAGTAGAAATTTTAAAAGGTAAAAGGGGACAGGAAGTAGTTAAGCAGGTAGTGTTTCCTTTAATCACACCGGTTATAGCTGATCTAAATGGAGATGGCCAAAAGGAACTTCTCTTTGTGTCAGCTAATTTTCCCTTAGAAACGGTGATCAAAGAAACCCGAAGACTTCCTTTAGAAAGTGCAGTCTCTCAGGTATTAGTTTTAGGATACGAAGGGACTTACTTTTTTAGAAATCTCTTAGACCAACAAGCAGGTTTTATAACTGGAGTGGGAGTTTTTAATAATCAAATTTTTTATGTCTTAGTTAAAGGAAAATACCCAGGAGAAACTGAAAGTTTTCTCTATTACACTTTTAGTTAAGATTTTCTCTTAAGGAGAGTAGAAGGCATGTTTTCTTATTATCTCTTTTTCAGTAAAAAGGATTTCATAATCTTTTAGGTTGAGCTCTTGAGATAGTTTTTGAACCATTTGCAAAACTTCCTCCTCGTTTTTAGCATGAATCATAGTATAAAGATTATAGGGCCATTCTGGAAGAGTTTCTCTAAGATAACAGTGAGAAATAAAGGATTTAGAGGAAAAAAATTGGCCGATCTCTTCAACTTTTTCCTCAGGAATTTTCCAAACTACCAGAGCATTTCCCTTATACCCAACCAGATTGTGTCTAAGAATTGCTCCAATTCTTCTAAGATAGCCTTTTTTTAAAAGAGTTTGAGCTATTTCTAAAAATTCCTCCTCAGAGATTTGAATTTTTTCAGCCATCTTTCTAAAAGGTTCTTCAACCAAAGGGATACCCTCTATTAGGGAATTTAAAACCTTCTCTTCTTTAGCACTAAGATTCATGGATGAATTGATTTTTCCACTGTTATTATGGTATGCACATTTCCCCGAGGATTAAAATCTCCAACTACTTTTAGTTTTTTAGGTTTAAGAAGATTCCAAAGAGCATCAAAAATTTCATTAGTGGCAGATTCGTGAGAAATATAGCGAGACCTGAATTTATTAAGCCAAAGTTTTAAAGAGCGAAGTTCTACAATTTTTTCAGAGGGTATGTAAGAGATTTTAATTACTGCAAAATCAGGATATCCTGAACGGGGACAAAGACAAGTAAACTCAGGGAAAGTAATTTCAATAAGGTAATCCCTATTTGGATAAGGATTATCCCAAGCTTCAAGTTCAGCAGTTTCTATAGCTATTTCTCCATATTTCTTTTCCATATAATTTAATAATCTACTTTTATACCTAAAATACCCTTTTCTTCTGCCTGTTTTTCGACCTCTTCTTTACTTTCTACATAAACTACTACAGGAATAACTTCACTTTTTAAAAGATAGGCTAAAACTCCAGCGCGTTCAACTGCCCTCTCAAGGTCATCCTCTTGCAAACTATAGGATACTTCAACTGCTAAGCACACCGACTTTTTGGTGGACTTTATTTCCCCTGAAACTACTAAGTCAAGTTGTAATACTGACTCCCTCTGTTTTTCACTGATCAACCCCTCTTCTTCTGCCATATCAAGAAGGGGAAGAATTTCTTCAAAAGGAATAAGTTTACATTTCCTTAGAAGTTTGCCAAAATAGGCATAGTAACGCTCTCTTACCGTTCTTTCAAACTCTCTACCTTTAAATCTTCCAAATTCTCCTTTCAAATAGGAAACCTCCCCTTTAAGATAAATCACATCCTGCTTTAATATAGCTACATCCTGTTTTAATACAGCTACATCTTGCTTTAATATAGCTACATCTTGTTTTAATACTTCCACATCTTGTTTTAATACAGCTACATCTTGTTTTAATACAGCTACATCTTGCTTTAATACGGCTACATCTTGCTTTAATACGGCTACATCTTGCTTTAATACGGTTACATCCTGCTTTAATACGGCTACATCCTGTTTTAGCGGTTTAAATTCTTCTTCTAAAAACTTTTGAAATTTTTGTGGAAGTTCTATAAGTTCTGTAGTCAAAATTACCGTTCTTAAAAATGTAAGCCAATCCGGTCTTGCGATAAGGATTCTAATAAGGTCCCCTAGGGTACGAATTTCCTGTTTATCCATTTCCTTTAAAATAGATTCCTCCTCTGAGGGATTAGAAAAAGATTTCATTTCAGGCTTTTTGTGGGATTGGGTCATAAGTTAATTCCTTTCAAAATTTTATAGGATTAAATAAAATATAATTTTTTTTAAGAAAATGTAAAGTGTTTCACGGGGTCTCCCAATTGCTGATAGACCTTGTTTAAAAGCTCTTAAAATCTTTATTATTTGAATTTTTAACATAAATTTATAAAAAATGAGATGTCCCCAAAATTTGGACCCTTAAAATCTTAGGGTGTGGGCTTTTTCGCACCCCTTTATCCATTTCCTCCAAATACTTCCCCCTAAAACCCTGTGAAAACTCTCTAAAACCCTCTTGTGGTTAACCTCTTACTTCCTATCTTAAAAGAAGGGTTATTTTCTTATATCCATAAAAGGGATACTTAAAAAAGACTTTTCTTCAGGTTTTTTGGTCTTTTTGAGGCTATAATATTTACCCTAACCTTCAAAGTGTCCAAAAAAATGGGGAGCAATCCAAAAAAACATTACCCTATAGGTAAAAAGCTAAAAAGGCTGGGACATAAGTAATGAAAAGAAATATGGCTATATTTTTAAAACTTTATCAATAATTTTAAGATTTAAAATAATCTCTTGATTTTTTCAAAAATTTGTTAATACTTAGTTTAAATGTTACAATTTTTAAAAAGAATTAAAAGAGAAGGTTTTCTTTCTTTTGATTTAGGTTCTTCTTATATCAAAATAGCAGAAATTCAACAAGAGGGAGATAATCCTATTCTTACCGGGTTTATTAGAGGTAAAACTTTTGAAAATGCCATAATAAATGGAATTATCAATAATGAAGAATTACTTTTTTATAATATAAAAAATCTTTTAGATATTTTTAAACCTTCTATTAAAAAAGTTTATCTTTCTCTTCCTTATGATTTAGTCATTTTAGGAAACTTTTTTACCAAAGATATAGAAAATTTAGAAGCTATTAAAAAGCAAATTGATGATGAAATTCCTTACAAAATAGAGGATGTTTATTATGATTATTATACAATCCCTTCAGGTGGTAATTATGAGGTTTTTTATATAGTTTCTAAAAAAAGTATAGTAGATAGTTATGCAAAACTTTTTAATCATCTTGGTTTTGAGATAGTAAACATTGATGCGGATATAGTAAATTTACATAATTATACTGAATTTTTTTATGAGGAAGAAAATAAATTAATTATAGATTGGGGATATAGTAAAATTAAGCTTTTCTTTTGTGAAAAAAAAGCCCCTGTTTATGGAAGAGAACTTCTAAATTTAGGTTTAAAAAGTTTTATTAGTAAAGTAGCTAAGGAATTAAAAATTAGTCAAGAAATAGCAGAAAAATTAATAGTTAATCCTACTAAAAATGAGAAAAAAGAACAAGTTCTTGAAATGTATAAAGATTATATAAGAGAACTTTTGAAAGAGATAGAGTATA
>JANXAD010000011.1 GCA_025062245.1 Thermodesulfobacteriaceae bacterium | reverse complement strand
CCAATAGGAAGCTTCATAATTTTTATAATAATTGAGTAAGTCATAAATTCAAGAATTAATCTTTTCCTATATTTCGCCGAGATTTAATTTTTTATTTTTTTAACCTCTCTGCAAAGTGTCGAGGTTTTTCGTGTATGGAATTTTTCTTCTGTGGTAAGTTTTCTAATTTCTCCCTTGAATTAACTTTACTCTAATATTTAAAATGTCCCCAAAAGGGAGAGCAATAACATTTTAGTTCTATTACCTTTAAAAACCTTTATCTTTGTTGTTTCTCTAAATTGATCTCCTATTTGAATAATTTTCAAATAATCTCAACTTTACTTGAAAAAAATTAAAAAATATTTATATTAATTATATTGTTAGGTGAACTTAAAATAGGGGGTGAAATTTTTAAAAAATAAATTTTTAAAAAATATTTTAAAATTGAATAAAATTGCCAAATTTTTAATAAAAATTAAAATAAAATATTTTGTATTTCGAAATTTATTAAATATTAAACTTTTTTCTTTAAATTGGAACTTGCCAAAAAAAATTAAATGAACAATATCTAAAAGTATCTTTATTATAATTTCTTTTTCATTGAAAGAAAATGAAAATTTTAACAATTAATTTTTGGTATTTAAAATTTTAAGTATATTTTAAAAAATAGTCAATAAAAAGAGGTGGGTAAGTTATAATGGCAACTAAGGATTTAGAAGAAAAAATTTTACAGTTAGGCAAGTCAGGACAGCTTACCTATGATTTATTAAATCGTATTCTTCCAGAAGAATATAATGATCCTGATAAAATGGAAGAAATTTTTGATTTACTTGAAAGTTATGGAATTGAACTTAAGGAACTTGATCCCTATGAAAGGGAGGAATACATAGAAAAAAAAGCTCAGGATAAAATCAAAGAACTTTCCTCCTTTATAGAAGGTGAATTAGATGAGGAAGAATCCATTAGCGAACCTGGGAGTGAAGAACTTCTCTCTTTGTATCTTAAAGAAATGGGAAAATATGAATTACTTACTCCTGAAAGAGAGGAAGAACTTTCTAAGCAGATTAGAGAAGGTTTTTATACTATTATTGAAACTGTAGAAAATACTAATCTTTATTGTAAGGAAATAAAGGAACTTAAAGAGCAAATTAGGGAATGGAAAAAAAGAGATCCCAATTTAAAACCTAAAAAAACTTATGTAAACTATTTGGAAAGAATGATAAGTGAATGTGAAAAAAAGTACAGCAAAAACGAAGTTAAATCATTTTGTAAAAAAATTAAAGATTGTATTTTTCAAATAGAAAAAGCTAAGGATGAGATGGTAAGAGCTAATCTAAGATTGGTAGTTTCAATAGCTAAAAAATACATAAAGCAGGGACTTTCCTTAGCAGATCTTATTCAAGAAGGAAACTTGGGTTTAATGAGAGCGGTATATCGGTTTGATTATAGAAAGGGTAATAAATTTAGTACCTATGCTTCTTGGTGGATTAGACAATCGATTACCAGAGCTATCTTAGATAAAACTCGCACTATAAGGCTTCCGGTGCACTTTTTAGAACTAAGAAATCATGTTTTTAAAGCCTTTTACGAACTTTCTAAAGAGTTAGGAAGAGAACCTACTCCTGAAGAACTTTCTCAAAAAACAGGGGTTCCTTATGAAAAAATTTTGGTTATCTTTGAAACCTCTAAAGAGCCCGTTTCTTTAGAAACTCCCATAGGGGATGAAGAAAGTACTTTGGGTAATTTTATAGAAAATAAAAAGAGTCCTTCTCCTTACGAAAACACTCGTAAAAAAAATGTGTCTGAAAAAATTAAAAAGTTTTTAGCTACCCTCTCTCCTCGAGAAGAAAAAATTATTCGTATGAGATTTGGATTAGGAGAATATGAGGGTTATACCTTAGAGGAAATCGGATATATGTTTAAGGTCTCTCGTGAAAGAATAAGACAGATAGAGAAGAAAGCTTTAGCTAAAATGAAACAATTAGCTAAAAAGGAAAATTTTGACTTAAGAGACTAAAAGAGTTTAATTTGTTTGGGCTTTTTGGGTTGAGAAGTTATAATTTTAAAAGGAAAATCTTTAAAATAAGAGGATAACCCCTTTTTAAAAGAAAAATTTAAAATTTCTCTTTCTTTAAGAGCTGTAAAGTAAAATCCCTTTTTGGCCCTGGTTAGAGCTACATAAACTAATCTTTTTTCCTCATCTTCTAAAGTATCCTTAAAAATTTTTAAAGGAATAAGGTCCTCCTCTGCTCCTACCAAGAAAACATAATCTGCTTCTAAACCCTTAGAACCGTGAATGGAAAGAAAGTTAATTCCTTCTCTTTTGGGAAAAATAAGATCTAAGGTTTCTAACTTTTTAAGATAGAACCAGAATTTTTCTTCTTCCTCTCCACTTAAATACCATATATTTTTTATAAAACTTTCCATTTCTATAGAGGGATTCCTTTTAATAAAAATTTGGGGAAATTTTTTGAAATTATTATTTTCCAAAATTTTTTGAATTTGATTTAAATATTCTTTGGCTTCATCCTCAGGGAAGCTTACCGGAAATCCTTCCTTGATTAAATTCTCCTTTAAAACCTTAAATACCTCTTTAATTCTACTTAAAACAAAAATTTGAGAGGGAGAAGTAGAGGTTTGCTTAGCCTCTTCTAAACTTAAACCTCCTATCAATTCCCTTATTAGTTTGCTCAAAAATTTAGCTTCTTCCCATATATTTTCTAAAAAATAACCTTCTACTATTCCCCCCTTTGAAAGTCCCTTAAAATTTACTTCCTTCCAAGGAGAAACTTTAAACTTTTTAGCATACTCAAGAAGAACTTCAGGGCACCTAAAACTTAGAGAAAGGGTTAATTCTTTAAGCTTAGGCTTAAAAAGATTTAAAAAATTCTTAAGATATTCCAAATTTACTCCTTTAAAACTGTAGATAGATTGATAGGGATCTCCTAAAAAGGTAAAGGTTGCCTCTTTAAACTTAGATAAAAAATTTAAAATATCAGGAGATAGATCTTGAAACTCATCAATTATAATAAAGCCTTTTTCAAATTTTTTAGGAATTTTCTTAATTTCATAAAAAAGAAGATCAAAATCTAAAATCCCCCTCTTTTTTAGATATTCAAAATAAAAAACTTTGTTTTGAAAGTTTTTAAGGGGGTTTTTTTGTTTAGGAAAAAGTTTTTCACAGATTTTTTTTCTTTCCTCTTCAGAAATTATAGAAGGAGACTTTCCATAGTAATCTCTCCAAAGATCGTAAGCTAATCCATGAAAGGTATCTACTTTTATAAAATCTAAATGCTCCCCCTTTAATTTTTCTTTAAGTTCTTGAGAAGTTTTAACTGCATAGGTTAAAATTGAAATTTTTTCAGGAAAAACTTTTTCCTTTTCTAAAAGATGTTTAATTTTTCCGATTAAGGTGTAGGTCTTTCCTGTACCAGGACCCGCTATTACTAAAAGGTCTTCCTTTTCTAAGATAATCTTTTTTTGTTCTTCAGTATATTTTTCAAACATGAGTAACATTATAGCATTTTATTTTGAAAAATTAAGAAAAATTGATAGAATTAGGGTTTAATGATTGTAGCCATAATTCCTGCAGCTGGTGAGGGTAAAAGGGTAGGTTTTACCATTCCTAAACAGTTTTTTTCTATAAAGGATGTTCCTCTTATCATTTATACCTTAAAAACCTTTGAAAATCATCCTCAAGTAGATGAAATTATAGTTGCAACTTCTTCCAATTATTTAAACTATTTAGAGAAATTAGTTATTCAACATAGATTTAAAAAAGTCAAAAAAATTATTTTGGGGGGAGAAACCAGGCAAGCTTCTGTTTGGGCTGGAGTAAGGGCAGCTCCTTATAATACTGAAATATTCTTGGTTCACGATGCAGTAAGACCTTTTATCAGTGCTAATCTTATCACTAAAATTATTGAGGCTACCTTAAAGTATCAAGCAGCTATTCCTGCTATTCCCGTGAGAGATACTTTAACTCAAGTGGAGGGAGGATGGCTTAAAAAAAATTTCCCCAGAGAAGGACTATACCAGGTTCAAACACCTCAAGGTATAAAAGCTGAAATTTTAAGGTTTTGTTTAAATCAAGCAGAAAAGGAAAACTTGCTTTTTCCTGACGAAAGCTCCCTACTTCTCCATTTTGGTTATTTTGTTAAAATGGTAGAGGGTTCCCTTTTAAACTTTAAAATTACCTATCCAGAAGATTTGATCTTGACCCAAAAACTTATGGAAGGTAAAATAATTTCTTTGTTAGAAGGTTTAAAAACAGATGAAGATAGCTTGGATAAATGAGTTTCCTTCAAAACCTAAAGAGTTTTTACAATACTTTAAAACTCAATTTAAACTCTCTCTTGAAGAACTTTCTAAACTTTACTACTTAACCTTAAAAATTAACTCCCTAAGTGATAGTCCTATTTATAAATTTTTAGAAAGAACTCCTCCCCATATAAAATTCGATGAAGTAGGGAAACGAGAGTTTATTTTAACTCTTCCGATGTTTACTTTAAGAATTCTTTTTAGGGAACATTTGGATTTAAGGCTGGTAAAGGCCCTTTTCTTAGTTCTTTCTAAAAAACTTCCTAAGGATTTCTTTAAAGATTGTATGCCTAAACACTCTATTATCACTTCTCAAGACCTAATTATAGAACTCTTAACTGAAGAGGAAAAACACTTTTTACCAGCCCATTTAAAATCTAAACATTTGATCCTACTTTTTCAAATAAGAGGAAGTTGTGAAGAACTTCTTTCTTTAGTCCCTTTTTTAGGAATTTTGGTAATCAAAAATTACTCAGACTATTATGGAATTTTAACTTCCTTTTCCATTTCAGAGTTTATTATTTTTTCACTAAATCTCAAAGAGAAGAATCTTTTGAAGGATGAAATAGAAAAACTCTTAGAAAAAGTTAAAACTTTCTATCCCGATTGTTTTATTGAAATTTAAAAATATTTAGGAGGGAGGTTAAAATTTTATGAAACCAAATCTTACTTATAAAATTATAGAAAGTCATTTAGTTTCAGGAAAAATGATACCTGGAGAAGAAATTGCTATTAAGATTGATCAGACCCTTACTCAAGATGCTACAGGAACTATGACCTATTTGGAATTTGAAACCATTGGAATTAAAAGAGTAAGAACTGAGCTTTCGGTTTCCTATGTAGATCATAATATTTTACAGACCGATTTTAAAAACGCAGATGATCACAGGTATTTACTAAGTGTAGCCCAGAGATATGGAATTTGGTTTTCCAAACCTGGAAATGGCATTTGTCATCAAGTTCACTTAGAAAGGTTTGCTATTCCTGGAAAAACCCTTTTAGGTTCCGATAGCCACACTCCTACAGCAGGTGGCTGTAGTATGTTAGCTATAGGGGCTGGAGGTCTTGATGTAGCAATGGCTATGGCTGGAAAGCCCTTTTACCTAAAAATGCCTAAGGTAGTAGGAGTATATCTTTACGGAAAATTTAAGCCTTGGGTTTCTGCTCGAGACTTAGCCCTTTATCTTTTGTCTAAATTTACAGTAAAGGGGGGGGTAGGAAAAATTTTGGAATATTTTGGTCCTGGCGTTAAAGAACTTAGTGTTCCTGAAAGAGCCACTCTTTGTAACTTAGGAACTGAAATGGGAGCCACTTCAAGTATCTTTCCTTCAGATGAGATTACCTTAGCCTGGCTTAGAGCTCAGGAGAGAGAAAAGGACTTCGTTGAATTATCTTCTGACGAAGATAGCCAGTATGATGAAATAATAGAGGTAGATCTTTCTAAACTTGAACCTCTCTGTGCTTGTCCTTCCTCTCCAGATAAAGTTAAAAAAGTAGTTGAAGAAGCTGGAAAACCTGTCTCCCAAGTAATAGTAGGGTCCTGTGCTAACTCTTCTTTAAAAGATTTACTCATGGTAGCTAAGGTTTTAGAAAAACATAGAGTTCATCCTCAAGTTTCCTTGGAGATAAATCCTGGCTCTCTTCAAGTATTAGAAAATTTAGTAGCTCTTTCTGCTTTTCAAAGTCTTTTAAGAGGGGGAACCAGAGTTCATCAATGTGGATGCTTAGGATGTATTGGCATGGGACAAGCTCCTCCTACTAACGCTATTTCTTTAAGAACCTTTACCAGAAACTTTCCAGGACGCTCAGGAACAAATCCTGATTTTGTTTATTTGATTTCTCCTGAAACAGCTGTAGCCTCTGCTATAAGAGGAGTCATTACCGATCCAAGAGAACTGGGAGATCCTCCTCAGATAAAGCTTCCTGAGAAGTTCATAATAAATGACTCTATGCTAATTCCTCCCCTTCCAGAAGATGAAGCTCAAAAAGTGGAAATTATAAGAGGACCAAACATTGCTCCCCTACCCTCTTTTGACCCTCTTCCTCAAGATTTAGAAGGAATTTTTCTTTTAAAAGTTGAAGACCATATTACTACGGATCATATCATGCCAGCTGGAGCTGAAATCCTTCCCTTAAGAAGTAATTTACCTGCTATTAGTAAATATGTTTATAAAAATTTAGATCCCGATTTTTTTAGAAAAGCTTTAGAAATAAAAGAAAAAAACTTAGCCATAGGTATCGTAGGAGGAGAAAATTACGGACAAGGTTCTTCAAGAGAGCATGCAGCTTTAGCCCCCAGATTTTTGGGGGTTAGAATAAAATTAGTAAAAAGTTTAGCCAGAATTCATAGAAGTAACCTTATAAACTTTGGAATTTTACCTCTCTTTTTTGAAAATAAAGAAGATTATAATAAAATAGAAGTAGGAGATAAATTCTTAATAAGAAATCTTAGAAAAGTCTTAGAAAGCGGGGCTAAAAAGCTTGAAATAACTATAGAAAAAAAGGGCTCTCTATGGGCTTTAATAGACCTTACTGAAAGAGAAAGGGCTTGTATTTTAGCAGGTTCTCTTTTAAACTTAGCCAAAGAAGAAAATTTATGATCTTTTTTATAATAGGATTGTTCATAATTTTAAGTTTTTTCCAAATTAAATATCTTTTTCACTCTAATTTTCAACCTCAAATTTCTCTAAGCTGTCAAGAAGGAGAGTTGGCTATATATTTAAAAAAACTCAAAGAAAGAGTAAAAACCGATCTGAAGGATAGGGTTCCTGAAGAGTTTATAGAAACTCTATTTTGTTCCTCAAAACTAACCTATCTTCCTGAAATTATGAACAAGAGCCTTACTTGGAGGGAAACAGCTTTACCCTATCACCAATTTTTAGAAGAAAGTCGTTTAAAAAGGGCTAAGGAATTTATAGAGCAAAATAGAGAACTATTAAAAAAAATAGAAAATTTTTTTGATGTAGAAAAGGAAACCTTAGTAGCTATTTTTTTAGTTGAAACAGATTTAGGGAAAAATACGGGAAATTATAATGTTTTTAATGTTTTTTTAAGTTTAGCTCTCTCCGGAGAAAGAGAACTTTATGAAAAATTTATAAACCCTCCCCATCTTTCCTTAGAGGATGAGTTAATTAAAAAAAGATGGGAAAGAAGAAGCAATTGGGGTTATAGAGAACTTCTTTATTTAATAGAAATAGCTTATAAAAACCATTGGGATCCCTTCTCTTTAAAGGGTTCTATTTTTGGAGCCTTTGGATATCCACAATTTGTTCCTAGAAGCTATGTAATTTATGGATATGATTGGAATGGAGATGGAAAGATTGACCTCTATGAAATTCAAGATGCCTTAGCCAGTATAGCCAATTATCTCCAAAAGGAAGGGTATAAAAGGGAACTCTCTTATGAGGGAAAGAAGAAAATAATTATGAAATATAATATTAGTGAACCCTATGCTAAAACAATCTTAGCTATAGTTGATAAATTAAAAAATGAAAGTTATTAAAAGAGAAATCGAATTAAGGCTTAATAAATTTAAAGAAACTATAAAAACTCAAGGCCTTTCTGTGGTTCTTATTTTCTCACCTTTAAATATTTTTTACTTTACCCATACCTTTGTTAGGGGAGTCTTGATTATTTCAACGGAGGAGGTAAAACTCTTAGTTAACAGGCCTTGGGAAAGGGCTAAAAAAGAAAGTTTAGTTCCTTTTGAACCTTTAAAAAGCTTTAAAGATCTATCTCTTATTTTAAAAGCTTGGAGAGGAAAGGCTCTCGGTTTAGAAATTAATGCCCTAACCCCTGAGCTTTACTTTAAATATCAAGAACTTTTAGAGGATTTCCAAATAAAAAAAGTGGATTATCTTATTTTAGAACAAAGAATGCTAAAATCTTTTTATGAAATTTTTTGTATTAAAAGAGCAGGAAAGTTTTTAGCTAAGGCTTTGAGAAGAGCTCTTAAGAAATTTAAGCCAGGCATGTCGGAACTTTTAGCCAGTGCCCTCTTAGAAAAAGAACTAAGAAGTTTAGGGCATCCTGGTATGGTGCGCTCTCTTTATGGATTTGAATTAACCTATGGGCACCTCCTTTCTGGAAAGGAAGCTTTAGAACCTATTCACTTTATTACTGGGCAGGGAGGAAGGGGAATTCTTGGGTTTCCTTCTGGAGCAACAGCTAAAAGGTTAAGAAGAAGAGAACCCATTTTAATAGATTTTGCTGGGTACTTTAGAGGTTACTATATAGACCAAACCAGAATGGTAAGCTTTGGTAAAGTTCCACAAGCTGAGGCTTACTTTAAATGTGCTTTAAACCTTTTAAAAGTTCTTGAGAAAGAGGTAAAGGAAGGAATTACAGCTTCTGAGGTTTATGAAAAAGCCTTGGACTTAGTTCAACAAGAGGGACTTAAAGATTACTTTATGGCTCACGGAGAAGTATTAAATTTTGTAGGTCATGGAGTGGGACTACAAATTGATGAACCTCCAGCTTTAGCTAAAAATCAAAAAACAGTTTTAAAGGAAAATATGGTCCTAGCTTTAGAACCAAAGTTTCATGTACCCAACTTAGGAGTAATTGGAATTGAAGAAACCTATTTGGTAACTAAGAGAGGACTTAGAGCTCTTAATTCCTTTCCGAGAGATTGGGTGTATCTATAAAAAATTCTTAAAAGCAAGGGTTTAAGTATGAAAAGGTCTAAAAAACTTCATACTAAATTTATTTTTATAACAGGTGGAGTTTTATCTTCCTTGGGAAAGGGTTTGGCTGCAGCTTCAATGGGAGCACTTTTAGAGGCTCGTGGCCTTAGAGTAACCTTTTTAAAGTTAGACCCTTACATCAATGTAGATCCCGGTACTATGAATCCTTTTCAACACGGGGAAGTTTATGTTACAGAAGATGGAGCAGAAACGGATTTAGACTTGGGTCACTATGAAAGATTTACTTCAGCTTCTATGAATGCCAAAAATAATTATACCTCTGGAAAAATATATTATTCTGTGATTACTAAGGAAAGAAAGGGGGTCTACTTAGGTGGAACAGTCCAAATTATACCCCATGTAACTGATGAAATAAAGTCTTGCATTTTAGATTTGGCTGGCCCTCAAATTGATGTAGCTATCGTGGAAGTAGGAGGAACAGTGGGAGACATTGAAAGTCTTCCCTTTTTAGAAGCTATAAGACAGTTAAGATACGATTTGGGAAGAGAAAATACTCTTTATATTCACTTAACCTTTGTTCCCTATATAAAAACCGCAGGAGAATTAAAAACTAAACCTACTCAACATAGTGTAAAGGAACTAAGAGCCATAGGTATTCAACCTGATATCCTTCTTTGTAGAACCGATAGATTTTTACCTCCAGAAATTAAAAAGAAAATAGCTCTTTTTTGCAATGTAGATGAAGATGCAGTTATTACAGCCAAAGATGTAGATTGTATTTATGAAATTCCTCTCATATTTCATCAAGAGGGTTTGGATGAAAAAATAGTGGAACTCCTTAATATCTGGACCAGAGAACCTGACTTATCGGTCTGGCAAGAAATTGTAAGAAAGTATAAAAATCCCAAAGACAACGTAACTATTGCTATAGTGGGAAAATATGTAAATTTGAAAGATTCTTATAAGTCTCTTAATGAAGCTCTGACCCATGGAGGCTTGGCTAACGATTTGAGGGTGGATTTAAAGTTTGTAAGTGCAGATGAGCTAACCCCAGAAAATATAGAAGAAACTTTAAGGGAGGTGGATGGGATTTTAGTTCCAGGAGGTTTTGGTATAAGGGGTATAGAGGGAAAATTTTTAGCTATTAAATATGCCCGCACCCATAAGATACCTTTCTTCGGAATTTGTTTAGGAATGCAACTTATGGTAATCGAATTTACAAGAAATGTGCTAAAATGGGAAGAGGCCCATTCTACAGAATTTGATAAAAATACTCCCTATCCAATTATTTATTTAATGAAGGAATGGTATAACCCTCGTAAAGGATGTATAGAAAAAAGAGATGAAACTTGTGACCTTGGTGGCACCATGAGATTAGGCAGTTATCCCTGTAAACTATTAAGAGGTTCCAAAGTTTGGAAGGCTTACGGGTGCGATGAAATCTCTGAAAGACATAGACATAGATATGAGTTTAATCTCGTTTATAGAGAGGCTTTAGAAAAAGCTGGACTTAAGGTAGTGGGAATCTCTCCTGATGAAAAATTAGTAGAAATTGTAGAATTAGAAGACCATCCTTGGTTTATAGGAGTTCAGTTCCATCCTGAATTTAAATCTAAACCTTCTGCAGCCCATCCTCTTTTTAAAGATTTTATTCGTGCAGCCTACGAATATAAAAAACAGAGAAAGGAAAGAAATTGATAGACCTTCATGTGCACTCTAATGCTTCAGATGGTAGCTTTTCTCCCTCTGAATTGGTTTATCTTGCTAAAAAGGAGGGACTTTTAGCTTTAGCTATTACAGATCATGATACGGTAAGTGGATTAAAAGAGGGTTATGATACTGCCTTAGAAGAAAAACTTCCCTTCCTTTGTGGAGTAGAAATTAGCGTAAAAGTTGAAGGCCCTGGACACTTTCATCTTTTGGGTTACTTTTTAACTCCTGAACTTACTGAACTTGAAGAGGTTTTAGAAAAACTTAAAAAAGCCCGTAAGGAAAGAAACCTTAAAATGATAGAAAAACTTAAAAATTTAAAGATCGATATTACCTTAGAAGAACTTTTGCAAACTGCTAAGGGGGAAATTGGAAGGCCTCATATTGCTAATTTGTTAGTAAAAAAAGGAGTGGTTAAAACCTTTGAAGAAGCCTTTGAAAGGTATTTAAAAAAAGGAGCCCCTGCCTATGTTCCTAAGGCTCTTCTTTCTCCTAAGGAGGCCATAGAAATTATTCTTAAGGCTCGAGGTATACCTGTGATAGCCCACCCCTTCACCCTAAACTTAAATCCCTTAGCCTTAAAAAAATACTTAAAGGAATTAAAAGAAGCTGGGCTTAAAGGAATTGAAGCTTATTATACTGAACACACTCGGGAGTATACCAAATTTCTTATAGAATGTGCTAAGGAGTTGGGTCTTTTGATTACAGGAGGAAGTGATTTTCACGGTGAAAATAAACCCCATATCCTTTTGGGAAAGGGAAAGGGGAACCTTCAAATACCCCTGGAATGCTATACCAAAATATTTAAGGCACTTGAAAATTTTAAATTATAAACTAAAATACTAAATAAGTATTTTTTTCAAGAATAATGGGGAAAGATATGGAAAAGGAAAAACTAATAGAAAAAATTTTAGAATTAAAGAAAAAAAGAAAGGCTATTATTTTAGCCCATAACTATCAACCTCCTGAGATTCAGGATATAGCAGATTTAAAGGGAGATTCCTTAGAACTTAGTCTTAAAGCCAGCCAGACAGATGCAGAGGTTATAGTGTTTTGTGGAGTATTTTTTATGGGGGAGACGGCTAAAATAGTTTCTCCTCAAAAAAAGGTTCTTCTTCCAGTATTAGAAGTTCCTTGTGAAATGGCAAACATGATCCTTCCTGAAGATCTCTTAGAATTAAAAGAAAAATATCCTGAAGCTCCCGTGGTAACCTATGTTAACTCTACTGCAGAAGTTAAAGCTTTAAGTGATATTTGCTGCACCTCAGCTAATGCTGTAAAAGTAGTAGGCACCTTCAAAGAAAAAAGAATTATTATGCTCCCAGATATGAATTTAGCTCAATATACTCAAAGATTTTATCCTGACAAAGAAATTATCTTTGGAGATGGTTTTTGTCCCTTTCATCATATTTTAACTGCCAAAGAGGTTTTAGAATGTAAAAAAAAGTATCCCTCAGCAGTTTTTATTGCTCACCCAGAGTGTAAACCGGAGGTCATAGATTTAGCAGATTATACAGCCTCAACCAGTGGTATGTTAAGATTGGCTAAGGAGTTGCCTTATAAAGAGTTTATCATAGGCACAGAAGTTGGTCTTCTTTACCCCTTAGCTAAGGAAAATCCAGAAAAAAAGTTTTATCACCCTGCTCCAGATAAAATGGTATGTCCTTCTATGAAAAAAATAGGCTTAAAGGAACTTTATGAATCCTTAGAAGAACTTAAATATGAAGTAGTTCTACCTGAGGAAATAATAAAAAAAGCTTATAGAGCAGTAAAAAGAATGTTAGAAATAGTTTAAACACCTTTATGAGTCCTGATCCTTGGTTTGATAAGTGGGCTAAGAAAGCCAAAGAACTTGGGTATCCTGCTCGTTCAGTTTTTAAACTTATAGAAATTCAAGAAAAGTTCAAAATTATTCAAAAAGGAGATACCGTTTTAGACTTAGGAGCTTCCCCTGGTTCCTGGTCTAAATACACTTCTCAGATCATAGGTGAAAAAGGTAAAGTTATAGGGGTAGACTTAGAAGAAATTAAAGTCAAACTTCCTAACCTCTTTTTCCTTAAAAGAGATGTCTTAGAATTAAACCCAGAGGAAATAAAATCCTTAGGAATTGAAAAAGTAGATGTAATTTTAAGTGACTTAGCTCCTAAAACTATGGGAGATAAATGGGTAGATCATTTAAGATCTGTAGAATTAGTAGAGAAGGTTTTAGAACTTTCTTTGGAAGTGCTAAAAGAGGGAGGACATTTAGTAGCTAAGGTATTTGAGGGAGCTCAAACTCCTCTTCTTAAAAAGAAAATGGAAAAGATGTTTCAGAAAGTAAAAATTTTTAAACCCAAAAGTTCTCGAAGGGAAAGTAAAGAAATCTTTTTTATTGCTCAAAAATTTCAAGGAAAACCTAACTAACTATCTTCTGCACAAGTTCGGTCTCTTTCGGGAAAATAAAAAAGTAATAAAATTAAAAATCAAAAAATTCTTCTTAACAAAGCATCTATTCATGTTTTTCTATCTTTCCTAATTTTCCTAAAGAGGAAATTAGTGAATCCATTTAAGGTTTTGGGGAAAGTTATGGGTAAGGATGATTTGAGAGGATTCATTAATTTCAAGCCCAACCAACTTATGGGGAGTTGAGGGACAGCCTCCTTGTGGAGCTTTAGAGCTTAAGGAAGCAAGGGGTTCTTGTCCCTCTAATTTTGAAGTAAAACATGCCTTTATTATAAACTAAAAAATGACAGAGGCTAAAAGCTTAGAAAAGCTAAACTCTATAAGGAGGTCTCTTTTAAAGAAGAGATTCTCTTTAGGTTTAAAGCTGTAGAGTTTTGAGATAAATATAACACTGAATTAAAAGAGTATCCCAAGGGAAAGGTTAAGGGAAAAATTAGAAAAAGAAGCTCAGAGGAAAGATTTTATAGAGTATAAAGAAAAAATTAATGGATGATTTGATATGGTATCATGGGGAGAAGTGGACCTCCTAGATTAGATAATAAGTTAGCGTTAAGATGTTATTGGTTAAGTTATTGTAAAGAATTTAGAATTTTTATAAAAAATAACCCACAGTCTCCAATCCTATTGGACTTATACACTATCTTTTAAAAAACTAAGATAAGTGCTAAACTAAAATAAAAAAATTTGAGGTTAGTTTTTGCGTCTTATTCATACTTCTGATTGGCATTTGGGTAAAGTATTTTTTGGAAAAAAAATTTTGGAAGAACAAAGAATCTTTTTTGAAAATAACTTTTTTCCCCTTCTAAGGGAGGTTAAACCAGACCTTTTAGTAGTTACAGGAGATTTGGTAGACAAACCTATTCCAGATTACGAAACTTTAAAAACCTTAGAAGAAATTTTATATCAACTTTTCGAACTTAAAATTCCTACTTATATTATTCTTGGAAATCACGATTCTAAGAGAGTAAGTCTTTATAAGGAATTTTTGAAATTTTTTAATTTTGTCATTGAAGATGGATTAACCTGTTTTTTTAATCCTTTAGAATTTGTCTCTTCTCAAAATGAAAAGTTATATTTTTATCTTTTTCCCTATCTTTCTCCTTTTGAACTAAAAGAGTTAGCCGAAAGTTTTTATAAAGATACCTTTAAAAATTTTATTTCTTCCAAAATTCAAATTTTTCTTCAAGACCTAATCTTTTTTTTATTTTCTAATTTAACTCTTAAAAAACCTGCCATCCTCTTAGGACACTTTGCTGTAGAAAGAGGCCTTTTTAGTGGAGAAGAGCTCTTTTTAAAAGGTTTAGGAGGAGAAGAGTTATTTCCTCTTTCTCTCTTAAAGGATTTTGATTTGGTTCTCTTAGGACATCTTCACCGTCTTCAAAAGGTTAATTCTCATATCTATTATTCAGGTTCTATAATGCCTTATAGTTTTGAAGAGTCACAATATAAAAAGGGAGTTTGGTTGATAGAAATTAAAGAAGGTAAACTTTTAAAAACTGAAGCTATTACCTTAAATTCTCCTTTAAAACTTAAAGTGCTTAAGGGATCTTTCAAAGAACTTCTTTCCCATCCTCAAGAATCAGCCTATACTAAAATAATTCTTAAAGATTGTACTCCCGTTTATAATCCCTTTGAAAGACTGAAAGCTAATTTTCCTAATTTATTGGTTTTAGAATACGAAAACAGTTTAGAAAGTTCCTCCCTAAGCACAGAAAATTCTTTCTGGTTAGAGGGAAATTTTCAAGAAAAGGAAAGAATGGAGCTTAACGAAGAAACTCTTTTTATAAACTTTTACAGAACTGTGGAGGGAAAAGAGGTAGATCTAAAAATTTTAAACCTATTTAAGGAATATGTAAGTAATTTTAAGGAAAAAAGAGAAGGAGGTGAGTAGAGATGGCTATAAAAGCTATAGTAGCTGGCGCTGCAGGAAGAATGGGAAGAACTATTATTAACCTTATTTTTCAAAATAAGGATATAGATTTAGTAGGAGCTTTTGAACATCCTGAACATCCTAGTGTAGGAAAAGATGTAGGTGAAGTAGTTGGCCTTCCTAAAACTGGAATTATAATTGAAAATGCTTTGGAAAAAGTAATAGAAAAAGGAGAGGTCATAATTGACTTTACTTTTCACAAAGCCTCCTTAGAACATGCAAGGATTAATGCTAAGTATAAGAAAGCTATGGTTATAGGAACTACAGGATTTAAAAAGGAAGAGTTAGCAGAAATTTATGAATTAGCTCAAAAGCATTTTCCTTTAGTTCAAGCCTATAACATGAGCCTGGGAGTGAATCTTCTTTACAAATTAGTGGAAATTACAGCTAAAACTTTGGGAGAAGATTATGATATTGAAATTGTAGAAGCCCATCACAGAATGAAAAAGGATGCCCCAAGTGGGACAGCTCTAAAACTTGCCGAGGTAATTGCTAAAACCTTAGGAAGAAGTGAGAAAGAATTTAAATTTTGTAGAGAAGGAATAATTGGAGAAAGAACTTCTAAGGAAATCGGTATACAAACTGTTAGGGGTGGAGATATAGTAGGAGAACATACGGTTTTATTTGCTGGAATGGGAGAAAGAGTTGAGCTTATTCATAGGGCAAGTTCCCGTGAAACCTTTGCCAGAGGTGCTATCAGGGCTGCTCTTTGGGTAGTAGGTAAAAATCCAGGAGTCTATGATATGCAAGATGTTTTGGGATTGAAATAAATGGGAAATTTATTAAAAAAGCACTCAGGTTTACGAGACGTTCGTTTTATTTTAGCTGTAGGAAGTGGTAAAGGGGGGGTTGGAAAATCTACTCTTTGCGCTATGTTATCTATAGCTTTAAGAGAGGCTGGGTATTTGGTAGGCATTTTGGATTTGGATTTTTACGGACCTAATATAGGTATTTTATTAGGTGCTGAAAAGGAAAAACCCTTAATAGAGTTTGGGAAAATAAAACCCGTTATAGTAAAGGGAATAAAAATCCTAAGTTTGGCATTTTTTACTTCAGAGAGAGAAGGTATTTTTATGCGAGGACCTATGGCTCAATCTTTAATTAAAGAACTTATGGAAAAAACAGAATGGGGACCCTTAGATTTTTTAATTCTGGACCTACCTCCTGGAACAGGAGATATTTTTCTCACAGTTTTAGACTGGATTTCTTTGGATGGTTTTATTTTAATCACTACGGCCCATAAATTGTCCCTCTCTGATGCCAAGAGAACTCTTAATCTTTTAAGAGAAAGTAATGTACCTATTTTAGGCATAGTTAAAAATATGAGCAATCTTTGGGAAGGAGAAAAGGAATGGGAGTCCTTCTTAAAGGAAGAAAAAATTCCCTTTCTTTTAAGTATTCCCTTTATAAAAAATCTTTCTGAAAAAGAAAATTTAGAAGCTTTAACCCAAATTCCTGAAATAAAAGAAATTTTTAAAACCTTAGGTAGTAAAATTTTAGAAAAAATTTTTAGAATTCACTAATTAATATGAATTTTTACGAAAAATTAGTAGAAACTTCTTTACCTTTAGCTCGGGCTAAAAGAATAAAAAGAGTTTGTGTAGGAATTCACTATACTATAGTAGAACTTGAAAAGGAGGGAATAGGATTAGTATCTACCCTTTGGGATTCCTCTCAAGGTTTCTTAGAATTAGGAGAGGAAGTACACTTTTGGAATATTCCTGCTGATATGGTTATTAAAAAGTATCTTTCTTCCCATCCTATAGAAAATTCTATTGCTTTAGCAACTATTAACGCAGTTTTTTCCCTTTCATTTCGAGAAAATTCCTACCAAAGGATGGTCATAGAAGATCCCTTTTCCGAAATAGAACTTTCACCTTCAGATGAAATTCTTATGATAGGATATTTTGAAAATCTTTTTAACAAACTTAAAAGTAAAGTTAAAAAGATTTGGGTCTTAGAAAAAGATTGGAAAACCTTTAATTTTAAAGTTTCACAGATAAAAAATAAACTCAAGTTAGCTATAATTAGTTCCTATTTACTTTTAACTAAGAGTTTAGAAAAACTTTGGAAAGAAATAGAAGGTATTCCAGAAGTTATCATTATAGGGCCTGAAGTGCCTTTGAATGGTGAAATTTTTAAAAACACTCCAGTAACCTATCTTTTAAGTTTTAAAGTAAAAAATTCCGAAGAACTTTTCAAAAGAGTATGTGAAAGTAAAGGCCTAAATTCTTTTTTAAAAGCAGGTTTAATAGAAAAAATAAGCCTGAGAGTAAAATGAAAGAATATTTTAAATTTATTAAATATTTTTTGCTTTTTATTTTTTGGTTTTTGTTTAGTTTACGCACCGATTATCCTACTTTTTCTAAAAATATTTGGGAAACTTTAAGATTATTTTTTTCTTCAGGACTTTTTGGATTAGGATTAACTGTTATTTTAAATGGCCTGAGAGTAAAATTTGGGAAAACTGCCTTTTCCAGATACAAATTTTTAGAGATCTTTTTATGGTTATCCCTCATTACAGCTGCTACAAGCTTTTTTGAACATTATTTTAAAATAGGTTCTAAATTTAAATAAAAAATGGACTTATAAAAAATATGATAGGAGTTTTTGATTCAGGGCTTGGAGGACTTACGGTAGTTAAAGAAATTTTAAAAAATCTTCCCCATTATAAAATTATTTATTTTGGGGATACTGCAAGAACTCCCTATGGAACTAAAAGTGCCGAAACGGTTACCCGTTATGCCATAGAAAATACTCAGTTTTTATTAGAAAGGGGAGCTAAGATAATAGTAGTAGCTTGTCACACAGTTTCAAGCACTGCTATACCTGCTTTAAAGGCTAAATTTTTTGAAGTTCCCTTTTTTGAAGTGGTAACTCCCTCTATGAAAAGAGCTTTAAAGTTGACTAAAAATAAAAAAATAGGATTAATAGGTACCAGAACTACTGTGGAAAGTAATATTTATGATAAACTTTTTAAAGAAGCTAATTCTGAAATTAAACTTTATTCCAATCCTACTCCCCTCTTAGTTCCTCTTATTGAAGAAGGATGGGTTAATAAACCAGAAACCAGAAAAATAGTTAAAAAATACTTAATTTCTTTAAAAATGAAGGGAATTGATACTCTCATTTTAGGTTGTACCCACTATCCACTAATTAAAAAACTTATTCAAGAAAAGGCAGGAAAAAGAATTAAACTTGTTGATCCCTCAGAAGAAGTGGCTATAGAAGTTAAAAACTTTTTAGAAAATCATGGGGAATTTAAAGAGAAACTTTCCTTTAATACTGAGCAAAATTTAGAAATATATGTTTCTGATATTACAATCCACTTTGCTAAAATAGCTCAACTTTTTTTAGGAAGGCGAGTAACCTTAAAAAAGATAAACTGGGAGTAAAGTAAAAATGGGATACTTAGTTGAAATGGGAGAGCTATATTTGGCAGGTAATTATAGAAGAGAACCTTTAGCCTTTGTGAAGGGAAGTGGAACAAGACTTTTTACTGAAGATGGAGAGGAATATTTGGATTTTACTTCAGGGATAGCGGTATGCAATCTTGGGCATGCCCATCCAGAGCTTGTGGAAGTTCTTAAAACTCAGGCTCAACTTCTCTGGCATACCTCTAATTTATACTATACTGCTCCTCAATCTAAATTAGCTAAAAAATTGGTAGAACTTTCCTTTGCCGAAAAGGTCTTTTTTGCTAACAGTGGTGCTGAAGCTATAGAGGCCAGCTTAAAATTAGCCAGACGCTGGAGCTACGAAAACTTTGAAAATGGAAAATATCAGTTTATCGCTTTAGAAAACTCCTTTCATGGAAGGACTCTCGGAGCCCTTTCTGTTACAGGACAACTCCACTATCAGGAAGGTTTTCAACCCTTAGTTCCAGGAACAATTTTTATACCCCCTAATGACAAAAGGGCTTTAAAAGAAGTTTTTAATGAAAAAATATGTGCTATAATTTTAGAACTTGTGCAAGGAGAAGGGGGAGTTTATCCTTTAGAAAAAGATTTTGTAGAACTGGCTAAGGAACTTTGCTTAAAAAACAAAGCTCTTTTAATTCTGGATGAAATTCAAACTGGGATAGGAAGAACTGGAAAACTTTTTGCTTATGAACATTGGGAAGTAGAACCTGATATTATGTGTTTAGCTAAAGCTTTAGCTAATGGTTTACCTCTTTCAGCTATGTTAGCTAAGGAAGAAGTGATGTCGGCTTTAAAACCAGGAACTCATGCCTCAACTTTCGGAGGAAATCCTATAGCTTGCGCAGTGGCTCTTAAGGTTTTAGAAATAGTTTCTGAACCTACCTTTTTAAAAGAGGTGACTTTAAAAGGAAAGGTTTTAAAGGAAAAAATAGAAGAACTCAAAAATAGGTATTCAAACTTAATTAAAGAAGTGAGAGGTTTAGGACTTCTTTTAGCTATAGAGTTTTATCAAGAAGCTAAATCTATTTATGACAAACTCTTGAAAAGAAAAATTTTAACTAATAGGCCTAAACCTAACATTATAAGACTTACTCCTCCCTTAATTTTAAATTATAGGGAAATTGACTATTTTATTAATAATTTAAATGAAATCTTAAAAGAAGGAGGTTAATTCAATGTCTCTAAAGGTAAAGCATATCATGAATACTAAGTTAGAAACTATTCATCCTGAAGCCACAGTATACGATGCTATAGAAAGGCTTATTGATAAAAGAATAAGGTCTTTACTTGTGTTACCTAAGGATGAAAGGGATGTTTATGGAGTAGTTACGGTAAGAGATATAGTTTTTAAGGTTTTGGCTAAGAATTTAAATCCCCATCAAATAAAAGTTGAAAATATAGCCTCCAAACCAGTAATAAGTATTGATAAGGAAACAGAACTTTTGGATTTGGTTAATTTAATGGAAAAGTTTAATATAGCCAGACTTTTTATTCAAGAGGATAGAAAAATTATAGGTGTAGTTTCCCTTTTAGATGTACTTTCTGCAGTTCTTATTGAAAGAGCTAAAAATAAAATTTAAGATCCAAAATGCTTGACAAACTATTTAGAACCGGAAAGGTAGAAAAAAAGGTTATAGAAAAAATTAAAAAATATATCCATCTTTTATGTAATTCTGCAGATTGTTTACTTAACACCTTTAAAAATTATGACTTAGAAGGAACTTACTGTGTAGGTAATTTTGAAAGAGAAGCCGATATTATAAAAAGAGAAATTATAAGTTTAATATATGAAGGAGCCTTTCTTCCTTATATAAGACCTAATCTTTTAAGATTTATAGAAATCCTTGAAAAAGCCTTTGACAATTTAAAGCATCTTTCTTCTAATTTCAGATATTTAAATTTAAATCTTTATAAAAAAATAGAAGAAGATTGTTCTAAAATAGCTTTTATGAATACAGAGATTTGCCAGATTCTGTTATTAGCCTTTGAAAGCCTTGAAAAGGACAATCTTAGAGAAAAAAACTTAGCTATTAGAATTTATGAAAAAAAAATAGATGAAATTAAGTTAGACCTTATTGAAAAATTAAAGAAATTAGAAATTCAAAACTTTTGGGACGGAAAAATTCTTTCAGATTTTTTGGAATTACTAACCAGTTTTAGCGACATAATTGAAGACGCAAGTGATCATCTTCACATATTAGAACTAAGTTTAAAATAATTTCCTTTAATAGCCCATGATAGAGATAGCTTTAATAGTATGTTTTCTTATTGCCTTTGGAATAGGTTCCAACGATGCTTCTAATGCCTTAGGAATATGTATTGGCTCAGGAATTCTAAAATTTAAAAAAGCTATCTTTCTCTTCGGAATTTTAGTTTTTTTAGGAATATTACTAAATGGAGAAAAGGTTATGAAAACTGTAGGAAAGGATTTAGTAGAAACTTCTCCCTGGACTACTATTTATTCCTTAACTATCTCAACTTTTTTAATTCTGACTTCTAATTTAAAAAGAGTTCCTCTTTCCACTCACCAAGTAATTATTGGCAGTTTAATTGGAGCTGGAGTGGCTCATCATTTAAAAGTAAATTGGGAGGCCCTTCTTAAGGTAGTTCTTTCTTGGATTATATCCCCTTTAATGGCTACCCTTATAAGTTTTAGCCTTTATCTTTTTTTAGAAAAAACTCTCTCCAAACTACCCTTTTTAAAACTTGAAAAACTTTTACGAATTTTTTTAATTTTAAGTGCTGGATTAATTTCATACAACACCGGAGCCAATGAGCTGGCTACTGTTCTTGGTCCAGCAATTTATATTGGTGTCCCCCTTAACTTACCTTTAATCTTTGCTATAGCCTCTTTTATAGTTTTTTTAGGTGCCTTCTTATTAAGTTACAGAGTAATAGAAACTATTGGAAAAGGAATTACCAGTTTAGATCCCTTCTCTGGATTTACAGCTCAATTAGGAGCTGGAATTTGTATTTTTATTTTTACTCTTTTAGGAATGCCTATTTCTACTACTTATTGTATCATAGGGGCTATAAGTGGAGTAGGATTAACCAAGGGTCTACGAACCATTAAATTAAGCCTTATTAAAAAAATAATTTTAAATTGGTTTTTAGCTCCTATCTCTGCCTTTATAATTTCTTATCTTTTTTCTATCTTTATATCTCAATATATAAAATATTAATTAAGCTTATTTAAAGCTTCCTTTATTCTGAAATAGGCTTTTTCTAAATTTTCTTCTGAATTGGCAAAGGAAAATCTTACAAATTCGTCATCTCCAAAAGCTGAACCAGGAACCACTGCTACTTTAGCATAATCAAGAAGAAATTCAGCAAAGTCAATGGAATTTTTTATCTCCTTTCCTTCTAAGGTTTTCTTTCCGTAAAAACTTGAAACTTTGGCAAAAAAGTAAAAAGCTCCTTGAGGTGCTATAAACTGTATTTCAGGAATATTACTAAAAAGTTCAGAAACCAGATTGGCTCTTTTAGCAAAAATTTTACACATCCTTTCCACTTCCTCTTGGGGTCCTCTAAGAGCAACTTCAGCAGCCTTTTGAGCAAAAGAAGTAGCATGAGAAGTGCTTTGTCCTTGGATATCGGTACAAACCTTAACAACTTCCTTAGGTCCTACTAACCACCCTACCCTCCAACCAGTCATGGCATAAGTCTTAGAAACTCCATTTACTATAAATACTCTATCTTTTAAGTCTTCAGCTAAGGAAAGAATGTTTTGAGGAGGTTTAAAATCAAAACGAAGTTTATCATAAATATCATCACTTAAAACCCACAACTGATATTTTTTTATTATTTCTGATAGGTCCCTTAAAAATTTTTCTGAATAAATTAGTCCCGTAGGATTGGAGGGACTATTCAAAATAATCCCTACAGTTTTGGGAGAAATAGCCTTTTCTATTTTTTCCACAGAGGGTTCAAATTTTTCTTCTAAAGTAGAGTTAATTATTACTGGAATTCCTTGGGCTATTTCTATCATAGGAGGGTAAGAAACCCAATAGGGAGCAAGAACTAAGACTTCATCTCCAGGATTTACCAAAGCTAAAAGGAAGTTAAAAATAGCCTGTTTGGCTCCAGAGGTAATTAAAACTTCTTCAGGGCTATAGTCAAATCCATAATCCCTTTTTAAAGTTTCACATACTGCTTCTCTTAAGCCTAAGATACCCTGAGAAGGAACGTATTTAGTAAGCCCTTCATCTAAGGCTTTTTTACAAGCTTCTTTTATATAAGAAGGGGTATCAAAATCAGGTTCTCCGATAGAAAGATTTATAACTTCTACTCCCTCTTTAATAAGTGCTTTAGCTTTAGCATCTACAGCTAAAGTTGCAGAAGGCTTTAAAGTTTTAACTCTCTCTGCCTTTCTTATCATAGTTTCACCTCTTTTTTTAGAGTTCTATTTTAAATTTAGGATAGCTATCAATTACTTTTATCGGTGGATATTCTATTTTTTTTAAAACCAGTCCTTGAGGTGGTGCAGGAGGAGGAGCTACTTTTCTATCCTTAGACTCTATAATTCTTTGAACATCCTCTATCCCAAGTTTACCTTTTCCTACCTCAATTAAAAGTCCGACTATATTTCTAACCATATACCTCATAAAACCCTTTCCAGCAATTTCAAAGGCTAACATGTGTTTCATTCCAGTCACTCTTTTTAAGGAAGCTGAATATATAGTTCTTACAGTAGTTTTTATATCTGTTCCTGATTTTCTAAAACTAGCAAAGTCTTTTTCTCCAATTAATAAAGGAAGACAGGCTTTCATAGCGTTAATATCAAGTTTTTCTGGAACCCAATGGGAATAAAGTCTAACTAAAGGATTTCTGACAGGATAATTATAAACATAATATACATAGGTTTTCTTTAAGGTATCCCTTTGAGAATGGAATTTAAAATCTACCTCTTCCACTTTCCAAATACATATGTCTGGAGATACCATAGCATTTAAAGCCTTAAAAATTACTTCCAAAGGTTTATGGCTAAGAGTTAAAAAATGAGCTACTTGACAAAGAGCATGAACTCCTGTATCAGTTCTTCCAGCAACTTTAAGCCTCACTTTATGTCCCAGAAGTTTAGTAAGAAGAGTCTCTAAAACACCCTGAATAGTAGGTCCCTTAGGTTGAATTTGCCACCCTAAATAATTAGTTCCATCATAAGCTATAAAAAGGCGAATATTTCTTATATTTACCTCTCCCATTATCCTAAACAAAAAAGGATGTCTTAGGAAGACCTATATCTTCAGGAAGATTAAACATAAGGTTAAAATTTTGTAAAGCCTGTCCACTTGCTCCCTTTATTAAATTATCTATAACAGAAACAATAATACCCCATCCTCTCTTTTTATCTTCAAAAAGTCCTATTTTACATAAATTAGTTCCTACCACTTCAGAAATCCTTGGAATTCGTCCTAAAGGAACTACCTCAATAAAGGTCTTATTTTGATAAAACTCTTTCAAATACTCATAAATGGTCAGTAAACTACTTCTAAATTTTACGTAAATAGTTGAAAAAATTCCTCTATTAATAGGAATAAGATGGGGGGTAAAAACTATTTGAACCTCCTCTCCCTTTAAAAGACTTAATTTTTCTTCTATCTCAGGAGTATGTCTATGGGTAGCAATTTTATAAGCCTTAAAATCTTCAGAGATTTCACAAAAACTATAATATTCCTCTGACTTTCTCCCTGCTCCTGAAACTCCACTCTTAGAGTCAGCAATAAGATAATTTTTTTCAATTAAATCCTCCTTTAAGAGTGGGATAAGAGGAAGAAGAATGGAGGTTGGATAACATCCTGGATTGGCTACTAAATCAGCTTCTTTTATTTCTCTTTCAAAAATTTCAGAAAGACCATAAATAGCTTTTTGAGAAAGATCAGGATAAGAAGGCTTAATTCCATAGACCTTTTCATAAAGGGAAAGATTTTTAAATCTAAAGTCTGCTGAAAAGTCTATAACTTTTATTCCTCTTTTTAAGAAGGAATAGGCTAATTCTTGAGCTTTACCGGATGGAACGCATAAAAAGACGGCCTGAACCTTTTCTGCTATCTTTTCTGGATTAGGTTCTTCTAAAATTAAATGGGCATATTTTCCATTCCAGCCAAAAAGTTCTTTTAAGGTTTTTCCGGCCTGTTCTCGAGAGGTGATACTTTCAATTTTTAAAAAAGGATGAAATTCAGAAAGTCTAATTAATTCTAAACCTGTGTAACCTGTAGCACCAACTATTCCTGCAGTTATCACTGAAGGTTCAAAATTAGCGTTTGGAGTATTGCTGGCCTCTTCTGGCACCTCTTAATCCATATTTTTTTCTTTCTTTTTCACGAGCATCCCGAGTTATAAAACCTACCTTTTTTAAAATAGGTTTTAATTCTGAGGAATAAACTACTAAAGCCTTAGCAATACCATGTCTTATAGCCTCTGCCTGAGCAGATTTACCTCCACCTTCTACAGTGCACTTTACATCAAATTGCCCCAACAAATTAGTTACTTTAAAGGGTGCCAAAATTACATCCTCTGCTACAATATGGTCATAAAAATATTCTTTATAGGGCTTGTCATTTACCATAACTTGTCCACTTCCTGGATAAATCCATACTCGAGCTGTGGAAGTCTTTCTATGGCCTGTAGCATAAAATCTTTTCATTTTTATAAACCTCCTTAAAGTTCTAAGTATTTAGGATTTTGAGCTAGGTGAGGATGGTTAGGACCTGCGTAAATTTTGAGCTTTTTTAAAAGCTTATTTCTCATTCTGTTCTTAGGAAGCATTCCCTTAACAGCTAAAAATAATAACTGCTCGGGTTTTTTTTCTAAGAGTTTTCTTGCAGTCTCAAGTTTTAATCCTCCCATATAACCAGAATGACGCCAATAAACCTTTTGGTCTAATTTTTTACCCGTAAGTTTCACCTTTTCAGCATTTATCACTACAAAAAAATCAGCCTGGTCTACATGAGGTGTGTAATCTGCTCTATGTTTCCCCTGTAAAAGGCAGGCTAACTTAGAAGCCAATCTTCCCAAAATTTTATCTTTAGCATCCACTAAATACCAATTTCTTTTAACTTCTTCCTTCTTAACCCATAAAGTTTGAGAACTAAAGATGGAACTCATAAAAAAATTCCTCCACCTATGTTTTTTTAAGCATTTTAACTTTATGACAGTTTTAATTTTTGTCAAGAAGTCAAGTTATTATATTCCTTCAAAATTTTTAAAAATATATAATCCATGGTATCCAAAATTTCCTTATAAAGTCCTCCATAACTTTTACTTTCTCCAAAAAGTTCCTTTCTTAAATTTTTAAGCTCTTCATCTTGAGTATCCTTATAGGTAAGTTTTTCTTTATTCAATCTTAATCTCTCTTTTATAAGCAAAAAAGAACTTGATTCTAAAAAATATTGTAACTTAGAAAAAATTTCTAAAAATTTTTCCCATAAGACCTTTAATAAATCTTCAGATAATTTAACCTTAGGCAAAAGTTCCAATAGCTCTTTAAATATTACCCATAGATTTAGATATTCTAACCCTCTAATTCCTCTTCTCCACTGATATAAAAAGGGATACCTTTTATAAAAAAGAAAATTTCTTTCAGCTAAAAGAATTAGATTATTTAAGGATTGGGCAAAGGATTGCAAATTTATAAAAAAGGTTTTCTGTAATCCTTTAAGTTCAACTCTTGAAAGATTTTCTTTATTTGAAACTTTAGAAATTGAATGTAAAAAGGAAAGATTCTCTAAAATTTTAGCCCCATTTTTATCCCTTGGAGTATCTACATGTATAAGGGATAGATAAATCTTTCCCTTTCCCAATTCACTTTCCATAAAAAGGGGTTTATATTTCATGCGTTCAGGATTAAGGGCAATTTCATAAAAAGCTTCTACTTCTTCCCAAAATCCTTCAAAATCAACTACTGGTAAATCTGAACTAAAAGCATCCTTTCCAGGTTTTAAAAAACTTGCCAAAACTTTAATAGATTTATCTTTTATTTCAAAATCTGGAGGATAAAATAGATAAAATATGGGCTGTTTTATACCTTTAAAAAGGGGATGGGTTTTTTCAATTAAAGCTAAAAAAGTTCCACTGTACCCCGGAACTCTGTTTTTATTTTTTTTTACTTCTACCAATCCTAAACCTTCTTCAGTAGCTAAACCTGCTCCTCCACAAATTCCAAAGTAAACTCCTCCACCCTCTATAAAATTTCTGATTCTTTTCTTACTTTCTTCATCCAGAGCTTTTAATTTATTAGAGGACCAACCTCCAGGAATAAAAAAAACTGAATAATTATTTGGGGTAAGGGTCTCAAGCTCCTCAACTGATAAAAGTTCAACCTTAATTTTAAGCTTTCTTAAAGCCTTATATAACCAAATCCCCCAAAGATGGGATTCATTCCAAAAAATGGCTGCAGGTAAAACTCTTTTCATTCTTTTATCAAATTCTCTAAGGGTAGCCTTATGACAACTTTTTTAATCTACTTAAAAGATTACTTAAAATATTCATCAGATAAAGAAGAGAGAGCATATTCTGAAATTATAGATGCTAAAGTCTCTCTAATTGCCATATCTACCTCTACGAATTTTACCCCAAATTCAACTCCTCTCCCTTCTTTCCTTGTCCACCTAACTTCTCCCTTCACTTTTAGTTTTTTAGGTGCCTTAATTAAAAGAAACACTATATCTCCCTTTTGAATTGATAAATCGCGATCTGCTCTAAGTTTTGCTCCTTCTACACTTATATCTAAAACCTCTAAATTAAAATTAGTCCCTGAAGGTAAAGAAGCTCTACTCTCTAAATTAACTCTATATCTACTATAAAATCTCTTATCTTCAGCCATTATCTCTTTAGTTCTTCCAAATAGTTTTTTATCCTTTCCAATCTATTATAAAGTTCTTTAAAAATCATCCTCTCTTTTTCTATAATTTCTGCAGGAGCCTTTTCTAAAAAATTATTATCTTTTAGTTTATTTTCAATATATACCAATTTTTTTTCCAATTTTTCCTTTTCCTTCTTTAACCTGTTTATTTCCTTTTCAAAATCAATTAAATTTTTAAGATTAATTAAAAGTTCCCCAGAAGATAACACTATTGAGACCTCTCCTGGTTGTTTAAAATATTCCTCTACTAATAAAATCTCTTCCACTTTAGCTAAGCTCTTTATAACTTCCACTTGCTCTTCTAAGAACCTCAACCAATTCCTATCCAAATTTTTGTAAACTACCTTAAGGTCTGTTTTAGAAACTATATTATATTCTGCCTTTACATTTCTTATGGCCACAATTAACTCCTGAATTAGACCCACCTCTCTTTCTATCTCTTCTTTTACATATCTTTCTTTTACCATAGGAAAGGGAGCTACTATAATATATTCTGTTTCCTTTTCAAGAAGTTTTTCCCAAAGCTCTTCGGTAACAAAGGGAATAAAAGGATGAAGAAGTTTAAGAGAAGTTTTAAAAACCTCTAAAAGTACCCTTTGGGTATCTCTTCTAAGTTCAGGTTTAGATAAATAAACCTTAGAGACTTCTAAATACCAATCGCAGAATTTATCCCAAAAGAAATGATAAATCGTCATAGCAGCTTGGTCAAATTCAAATTCTTCAAGTTTTTCTCTTACTTTTTTAATAGTCTTTTGAAGCTCAGATAAAATCCATTTAGAAAATAGGGGAAGTTTTTCATAGTCCAATTCTTCATTTTCAGCTGAGTAATTCTTAAGATTCATTAAAACAAATCTTCCAGCGTTCCAAATTTTATTTATAAAATGTTTAAATCCTTCTATTCTTGCTTCAGAAAGTTTTATGTCTCTTCCTTGAGCTGCAAGAGCTATTAGGGAAAATCTCAAAGCATCGGTCCCATACTTTTCTATCATCTCTAAGGGATCTATAACATTTCCTCTGCTTTTGCTCATTTTTTGTCCTTTTTCGTCTCTTATTAAAGCGTGAATATAGACTTTTTTAAAGGGGATTTCACCCATAAAATGAAGACCCATCATAATCATACGGGCAACCCAGAAAAAAATGATATCAAAACTGGTAACCAAAACTGAAGTGGGATAAAAGGTGCTTAAGGTCTTAGTTTTTTCAGGCCAACCCATAGTAGAAAAGGGCCAAAGGGCTGAAGAAAACCAAGTATCCAAAACATCCTCATCCCTTATTAAATCTTTAGATCCGCATTCTTCACAACTATCTACCTCTTCTCTACTTATTATAACCCTTTGACAGGTTTTACAATACCAAACGGGAATTCTATGTCCCCACCAAATCTGTCGAGAAATACACCAGTCTCTTATGTTTCTCATCCAATCAAAATAAAGATTAGTCCAATTTTCAGGAACAAATTTAATAAATCCATATTCTACTGCAGAAATAGCTGGTTGAGCAAGTGGTTTGGTAGCCACAAACCACTGCTTAGAAAGTAAAGGTTCAATTACAGTTCCACATCTATAACAGTGTCCCAAAATTACTTCATACTCCTCTTCTTTTTCTAAAAGGCCTTTCTCTTTTAAGTCTTGAACTAATTTTTTTCTACAATCAAATCTATCAAGTCTTCTATAAGGGCCTGCCTCTTCAGTCATTTTTCCGTCTTCATCTATAACCTTTACCAAAGCTAAGGAATGTTTTTTGGCTATTTCAAAGTCAACAAAATCATGAGCAGGGGTTACCTTTACTGCTCCAGTTCCAAATTCGGGATCCACTATCCTATCCTTAATTACAGGAATAATTCTTTCTAAGATAGGGAGAACCACTTTTTTACCTATAAAACTTTTATACCTTTCATCTTCAGGATTCACTGCTACCGCTGTATCTCCTAACATAGTTTCAGGCCTGGTAGTGGCAACTAAAATATACCCCTCTTCTCCCTCTAAAGGATACTTAATATACCAGAGGTTTCCTTTAGTGGGTTCAAATTCAACCTCTAAGTCCGCAAGGGCGGTTTTACACCTTGGACACCAATTAATAATATAGTCTCCTTTATAAATTAACCCTTCCTCCCATAGCCTCACAAAAACCTCTCTAACTGCTTGAGATAACCCTTCATCCATAGTAAATCTTAGATAATTCCAACTACAACTGGCTCCAAGCTTTTTGAGCTGTAAAATAATTTTGTTTCCGTACTCCTCCTTCCACTTCCAGACCCTTTCCAAAAATGCTTCTCTTCCCAAGCCCTCTCTACTTAACCCTTCTTTAGCTAATTCTTTTTCTACCACATTTTGAGTAGCAATACCTGCATGGTCTGTTCCTGGAATCCATAAAACATCATAACCATCCATTCTTTTATAACGAGCCAGAACATCTTGAATAGTATTATTGAGAGCGTGCCCTATATGTAGGGAGCCCGTAATATTAGGAGGAGGAATTACCATAGAAAACTTGGGCTTATTTTCATCAAAGGTAGGGTTAAAAAACCCCTTTTCTTCCCAAATTTTATACCATTTTTCTTCTACCTTCTTAGGGTCATAACTTTTTTCTAAGAAATCCTCACTCAACAAAACTCCCCCCTTTCTGAAGGATCTTTCATTAAGATTTGTGTCCCTAATCCTTCATCTGTAAAAAGTTCTATAATTAAACTATGGGCCACCCTTCCGTCTATAATATGGACCTTTTTAACTCCAAAGGATAGAGCTTTACGAGCACTCTTAAGCTTAGGAATCATCCCGCCCTTTACAATTTCTTCTTTGATAAGGTCTTCTATTTCTTCGACATAAAGGGTAGAAATAAGTTGATTATTTTTGTCCTTAACTCCTTCTACATCAGAAAGATAGATAAGTTTCTCTGCAGAAAGGGCTGAAGCTAAAGCTCCTGCCACTAAGTCTGCATTAATGTTATAGGCTACTCCCTCTGGACCAACCCCTACAGGAGCTACTACAGGTATAAAGTCTTTCTCTAAAAGAGTAAGTAATACTTCAGGATTTACTTTTCGAACCTTCCCTACCCTTCCAATATCAATAATTTCAGGAGGACGATCCTCTCCTTTATATTTATAAACCGTCATTTTTTCTGCTATAATCATATTTCCATCTCTTCCAGAAAGACCTACCGCCTTTCCTCCAGCTTGATTAATAAGACTTACGATTTCTTTGTTAACTGTTCCAACCAATACCATTTCAACCACATTCATAGTCTCTTCATCAGTTACCCTCTGACCTTCAATAAAAAGAGGCTTTAGGCCCATTTTTTCCATAACCTTACTTATTTGAGGTCCTCCTCCGTGAACAATGACAGGTCTTATTCCTACATACTTCATTAAAACGATATCCTCAGAAAAAGCCCTTTTTAAACTTTCATCTACCATAGCATGTCCGCCATACTTTATTACCACAATTTTACCGTAAAAGTCCTTAAAGTAAGGAAGGGCAGAAATTAAAATGTGAGCCTTTTGTAACACATCCATATTAGCTTACCAAAGGGCTGGAGCATGCACTATAAAACATTTTAAACTCTTCTCTCCCACCACTTTCACCCCATGATTTTCCTTAGGCGGAACTACGATTATATCTCCCTTTTTTACTTTTTGCCAAGAATTATCTAAAAAAACTTCAGCTTCTCCCTCTAAAATAAAAATAGTATCTACTTCCCTTTCATGAGTATGGGTAGGAATCTCAACTCCAGGTGGAATTTCTAATAAGGTAATACTCAACTCAGGATGTTTTTCCTTAGTTATCACAAAACCGATCTTTACCCCTTCAAACTTGGGATGGGGTTTCATTTCAATTTCTTCAAGATTAACCTTAAAAGCCATAAAACTTAACCTCCTGGCTGAGATTTAACCTTATAAACTACCATGTGCGGAAAATCATCTAATACCAATTCAAAATACTTAGAATCATACTTTCTTAATAAAAACATTTCATTAAAAAGAGTTTTTTCTAAAAAAGATTCTATAAGAAAAATACTCCAGTTATTAGGATTTGTTCTTATGAGTTCCACCACATAATCTCCATTTTCTTTAAATTTTTTTTCTATAAGTTGATTTTTTTCTCTTAAGTAAAGAGTTTTTATGGAAGATATTCCTTTTTGAGTAGTAATGTACCCATTAACTAAATCTATTTGTGCTCCTAAGTCCGGGCAGGAAAGAACATCCTTAGTAATTATATGACAATTATTAGGAGTGATATAACTCCCAAAAGTTCCCTCCCTTTTGTCAAAATTATAACTTCCAAAATAATGAATCCAAGCAAACTTAGGAATAAGATCTCCTGTAAAGACCCAATAAATAGGAACTTCTATGGGTTTGGTATATTCCCCCTTTTTAACTTTCTCCACTAATTCTTTGGCTGAAAGACCGGTTTTTAAAACCTTTGCTATTCCATATAAGCCGTAATTACTTATGAAAGAAGTAATATTCCAAGCCTCTTCAGGAGAAGTAGTAGTAAAACTTCGGGCTATAAAGTAAGTCTTGGGACTCCCTTGAGAACCTCCATCATGAAAAACAGCTCTTCGAGCATAGAGCTGAAAGGCATATCCATAATCCCACCAAGTCCAAATTACTGCATTAGATGGGGTGCTCTCCTTTAGAAATTCCATGTCCTTCACTAAGGAGGCAAAAATTTTAGGAGTACTTAAATAATCCCAAACAGGTTTTTGAACGATAAACACTGCTAAAAAAAGAAAAATTCCTACCACTATCTTAGTTATTCGTTGTTTATATTCCTCTTTAAATACTTGAACGTAAGAAGTAAGTTTTTCAAAAATAAGGTGAACCATAAAACCTAATCCTATTCCAACAAAGGGTGCCAAATACATAGTAAATCTTGCTCCAGAAAAAAAACTTAAAAGTCCGATTCCAAAAAAGGGAAAAATAAAAATAAGTTTTTTAAAATAAAAAAGAAAAATCAAAAAAGAACCTATAAGTCCTAATACCCCAAAGACTGGATTTAAAAGCACAAAGTCAAAAACTTCTTTAAAGGTTAGTTTTTGCAATTCAGAAATAGACATATAAATATTGGGAAAATCTTTGAACAAAATATCTGCTGAGGTAGGACTTTTTATGTTAAAAACTAAGGTTTTAACTTGAAGATAAAGATGAAAGGGTCCGTGGTAAAGGTACCAACTTTGAGGTAAAATTAAAATAGCTGTAAAAATCAAATCTTTTTTACTCCAAGTCCATCTTTTATCCCAAAAATATCTTACCAAAAACATACTTACTAAAACAAAATTTAAATTGGGATGGCCATACCAAAGTTGATAAAAAATAAGAACGAAAGAAGCTAAGGAAATCCAAAAATACTTTTTCTTTTCAGAAACTTCTTCAAAAAATTTATAAAAGAAATAGGCTATAAGAAAGGGTAAAGTTAAGTTTAAGATATCATGATCAAGCCTCATAAGATTAGTTCTCCCCCAATACATGGGGGAAGTCACTACAACTAATCCTCCCAGAATTCCTACCCAAGGAACCTTTAAATCATAAAAGTAGAAATAAAGAGGAAAAACTACCGAAATAGCCAATAAAGGAACCAGCCACCAAGTAAGTTTAGCTAAGTCAAGTCCTGTAAGTTTGGAAAGATAGGCCCAAACAAAACTTACAAAATGACCTGAAATTTGATACTTAGGGGTAAAATCTTCTTCAAAATCTTTTTGAACTAAAGAGGAATTATCCGGAAAAAAACGAAAATTATCTGCAGAACCATTTTTATATATTCCTTCTTTGATGTCTAAGGCTAAGCGAGCAAAGAAAAAGGAGTCATACTCACTGTAAAGGGGAATATTATCTTGATAAAAAAAGGAAGGTCTATTTTGATGCCAAATTTTTGTATCATCAAAACGGATAAAAACTCCCCAAAAAAGAACTATTAAAAAAAGAAAAAAATATAAAAATTTTTCCCCTTTCATAAAAATTGGTCTTAATTTTTGGAAATTATATTATAATGAAATAAAAACATTTTGCCAAGGGGTTAAATTGGAAAAGGAGAGACTTGTTCCAGATACCAGTATTTTTACTAATCCTGATGTATATGTTCAATTTGGTGAAGACCCAGTAGAGGCTTTCAAAAATTTCTTACTTATGGTAGCAGAATTGGAAGGTGAAATAGCTGTATACATTCCTACTTCGGTTTTTGAAGAATTAAAAAGAATGCTAAGGGAAATTAAACTTCCACCTAAAGCCCGCTCAGTTCTTAAAGTAAGATCTCCTAAAAAGTATGAGCTATATATTCCTGCTTTTTTAATGTATGAATTTATTGAGGATATAAGAAATAGAATCAATAAAGGTTTAAGAGTAGCTGAAGAAGCGGTTAAAGCTTCTACCTATAAAAAACCTGAAGAAGTTTTAAAATTTTTAAGGAGACGTTATAGAGAAGTTTTAAGAGAGGGAGTAGTAGACAGTAAAGAGGACTTGGAAATCATACTTCTTTCCTTAGAGTTAGATGCCATTGTGCTTTCCGCAGACCGAGGAGTTCTCAATATGGCAGATAAATTAGGACTAAGATTTTTAGAACCTAAGGAGATAAGGGAAACCTTAGAAGGTTTTAAAAGCTGGTAAAACTCTACTTAAAAATTATTTCTTGAAAGATAACTTCTGCTAAGTCTTTAACTAAAAGTCTTAAGGCTTCCTCCTTTCCTGGGTCAAGAACGGTAATTCCCTCTATAGGAACCCGATAAATTTCATAACGATTTAAGTCTAAATTTTCAGCAATAACTTTATTTTCTTTTCGATCTATAAGCTGATACCTTCCTTTAAAGCTCACCTTTCTTTCCTTAGTCTGGATAAAGGTTTCATAAGCTATAGGTTCTAAATACACCCTTATTACTTCTCCTTTAAAGATTAAATCTGCTTTATTTTCGTCGAAAACAGGAATTAAAAGGTTACCTTGAGCCAATTTATGGCGAAGTTCATAGGCTAAAAGTTCCCCTAAAAAAGTTTCAGAAGTAAAATTTTTCCAGGGAGGAATGTAAATGGTCTTCCACTCAGCTTTAAAATAGGTAGGTCTTAAATAAAAACTGTAACCACAGGAAATCAAAAAAAGACTAAAGAACCACAAAATTAACCAATTTTTTCGGAACAAAAACCACATTTTTTATATTTTTTCCTTCTATATATTTTTTTATCTTGGGAAGCTCCTTAGCTATACCAATAATTTCTTCCTTAGAAAGTTCTATAGAAAGCTCTATTTGGTCTCTTACTTTTCCATTTACTTGAACTACTAAAATAAAGGTTTCTTCTTCTATTAGAGCCTCTTCCCACTTAGGAAAACTTTCCAAGGAAATAAAATTTTTATTTCCTAAACTTTCCCAAAGTTCTTCTGCCAAGTGAGGACATATAGGAGAAAGAATTAAAAGCATCTTTTCTAAAGCTTCTTTCAAAACCTTTTTAGAGATTAGTTCTTCTAAGGAAATTTCTTTTAAGGAATCCTGTAAGAAATTTAAAAATTCCATAATTCTTGCAATAGCAGTATTAAAGTGAAGTCTCTCTTCTAAGTCTTGGGAAACCTTTTTAATAGTTTGGTGAAGCTTTCTTCTGATTTTTAAGAGGTGAGGAGGAAGTTCCTTAAAATCTTCAGGCCAATATTTTATTTCTTTGAGGCTTTCTGCATACTCGTTAACCAATTGATAAATCCTTCTTAAAAAACGGAAAGCACCTTCTATTCCGTGATCGCTCCATTCTAAATCCTTTTCAGGAGGTGCGGCAAAGGCAATAAAAAGTCGAACAGTATCAGCTCCATATTTTTCAATCATTTTATCAGGATCTACAATATTGCATTTACTTTTAGACATTTTCTCTGGCTTACCAAGAAGAATCTTTTCTCCACAGTTATTTTTTAAACAGGTTCCCTCCCCTGAAACTTCTTCAGGATAAATCCATCCGTGAACAGGACATCTATAGGTCTCCTTTATTACCATACCTTGGGTCAATAAATTAACAAAAGGTTCATCCAAATCAAAATAGCCCAAATCTCTTAACACTTTGGTAAAAAATCTGGCATAAAGAAGATGTAAAATAGCGTGTTCAATTCCCCCTATGTATTGATCTACCGGAAGCCAGTACTTAATATCTTCTAAATTAAAAGGCTCAGGATAATTGGGACAGGCAAAACGAGCAAAATACCAGGAAGACTCAAAAAAAGTATCAAAGGTATCCGTTTCTCTTTTAGCAGGAAAATTGCACTTGGGACAAACGGTATTTACAAATTCAGATAAATAAGGAAGAGGGGATCTACCAGAGGAATCTATTTGAGCTGAAAGAGGTAACACTACAGGAAGATTTTCTAACTTTTCCGGAACTATTCCACATTTTTCACAATAAATAATAGGAATAGGACATCCCCAGTATCTCTGACGAGAAATTCCCCAGTCTCTTAACTTATAAGTAATTTTTCTTTTTCCTAAGTCTTTTTCTTCTAAAAAGTTAACAATTTTAATTTTTCCTTCTAAGCTTTCAAGTCCACTGAAAGCTCCAGAATTTACCATTATACCTGGTTCTTCATAAGCCTCGGTCATTTCCTCAACTCGTAAATCTTTATTCTTAGGTTTAATTACTACTTTAATGGGGAGTTGGTATTTTTTGGCAAATTCAAAGTCCCTTTGGTCATGTGCAGGAACACACATAATAGCTCCAGTTCCATATTCCATAAGAACAAAATTAGCTACAAAAAGGGGAAGTTTTTCTCCAGTTAAAGGATGAAGGGCATAGCTTCCTAAAAAAAGCCCTTCCTTTTCAGCCATTCCAGCTTCTATTTCTTTTCTTTCCTTTCTAACCCTTTCTATAAATTTCTCTAAATTGTCAGTTAACCCCTTTTTTTCAGCAATTCTTTTTGCTATAGGATGCTCAGGGGATAAACATACAAAGGTTGCTCCGTAAAGGGTATCGGGACGGGTAGTGTAAACTATAAGATTTTCTTCAATCTCAGGAAGATAGAACTTTATTTCTGCTCCTTCACTTTTACCAATCCAGTTTTTTTGCATAAGAATCACTTTTTCAGGCCAATGTCCTGAAAGTTTATCAAGTCCTTCTAAAAGTTCTTCTGCATAAGCTGTAATTTTTAAAAACCATCCTTCCATTTCTTTAAGAGTCACCTCAGTTCCACATCTCCAACAACCTCCATCCTCCACTTGTTCATCAGCAAGCACTGTAGCACAAGAAGGACACCAATTAACTAAAGTCTTTTTTCTGTAGGCTAATCCTCTTTCATACATCTCTATAAAAAATCTTTGCTCATGTTTATAATACTCGGGATCACAGGTAGCAAATTCTCTACTCCAGTCATAACTAAAACCAAGTCTTTTAAGTTGGTTTTTCATATACTCTATATTAGAGTAAGTCCATTTAGCTGGGTGAACTCCGTGTTTTAAAGCTGCATTTTCTGCAGGAAGTCCGAAAGCATCCCAACCCATAGGGTGTAGCACATTATAACCTCTCATTTTTTTAACCCGAGCCAAAATGTCCCCTAAGGTATAATTTCTCACATGTCCCATATGGATTTTACCTGAAGGATAGGGAAACATTACTAAAACATAATATTTAGAAAGCTTGGGATCGGTTTTTACTTCAAAAATCTTTTTTTCTTCCCAAAGCTTTTGCCACTTCTGCTCTATAAAAGATGGTTCGTATTTTTTCATAAAGACTATTCCTCTTCCTCATAAAGGTTTTTTATCAAAAATTCTGCAAATTCAGAGCATCTAACTTCTTTAGCACCTTTTAATTCACGAGCCAGATCATAGGTAACTATCTTTTGCTGAATAGTTTTAACTAAGGCTTTCCAAATTAAGTCTGCAGCTTCTTTCCATCCTAGGTATTCTAACATCATTTTTCCAGAAAGAAGTAAAGAAGAGGGATTAGCTTTGTCAAGTCCTGCATATTTTGGAGCTGAACCATGGGTTGCTTCAAAAACAGCGTATCCATCTCCTATGTTAGCTCCAGGCGCCATCCCTAAACCTCCTACCTGAGCAGCTAAAGCATCAGATAAATAATCCCCATTTAAATTAGGAGTAGCAAGAACACTAAACTCTTCCGGTCTTAAAAGAACCCACTGAAACATAGCATCTGCAATTCTATCTTTTATAATCACTATCCCTTTTGGAACACCCTCAGGATATTTAACAGGAATTTCCTCCTCTGCTACCGTTAGGTCTCCAAATTCTTCCTTAGCTAATTCATATCCCCAGTTTCTAAAGGCTCCTTCTGTAAATTTCATAATATTTCCTTTATGAACCAAAGTTACACTTGGATATCCATTTTCTAAGGCATACTTGATAGCCTTTCTTATAAGTCTTTTACTTCCAAATTCACTTATCGGTTTAATTCCTATTCCAGAATCTTCTCTTATCTCCTTTTTGAAATTCTCCTTTATAAACTCTATAAGTCTTTTAGCTTCCCAAGAACTTGCAGGATATTCAATTCCTGCATAAACATCTTCTGTATTTTCTCTAAAAACTACCATATTTACTTTTTCAGGATATCTCACAGGAGAAGGAGTGCCAGGGATCCACTTTACTGGTCTTATACAGGCATAAAGATCTAAAACTTGTCTTAAGGTTACATTAATACTTCTGAACCCTCCTCCCACAGGGGTAGTAAGAGGTCCCTTAATAGCTACCACACACTCTTTTATAGTTTTTAAAGTTTCCTCAGGCAAATAATTTCCCACTTCTTGATAAGCCTTCTCTCCAGCCAAAACCTCCTTCCAAAGAATTTTTCTTTTTCCTTGATAGGCCTTGTCAAGAGAAGCATTTATAACTTTAATTACCGCTTTAGTAATATCGGGTCCTATTCCATCTCCCTCTATATAGGGAATCTCAACTTCATCTGGAACTTTTAAAGAAAAATCCTCTCTTAATTCAATTTTTCCCATAAAACCTCCTGAAGAGAAGTATTTTGAACTTTAAAATCTTTATAAGTCTAATATATTTCATCTTTTTGACAAGACCAAAATTTTCTTTTATATTGTATATTATGGAAAATTTATTTAAGGAAGTTAAGAATTATCTTCGGTATTTAAAGGAATTGGGAATTTCAGAGGTTCCTTATGCTCAGGAATGGAAAAATTTGTTTCAAATAGAATCCTTTTATTCTCAAGAAACCTTTGAAACTTTAAAAGAAAGGGTTTTAAACTGTAAGGATTGTGCTCTTCATAGGATCCGTAAAAGACCTATATGGGGAGATGGAAATCCTGAAGCTCTCCTTATGTTAATCACAGAATATCCTGACCGAGAAGAAGATTTTTATGAAAGACCTTTAGTAGGAATGGTAGGAGAATTTTTAAAAAAGATGTTTTTAAGTATTAAACTTACTTGGGAACACTTTTTTATTACCCATACTGTGAAGTGTAAAACTCCAGGAGGAAGGCCTCCAGAACCAGAAGAAATTCAGGCTTGTAAAAAATATCTTTTAAAACAAATAAAATTACTTAAACCCAAACTCATTCTGGCTTTAGGCTTTACTCCTGTTAAAGTCTTCTTAGAGCATAAAGTTATTTTTTCTCATATAAGAGGGCAGGTTTTCAATTTCCAAGAAAGTATGATAGTATTTACTTACCATCCTAATTATATATTTAAAAATCCTTCTGCCAGAAGATTAATTTGGGAGGATTTCCAAAAATTTAAAAAACTTTATGAAGAAATTTTTAAAAACTCTTAGCAGTTTATTTTTTTTATTTTTAATTTTTCATTCGGTTTCTAATAGTTTTGCTGAAGAGAGAATAATTTTTAGGGTTAGAATTGAAGGGGCTATCACTCCGGTGATAGCTAATTTTTTAGCTTACTGTATTAATCTTTCAGAAGAAAAGCAAGCTCAGGCTTTGATTGTGGAGCTTGATACCCCTGGGGGATTAGTAGAATCTACTCGAGAAATTGTAAAGGAGATGTTAAGAAGTAAGATTCCGGTAGTAGTTTATATAAGTCCCTCTGGAGCCAGGGCTGCCTCAGCAGGTACTTTTATTTTAATAGCCTCCCATTTAGCAGCTATGGCTCCAGGAACTCATGTAGGAGCAGCCCATCCTGTAGAACTAACAGGTAAGGCAGATGAAAAGGTGCTGGAAAAAATTTCTCAAGACCTGGTAGCTTGGGGCAAAAACTTAGCTCAAATGCGAAACAGAAATCCTAAATTTATAGAAGAGGCTGTTTTAAAAAGCAAAAGTATTACCGAAAAGGAGGCTCTGGAATTAAAAGTCATTGAGCTTATCGCTAAGGATTTTGACGAACTTCTAAAAGAAATAGATGGAAAAACTGTTATGATAAACCATCAAAAAGTAAATATATTTACCAAAAATTCTAAAGTTGAGATTATTGAAGAAGATTTTAAAACTAAATTTTTAAAAGTTTTGACTAATCCCAATCTTATTTATTTTTTGTTAATGCTGGGACTTGCTGGAATTTACTTTGAACTTTCCCATCCAGGAAGTATTTTTCCGGGTGTAATTGGAGCCATTTGTTTAATTCTGGCTTTTTTAGGCTTAAGTATTTTACCTTTAAATTATGCAGGACTGGCTCTCATTCTTTTAGCAGGACTTTTGTTCTTTTTAGAAACTCAGATTGCCTCCCACGGACTTCTTACCTTAGCAGGAACAGTGTCTCTTCTTTTAGGTTCTATTATTCTTTTTGGTAAAAATCCTCCTCCTTTAAAGGTTTATCAACCCTTTCTTTATACAGTAGTTATTACCTTTTCCATAATTTTTGCTGGAATTACCTATTTGGCAGTTAGAGTTCTCAGGAAAAAACCTGTTTCAGGAGGAGAGGCTCTGGTAGGAAAGGTTGGAAAGGCTTTAGAAGAAATTTCTCCCCATAAAGGGAAAATTTTTGTGGAAGGAGAAATCTGGGAAGCTATCTCTGATGAAACCATCCCTAAGGGAGAACAAATAAAAGTAATTGAAAAAAGGGGCTTTACTTTAAAGGTAAAACCCCATAAAGAGTGAAAACTCTATCCTACTTTATCTAAACAAAACTCTACAATTAAAAAACTTTCATTTACTCGATATATAAAACTAAGCCTTGGACTTTTACAAAGGGAATGGATGCGATGATTTTCTCCAGTTACCATACTGGGAACAGAAGCTTTCAAAGAGGGACCAAAATTTTCAAGTCTTCTCCTAAAACTTCCACATATCATATTAGAAATTTCGCCAGCTGCATCTAAAACCTCTTGGTTTATTTCCTTAGGTTCTTCCCCAAATAAAGATCTTATAAAGTGAAAAATCAGTTCTTTTTTAAAAGATACTACAAAAACCCCACTTACCTTTTCTCCTGTTAAACCAATAACAGCAGAAATGTCTCCTAAGGCTGTAGAATCCTCATCCTTTCTTACTATAGTTTGTTGTAAATTAGGAACAATCCCTATATAGGTTTTTACTACCTCCTCTAAAGCCTCTCTTATAGCCTCAGCTATAGGATTACTCATTTATTCCTCCTCCTAATTTTAAAAAATTTGCTAAAATTTCTTCCACTATCTCAGAAATATTCTTTTCTGAAGTATCTATTTTAACATGAGAAAAATTATTATAAAGCTTTTCTCTTTCTTTTAAAAGTTTTTCTATCTCTTCCTCTAAGGTTTGAAAATTAGTAAGAGAGGGTCTCTGAGATAAAGTTTTAGAATCCCCTTTCATTCTTTCTAAAATAATCTCCTTAGAAGCCCAAAGCCATATAACCAAACTTCTTTGCTTTAAATCTGACATTTCCTTTTGATGTAAAACACTTCCCCCTCCTAAGGCTATAACTATATTTTCCAAATTTTTAATTTCCTCTAATAGTTTTCTTTCAAGACTTCTAAAGGTTTCCCATCCTTCCTCTTCCACTATCTCTCTTATACTTTTTTGAGTTCTTTTCTGGATTTCCTCATCTAAATCTAAAAATTTCCAATTTAATTTTTGAGCTAAACTTGCCCCAATACTTGTCTTACCTGTGGCTCTAAAACCTATTAACACTATTTTGTTCATATATCCTTTCTAAGTAATCCCAAAATTCTGGAAAGGATTTTTTAACACACTCAGGATTTTCTATCTTAACTTCTCCTATTTTTAAACCTAAGATGGCAAAAGACATAGCAATCCGATGATCTTCATAGGTAAAAATAGTTGCAGGTCTAAAGCTATCTTGTCCTTCAATTATTAAACCATCTTCCAACTCTTCTACCTTTACTCCTAAACTTTTAAGCCCTTCAGCCATGGCCTTTATACGATCTGTTTCTTTGTAGCGAAGATGGGGAGCTCCTCTTAAAATGGTCCTTCCTTCTGCTACTGCTCCTAAAATACACATAGTGGGAAATAGGTCTGGAGTATCTCCTAAATCAAAAACCCCTCCCTTAGGTCTTCCTTCAAAGCTTACCTCCACTCCTAAAGGTTTTTTCAACTCTACCTTAGCCCCTATTTCCTTTATAAAATCTAAAAATTTAGTATCTCCCTGAGGAGAAAAACCATTATAATTGGTTATGACCACTTTTCCTTTTCCTAAAACCAAGGGAAGAGCTAAAAAGTAAGAAGCACTTGAAGCATCAGCTTCAATCTCGTAAGAAGTAGCTCTAAAAAAAGAGGAACAAACCCTATACCCTTTTTCCCTTTTTTCTACCTTAACCCCAAATTTTTCCATCACCTCTAAGGTTAGATCTATATAACTCTTAGAGAGTAACTCTCCTTCTATCTCTATTTCTAAACCCTGAGGAAGATAGGGAGCTATTTGAAGAAGGGCTGAAAAGAATTGACTACTTACCCTTCCAGGAAGACTAATTTTCTGCGAGATAAGTTCACTTTCCTTTACTCTAACTGGAAGATAGCCTTCCTTTTCTAAACACTCAACCTTAGCTAAAAGCTTTCTTAAAGCTTCGATCAAGGAACCCATAGGTCTTTCATGTAAACGTTTTTTGCCGAAAATTTCTACATAATCTCCTTTTCCTAAGACACTTAAAGCTAAAAAAAATCTGGCTCCTGTTCCGTTATTTCCTAAATAAACCTTTTCCTTAGACAAAAGAGGTTTCCCTTTAACGCCTTCAACCTTCCAACTTCCCTTTTCAGTTTCAATTTTTACTCCCACTTTTTCCAGAGCTTCCTTTAACAACAAGGTATCCTCACTTATGAGGGGATTTTTAATCACTGAAATACCCTCAGCTAAGGAAGCACAAATCAAAGCTCTTTGGGTTAAACTTTTAGAAGTAGGTAAAGTTAAAACAGCCTCTTTAAAACTTTTAAGTTTTTTGATTTCTTGCCAATTCATTTTAGTCTTTTTTATCTTTGGGAAACTTCTTTATAAAGAGTCTCTTTTATTAAGTTTATTAGATTTAGAGGAAGTTCCTTTTTGGTCCAAATTTTAAGCTGCTCAACTCCTTGATAAAGAAGCATCTTTAGTCCATCAATGGCTACACAACCTACCTTTTCAGCTAAACTCAAAAACTTAGTTTTTAACGGAGTATATACCAAATCGAAGGCTACTTTGAATCGAGTTAAAACTTCTTCCTCTACAGGACTTTCCCAAGAGTTAAGTCCCACACTGGTAGTCTGAATTATAAGATCTCCAAAAGCTTCTTTTAAATCTTCCCATGGTTTAGCTTTAATTCCGAACTTTTGAGCTAACTCTAAGGCTTTTTCATAGGTTCGATTAAAAATTTCTATCTCGCAAGCTTGAGCCATCTTTACTGCATAGACAACAGCTTTAGAAGCCCCTCCTGCTCCTAAAATAACCACCTTTTTATTTTTTACCTCAATTCCTTCTTCCTCTAAAGCCTTTAAAAATCCTATCCAATCGGTATTAAAACCTTTAAGTTTTCCCTCTTCATTTAAAATAGTATTCACTGCTCCGATTTCTAAGGCCTTGTCTTCTACTTCATCTAAGAATTTAATTACTTCTTCCTTATGAGGCACGGTAACCGAAAGCCCTTTAATATTTAAAGCTTTTACTCCTTTAATAGCCACTTCTAAATCCTTAGGCTTAACTTCAAAGGCTCCATAAACAGCTTTCAGCATAAGTTCTCTAAAGGCTAAATTATGCATTAAGGGAGAAAGAGAATGTCCCACTGGATACCCTATTACTCCATAGACTTCATACATGACTTAAGTTCCTCATAGAGTCTTTTAGCAGAGATAAAATCTAATTGCCCTGGAGCTAAAGCCTCTTCCTTTTTTAATACCACATAGGTAAAAGGGCTTCCACAGAAAAGACAAAGAATTCTACTTAAAATTCCCTTTTCTCCCATTCCAAAGGCAATTAAAGAAATATCTTTTTCTTTAGCTTCATAAATGAGTTCCAAAAGTTTTAAGGCTTCATAAAAACTTTCAACCATAGTAACTATTTTAGCATATTTAATGCCTTCCTTTTTAAAACTTTTTAAAAGGCCTCTTAAAAACCTAAAAGAAGGAGTTTTTTTAAAATTATGATAGGAAATTAAAAATTTTTGAGGAAAATAGGAATGGCTTTGCAATTCTTTTTTAAATTTTTTAAAAAAATACCATTCTACATCTAACCATTTAAAATTTTTATCTAAAGCCCACTTTATCCACTTTAATCTTTCCTTTTCTGAAATCCTTTTTGCTCCTCCTTCCCTGGGACTACGAAAGGTCCACAATAAACTTAGCTCCCCTTCAAAAATTTCCTCTAACCTTTTTACTTCCAACTCTTCCAGAAAATCTGCCCTTATTTCTGCTAAAGATGAAACTTGAGAAGTAAGCTTAAGTTTTTCCTTTACATTTTCTATTCTTTTTTCAGCTATGGTTATACAAAACACTAACGAAAACCTTTTACAAATTTAAATGTTTTAAAGAAGATTTTAAGATAGAATTACATAAAAAACAAGAGGGGTATCTCAAGGTTATAGAAGAAAGACTTTTCAATTTTTAGGAAGAGAAAATCTTTTCTATCAGGAGCTTTTTAAAGATACCTTAAGCCAAGTTGAATAAACTCATTAGAGTAAAAGCCTTTTGAGAGGGTTTTCTCTAAGCTTTTACCTTAAGGTAAACCTGCTGACCTTCTTTCTTTGTAGGGCTTAAGTTAGTAAGGAAGCTTATTCATCAGGGCAATCAGCTTTGACAAACGCTCTGACATAAACTGCAACGGGTCGCAATCCCTTATTCATCAAGCCAACCCCCCTATGCAATCCCTTATTCATCAGGGCGGGGTTTCTCACTTACACAAAAGGCAAGGGTCTTAGATAAAAAGCCCTTTTTTACTTAAGGGAACCCCTGCTCTTAACCTCCCTATTTAACTTTCAAAGAACTATCAAAATTTAAACTTTTAAAGAGACCTTTTAAAAATTCAAAGCTCTAAAAAATTTTAAAATAGAATTACATAAAACAAGGGGGGTATCTTAAAGATTTAGGACTTGGTGGGGACGCAAAGGAGGAGTAAGAAAGGTATTGACACATAAGAAGAAGCAAGAGATTTAAAATGAATGTGCTTTAAGGATTAAATTGGGGGTGAGAGATAGGAGATAGCAAAAAAAGTAGCTTAGGTAGTTAATTTAAGCCAAATTTTTAAAAGGTCTCTAACTATCTATAGAGAAAGGGTTGAAAGATATTCAAAAATCATTCGGTCATACTCGCTGGTGATTTTAAAAACCTTTTTAGCCAGCTCAAAACGAGTTTTTAAAGAGGTATTTCCATTTTTTTTAATTTCCTCTAAAACCTGAGCATAATCCTTAGGATCAACTACTACAGTTACATATTTGAAGTTTTTAGCAGCAGCTCTAAGAAGAGTTGGCCCTCCTATATCAATATTTTCTATAGCCGTGTCTAAATCAGCCTTCAAGGAAACAACTTTTTCAAAGGCATAGAGATTAACCACTATTAAATCTATAGGTTTGATGGAATGTTTTTTAATAGTCTCTAAATGTTCTTCATCTTCCCTTTTAAAAAGAATACCTCCATGAATCAAAGGATGAAGAGTTTTAACTCTTCCCCCTAAAATTTCAGGAAATCCCGTAACTTCAGAAATATCTATAACTTTAATTCCTCCCTCTCTTAAAGTTTTAGCTGTTCCTCCTGTAGATATGATTTCAATTCCTAAATTTTCAAGTTCTCTTCCTAATTCAACTACCCCTGTTTTATCGGTGACGCTAATTAAAGCTCTTTCAATTTTTGACATTTTCTTTCCTCCTAAGCTTCTTCTAACTGATCTCCTTCTTTTAATTCGAGGATCTCTCTAAGTTGTAAAGCTCCTATTTTTTCTCCTTTATCTATTCTAAACTTTGAAACCTTAATAAAACCTCCCTTTACTGTTATGGTTAAACCACTTTCATCTATTTCTATAATTTTCCCTGGGGGATGATCATGAAAAGAAGTTATTTTTTGAACCCCGTAAAATCTAATTTTTTTACCTTTATAAAAAGCGTAGGCCCCAGGTTGAGGGTCACATCCTCTAATCAGGTTATAGATTTCATCTAAGGATTTGTTAAACTTTATACCTGCTACTTTATCATCACAAGGGGGTTCATAAGTAGCTAAGGAATCATCTTGAGGAATACGAGGAGCCTTTCCAGCTTTAATAAGTTCTACAGCTTCCTCTATAGCCTCAATTCCCATAGGAAAAAGTTTACTAAAATAAAGGCTTCCAGCGGTATCGGTAGGTAAAATCTCTACTTCCTTTTGAAGAAGAATAGGACCTGTATCTATACCCTTTTCTACCCAAAAGATGGTAAGTCCAGTTTTTTCTTCTCCCATAATTAAAGCCCAGTTAATGGCACTTGCTCCCCTATGTCTTGGAAGAATAGAAGGATGATAACATATGGTTCCTATATTAGGAATGGAGAGAAGTCTTTCTGGTAGGATATCAGTAACAAAGGCTAAAATCACCAAATCTGGAGTTAATTTTTTAAATTCTTCTTCTATCCAGGCTTCTTTCATATTAGGAACCCTAAAGCAAGGGATATTATATTCTTTAGCCACCTTTTCTAAGGGATCTCCTCTTCCCCCAGGAGGGGTAAAAATTCCTACTACTTTTTCTCCTTTATTTATTAATCTTTCACACACCTTTTCTCCGAAAGGTCCCTGTCCTACTATAATAATTCTCATCTCCCCACCCCCTTTTTGTTTTTATACCAAACCTATTTCTTCTTCTGTTAAATAACAAGCAGGGTCAGGAGCCCAGAGATCTCCGAAGACAGCTTCAGCACGCACTCTAAAATTGCCTCCGCAAAGCTCTAAAAATCTACATTTACTACATCTACCTTTAAGGTATCTTTTTTTATTTTTAAGTTTAAACATTAGAGGTTCTGAGGTGTCCATCCATATTTCACTAAAGGGCCTTTTTCTTACATTTCCGAAAGAATAGTGCCTCCAGAACTGATCTGCGAAAACCGCTCCATCCCAAGAAATACAACCAATACCTACTCCAGACTTATTCCCTCCGTTTAATTTTAAAAGTTCATAAACTTCCTCAGCTCTTGGATTTCCCTCTTTTTTCATTTTCAAGTAAAGATAGGGACCATCGGCATGATTATCTACGGTTAAAACCTCTGTTTTTAATCCTTGTTCATGAAGCTTTTTAGTGCTTTCTATAATAAAGTCCATCCATTTTCTTTTTTCCTCATAAGTTAGGTCCTGGTTTATTAAATTGCGCCCTCTTCCAGTATAAACTAAGTGATAAAAACAGAGCCTGGGAATTTTCATTTCTTTTACTAAATCAAAAAGTTTAGGAATTTCTAAAACATTAAACCTATTTATAGTGAATCTTAAACCTACCTTCAAACTTTCTCTTAAACAATTTTCAACAGCTTTTAAAACTTTTTCAAAGGCTCCCTTCTCTCCTCTAAATCTATCGTGAACCTCTCCAACTCCATCTAAGCTTATTCCCACATAACTTACTCCAAGTTTTTTAAGTTCCTTAGCTAAGTTTAAATCTATAAGAGTTCCATTAGTAGAAACTACCGTTCTTAAATTAAGATCTACAGCTTTTTTAATTAAATCCAAAATGTCTGGTCTTATTAAAGGTTCTCCACCTGAAAAGAGAATTACAGGGACTCTAAATTTAGCTAAATCCTCTAAAAGTGAAAGACCCTCCTTGGTAGTTAACTCTTCAGAAGAAGGACTTGAATCTGAAGAGGCATAGCAATGAATACATTTTAAATTACAAGCCTTAGTTACATTCCAGACTACTACTGGTCTTCGGTGAGCCTCTTTACTATACCTTAAATGTTCTGCAAACTCTTTAACTCCACAATAAAGCCTTGAAATACTTATCATCTTTTTTTTCTTAGATACTTTAAAATCTTTTCCATAATTTCCTGATCTTTAAAGGGATATCTTACAATTTCATCGGATCCACAATCCTTAGCTTTTATTTCTTCTTCTTTATAATTACACTTACAAACCGCAATTACAGGGATATCTTGAGTTTTAGCATCGGACTTTAAAAGAAGAGTTACTGCAAAACCGTCTAAAAGAGGAAGATCCTTTTCCAAAATAATAAGATCTGGTTTTTCTTTCTTAGCTAAACTTAAAAGTTTATCTCCTGTATCTATTTTCTGAAATTTTAATTTATTTTTTTCTAAAAGTTCTTTTAATTTGTTAAAAATATCTTCTGAAAGAGCTAAAAATATCATTTGGTTTAAATCCTTTTAAAGAGCTAAAATCTGGTTTAAAAACTTTTCGGGGTTTTTCAAAGCCCAACCTGGAATAAAAAATAAATTTTTTCCCGTAGATTCTTTAATAATATTTAAGGTATACTCTAAACGGGACATAACCTTTTCACAGTAGGCAAAGACTCCAAAATCTGTTTTTATAATCTCTTCTAAAATAGTATCTATCGCATCCTCAGTAAAAAGGATCCTAATTTGATTTCGTCTCTCAAAGCTTTGTTCGTAGGTTTTTATTTGTTTCCAAAGAGAGATTATTTCTTCTAAAGCTTGAGACAATTCTATATCCTCTTTTTTATAAAGCTCAAAAATGAATTTCAATCTTTCGGAGGTAATTTCAAAGGAAACATCCTTAATAAGGGCCTTTTGACGATTATAAAGATACTCTTTAACTCTTTCTTCTTCTTCTTTTAAGGCTTTATAATAAAATTCTCTCCATTTTGGGTCCTGAGGATTATTAATTATGGAATTTAAAACTTGATAAGGGTTATTAACTATTTCAGAAGTTACTCCTAAGTAATTAAGGGAAAGGGAAGGTAGGGTTCTTTCAAAGGGTATAAGAACTTTTTCTAAGATTCTGGCTAAGGCTCTGGCACCTGTTCCTTCTTCTAAAGCCATTTTAGCAATTTCTTTCAAAGCCTCATTAGTAAAGGCTATATCTATGTTATAAACTTTAAAATCTCTTTTTTTATTTATCATAATAGGACTGTTAGGATTGGCTAAAATTTTAAAAAGTTCATCCTCCGTTAAGGCCTCAAAAACTGCTATTACTGGGAATCTTCCTACAAATTCTCTTTCAAATCCATAAATTACTAAGTCTTCAGGACTAACTAATTTCATATAGTTAAATTTTACATCCTTTCTTCCTTCAATATCCGATAAAAATCCCAATTTCTGTTTATTAAGTCTCTTTTTAATGATCTCTTCTAACCCATGAAAGGCTCCACTTACTACAAAAATTATGTATTTAGTATTAAGAACAATTTTTTTTCTCTTGCCTCTTCCCTGAGGATCTTGAATTTCTAAGAAATTTAAAGCATCTGGAGGAACTTTAATTTCCACATCTGTTTCTTCTAAGGGTTTTAAGAGAGCTCTCTGAACCCCTGTCCTTGAAACATCAGGACCTATTATGTCCCCTGAGGAAGCAATTTTATCTATTTCATCCAAATAAACAATTCCAAAACGAGCTTTTTCTAAATCTCCATCTGCCTCCCAATAAAGGTCTCTAATCAGGTCTTCCACATCTCCTCCTACATAGCCTGTTTCACTAAATTTCGTAGCATCTCCTTTTACAAAGGGAACTCCAATCTTTTTAGCAATAAGCTTTATCATGTAGGTTTTACCCACTCCCGTGGGACCAATAATAAAAATGTTATTTTTTATAAAACCTACTACTTCATCTCTTCCTTCTCTTAAAAGAAAATTTTTAACCTTATGAAAATGGGTGCAAATTTTAGTTGCTATGATGGCCTTAGCTTCTTTCTGACCGATAATATATTCATCTAAATAATTTTCTAACTGCTCCGGAGTTAAATCAAACTCATAAAAAGGCTTATAAGATTTTTGATAAGAAACCCTATCTACTTTAACCTTAGGATTTTTAAACATACCTTTTTCCTCTCCTTAGATTCTTAATTTAATTAATATAGAACCTTTTTATAAAAAGTAAATAAGCCCAAATATCTCAGCCAAAAATTTAGAAATAATTTTTTAAAAAATTTTTGAGAGGCTCCCAAAATTTGGACATTTACAATGTTAGGGTGTGGGGATTTTCTTCAGGTACTCTATATCCTAAGGAAGAAAGCATCCTATCTCTGTTATGGCTTCTTATCCATTCGTTTATTCTACACCTTGCGGAAATTAGATCAACAAAAAGCTCTCTACAAGCCCATTTATCCCTTCTGCCAAATTTGCCCCTACCCCACTAAAAAGTTCCCCTCTCCTTTTATTACGATGCCTCTTCTTAAAAAAGATTTATACCTGTTAAAATTCTCTTCTCACCATATCTTCAAAACCCTCTTGTAGTTAACCTCTTGCCCCTCCTCTCTTAAAAAAGGGTTATCTTCTTATAGCCACCCTTTTAAGGACTTTTCTTTAGGTTTTTTGGTCTTTTTGAGGCTATAATAAAAAGTTGAAGATGCAAGAGAGAATCTCTTAAGGATAGCTCTAAGAGATAA
>JANXAD010000010.1 GCA_025062245.1 Thermodesulfobacteriaceae bacterium | reverse complement strand
TTTTTGGTCTTTTTGAGGCTATAATAAAAAGTTGAAGATGCAAGAGAGAATCTCTTAAGGATAGCTCTAAGAGATAAGCCTTTAGGGGAATAAGCTTTACTAAGAGATAAGATTTGTGGTAGATCCTTTGTTCTGAGAGGCTATATTTTCTTGCGAAAGCCACCAGAGAATTATTAGGTGCTTCAGCTAATTTTACCCTAACATTTAAGGTGTCCAGAAAAATGGGGAGCAATCCTATTTTTTTACTTCCCTCACTTTATGCTTCTTTCACTAAAAAAGAAGTTTGAAATTAAAATTTTTGGATGATATATTTGTAAAAAGTAAAATAGAGGTAGGCCATGCACTTTATCTGTTTAATTATAGCCATAATCTTAGAAGTCTTAGGAACTACTAATATGAAGTTATCTCAAGGTTTTACCAAAATCTTACCTTCAATTTTAATGTTTGTTTTTTATGGGTTAAGTTTTGCTTTTTTGACCTTAGCTTTAAAAAAGATTGATATGAGTATAGCCTATGCCATATGGTCTGGTGTTGGAACAGCCTTGGTAACCATAGTGGGAATTGTTCTGTTTAAAGAAAGTATTACAGTTTTAAAGTTAATTTCTATAGGGCTAATCATATTAGGAGTGGTGGGCTTACATCTTATGGAGGGAAAATAGGGCTTTCAAAAGCCCTTAAAAGTTCTCTTTACAAAAACTTAAACCAACAAGTTTCTACCACCACATTACATAAACTTCTAGGTGATTGTTAAAAACTAATTTATCATTAGTTGCTTTTTCCTGAAAAAATCTCTTTATTAAAAGTTTTTTCTTTTTATTTAAGGGTGTAAAAATCTCAAAGTAATTTTCGTACTGTTTAATAAGAGTTTCTACTTTTCGTTCTATAACATAGGAAGTTTTAATAACTTTTAACTGAGGTCGAAATCCTTTGGCATAAAGAACTCCAAAAGGATAAATTATATGAAAACCTTGAGAAATAAAATCCTTTCCCGTAAGAAGTTTCCAAAGTTTATTTCTTATTTCAATTGTAAAGTTGTCAAGTTTAGCATAGTTAATTAAACAGGCATAGCCTTGTGAAATTTCTTTCATTTTTAGCAAATTTTTAGAGTTATTGATAGCTGGGCAAAAGGCAGCTAAAACTAAGTCAAATTTTTGGTCAAAGGAGGTTGTTTCCCATCTTTCTTGAATCAACTCTATGTTTGATACTTTTAAAGTATCTATCTTACTTCTTAGTTTATCTAACATTTTGGGAGCAGGATCTAAGGCAACTACTTTTTCTACCTCATAGGAAAGGGGTATAGTAAAAGTTCCTGGTCCACAACCTATCTCTAATACTACACTTTTGTCAAAAATTAGTCCCTCCTTTTTCAAAACCTCTATCACTTCTTTTACCAGTATTTGTAAATCTTTTTCAATCTCATCATAAAATTCACTCATTAAATTCCAAAATTTTATCCACTTCTTATAGTTAGAGGTCTTAATCTTTGCGGTAGAAAATTTTCGTCCCTCTTGCCATACTTTTTCCCAAAATACTTCCCTTAGTATCTTACTTTCTGCCATTTTTAAACTTTTAAAAATTACAATATTTAATTTCTCGGTCCATCATAAGAGATACCATAAAACTTTTTAAAAAAATTGTCAGTTATTTTAATCCAATCAAGTTTCAATTCAGGATAAAATTTAGAAGCATGCCAGGCAAGAAGTAAAACAACTCTTGGAGTAAAAAGTCCGGTGATCTGAAGAGGATATTTATAGACCTTACCTTCTCTCACTGCTTTGATATTTTTCCATAGGGGATTATTTAGTAAATCCTTAGGCTCATAGGGAGCTGAACCTACAATAGTAATAACTTCTGGATTCCAGGCGATGATCCTTTCTATAGAAACTTCTGCTACAAAGTCTTTTATTTCAAAGGCTACATTAAAACCTCCTGCCATAAAAATAGGGTCTTGGTTTTTCCAGTAACCTCCTAAAACTAAGGTTGGCTTTTGAGAAAGCATAAGGGCTTTAACACGCTTTTCAATAGGAATTTGGCTTACCTTAAAAACTATTTCTTTTTCTATACTTTTCATATAGTTAACTAATTCCTTAGCTTTCCTTTCTTGATTAAAAATTTGACCTAAAAGCTCTATAGAGTAATAATTTTCATTTAGATTTTCTAAATTTAACAAAATAAGAGGAAGATTAAAATTTTCAATTCTTTTTACTAACTCAGCACTCATCCCATAAGGATGTTCTGGTCCTATTCCAATTATTAAATCTGGTTTTAAGGCTAAGATTTTTTCAAGATCAACATTTCTTAAATCCTGAGCTACCACAGGAATTTTTTTTAAATCCTTTATTAGTTTAGAAATAAAGGGACTATCTGCTATAGGTTTACTTATTCCAACCACCTTATTAATTTCTCCCAGAATGTAAATAGTTTCAATACAAGTACCTGTAAGAACTACAATCCTTTCTACCTTTTGGGGAACTTTAACTTTCCTTCCCTCAGTGTCTATGATTAATCTATAATCCTTACTGAACCCTAAGTTAGAGAAAAAAGAGAGTAAAAAAAGAATCTTTAGAATGAAATTCATTTTGAAAAACTTTAAAATTTATACATAAAATTAACAGTTATAAATCTTCCAGGTGCTCTTTCATCTGCACTTTCCATATAACGTTTATTAAAAATATTTTCCACATTAACAGATAATAGAGCATTTTTAAAAATTTCTTTCCATACTTTTCCATTGATTGCAGTATATCCGTCAACTTTTCCTATTTCACCCCTTGGTTCATTAGTATACACATACTGTTTACTTTTATAAATTCCAAAGAGGCTATAATTAAAAAAGGGAGTTACATGAAACAATCCAGCTTTAAGCTGATGTCTCGGTGTTCTCGTTAAGTCTTGACCTTCAAAGGCTTTTTGTTTTTTAAATTCAGAAATATAAGCTTTGGTGTGAGTATAATTAACAAAGACTTTGAAATTTGGTGAAAGTTTAAAATTAATGTCCACTTCTCCTCCATAGGACTTGACTTTTCCTATATTTTCCCGCCTGTAAAGGGGTCTACCATCTAAAATTTCTCCAGTAGGAATAAAGTACAAAAAGTCTTTTCCCACAGAGTAATAAAGGGAAGTGCTAATAGATATTTTTTGGGAAGGAAAATAATTAAATCCTAATTCAAAACTATCTATTTTTTCTGGTTTTAAATCTGGATTAGCTATTTTATATATTCCCCACAAAATACCAGATCTACAAAGGTCATCTAATATAGAAGCACGAAAACCTCTCCCATAGGAAAGATAGGTATCAAAATTTTTATTAAATTTATACTTTATCCCCATTCGTGGAGATAGGTGAGTCCAAGAGTTAGGCTCTAAATTTCCACTTAAACGATTGAAGGGAGAAATGGTTGAAAAAAAGTTGCCATCATAAAATTTGGCATAATCAAATCTTAAACTGGGAAGAAGATACAACTTTCCATTTAATAACTCTATCTCATCTTGAATCCAAAACCCTATTAGTCTTAACTTTCCTTTATTATAAGCCCTATCTGGAGAGGTCTTATAAATATCCCAAGCCTCAACACTACCCTCTTTAAGGTCTAATCCAACAGTAATTAAATTTTTAGGATTTAAAGAGTAGGATAAAATAATGCTTCCCCCAAGATCTTTTCTTTCTGAATCTACATCAAATCTGGTGTATCTATCTATACCTCTAACTCTTCTAATACTTTCGCTTATTCTCTTATAATTTTCAAATTGATAGAAAGCTAAGGTTTGCCATTTAAATTTCCCCAGTTCTCCTTTGTAATTCAAAAAGTAAAATTGGGTATCAAAATCTCTACTTACTCCATCTTTAGCATAAATTTTAGTTCCCTCTCCTCTCTTATCATCAAAAAATTCTGCTCTAAAGGTTAAGGAAGTATTTTTATTGAAATCGTATCCTAAAGTAAAGCCTCCTATAAATTCTTTGGCAAATCTTTCAACAGTATATCTATCTCGTTTTTCAGGAGGTTTAGAAATGTATCCGTCACTATTTAGATAATGTCCTGAGAGTCTGTAAAATATTCCTTTATCCTTAGAAGTTCTGCCAGAAATTTCAAAATTTCCACCGAAAGTATCATAAGTTCCATAAAAAGCAGAAGCAAAGCCAGAAATAGGTTTTAAGGGTTTCTTAGTTATAATATTTATTACCCCACCCATAGCATTATTTCCATATATAGAAGAAGCTGGCCCTTTAAAAATTTCTATTCTTTCTATCTCATTTAAGTTTATTCGGTTGAAATTAACCTCTCCTGTGTCTGATTTATTTATAGGAACTCCATCTACTAATACCAGGGTTCTTGATTGTTCATCTGATAGACCTCTTAGAGTCGCTCTACTAACTAAACTATATATCCCAAGACCCCTTACACTGTTTAATCCTGAAACATATTGAAGAATTTCATCTACTTTGGAAATAGCAGAGGAAATCTTCTCTATTTCATCCTCTTTAAGAATGATTACTCTTCCAGGAATATTTTCTAAGGGAACCTCAGTTCTGGTAGCTGTAACTACAACTTCTGGAAGAACCTCTAAAGATTTATTCTCCATAGCATAACCTATCTCTCTAACAGTTACTAAACCTATTGTCAGCCCCAAAATTGAAAAAATTCTTTTTTTCATTTTTTTACCTCCTTAATAATACTTTTAAAAAATTTTTATAACTTAAAAACTAAATTTTGTCAACATTTTTTTACCATTTAAAGCCTATGAAAACATTGATATCAAAGCTTCTCTTCAATTTAAAAAATCAATAAGAAATTTTGAGAACTTTAAAAAAAACAATTAGAAAACTTAAAGAGGCACTTCCCAAATTTTTTCCCTTTTTGTTGAAACTTTTTTAATTTTCAAGCGAAAAAATAATTAAACCTTTTGAGTGCTCCTTGAAAAAAGTTTTACACAAATTTTAAAAAGTCTTAAAACCTCAACTATTTTCTAAAATAAAGATAAATGCCTGTAAGACCTAAAACCCATCTCAGACTCCTAAGGCTATAAAAATTTTGGTATACCTTGCAACTAAAGGTTTTTTAAAACCCTCAACCCTCATATCTTTTTCCAACTTAATTTCTACCTCTGTTCCGTGAAGTCCGTGTTCTGTTTCTCCCTTAGCTATTACTTTCCAAACTCCCGGTTTATCCGGCATAAAGCAAAATATTCCATTTTTATCTGTTTTGGCCTTCTGAAAAACTATTTTTCCTCAAAAAAATAGACTTCCACTTCTGCATAGCTCATAATTCCTTGAGACTTTATAACTTGATAGTTTACTTCATGAGCAAAGGTTTCGAAATTGGGATTTAAATTTTTAATTTTTAAATAACCTCCCCTTTTTATCTTTACTTTCAAAGTTGAAACCTTAATTTTTGATAAAACTTAAGGAAGCTCTAAGATAAAGGACCTTCCCTTCGGGGTCATTTTCAAGATGGACCTTAATAGTTCTACTTAGTAGTTTTAATAGATATTTGAGCCAATCCTTCCTTATCTGTTCTTAAACTTTCCTTAAGTAAAGCATTTAAAAATATCGGTTTCTCTACCTGATTCAAACACTTGGAAGCCATTTTTTATAGTTTCTTATTAGAGCCACCTTTTTGTTTGTTTCTTCAAAATAGGCTAAATCTTTAGCTTTATTAAAAAATACCTCAAGGAACATAAAAAGTTAGGGTAAATTCAAAAAAATAGGCATCATGATTTCCGTATTTTCCTTCGCAAAGAATTTCTTTGTCCATCAATCTAAAGGCTTTGATAAACCAATAGCCTCGGTGAGTTATAGGAATTTTAACCACAGGTTCCTTATCTATTCCTTCTTTAGCATAAAACTCTCCAGGATACTCCATAAAGTAATTATAGGACCACAAACCTCCGGGATATCCTTTATATAAGGCTATTATCCCTATATTCCACTTGGGAACTTTACCTTCAGTTAAAATCTTCAAAGTTAGATAGTCTCCTACTTTTAAATCTGTGGGGTCATTAAGAGGAACCAACTCTATAAGGCTATTCATTAACTTCTTATAACCTTCTCCACCTGAGCGGTTCACTTTAAAATAGGTCTTACTATATTGCCATCCTATGTAAGTTCTCTTTATTAAAGAAGGATCCAAGTCAATTTGGTCTTTAAATTGAAGATATCTTCCGTCTTTCGTTTTAACCCAATAAATCTTTTCAGCAACTGAATAAACCATGTAAGTTCCTTTTTTATTTGGTTTAAAACTTCCTACTGCACTTTTTTGTTTTTCTTTATCATAGGTAAAATTAATTTCCTTTATATTTCCCTGAGGATCTATGGAATAAAATTTAGTTAACCACCATTCACTTGGAGCTGCTTCACTTTCAAAACCATGACCTACACAAAATTCAATCCTTGCCTCCTCTCCTATTTTAATCAGAGGTTTAGAAGGGACTAACCATCTATCGTGAGCAGAAGAGTTATTGTTAAGGCATAAAAATATAATAACTATCAAAAACAAAAATAAATTTTTAAATCTCTTCATAATAGAACCTCCAGCTCTAAAAGTTTTAAAAATAGAAATTAACTCCACCTAAAACACTAAATCCAGGCATAGGATAAAGTATGACATCTTCCCCACTACCAAACCCTACTTCGGCATATCTCTTATCTGTTAAATTTTTGCCTGAAAAAAAGATTTCAAAATTTTTTCCTATCTGTTTGGTATATTTGGCATCAATTATTAAATAGTCCCCAAGTACTCCAGTATTTTCTCTGTCAGTATATCTCTTACTTGAATAATTGGCCGTTACAATAAAGTTACCAAACCAGTTTGCTTTATATCCTAAACCTATACCCAATAAATGTTTAGGTACCAAGGGAATCTCTTTATCTTTATAGGAGATACCAGCTAAGGTTTTATATTTTTTAAACTTAGATTCTTGATAGGTATAATTTAATGAACCATAAAAACCGTTTCGGAAAGTAAAGCTTAAATCTACTTCAATACCCTTAGAACGACTCTTACCTGCATTTTCACGTGCCCTTGGACCACCTATCGCTATTATTTCATCAGTAGTATCTATAAGAAATAAGGCTATGTTGTAATTTAACCAAAAATTTGCATATCCTCTTATTCCTATTTCGTAGGAGTGAATTTTTTCAGGTTTTAAATCTGGATTTCTTACAAAGCCACGTGGAGGTGTTCTAAAACCTCGTGAATAACTCATAAATAGGTTATACCTATCTTTAAAACTATAGGTTAATCCTACTCTGGGACTTAGAATAGAGTATTTCTTGTCAAAATTACGAGCAGGATTAATTAAATCCTTAACCTCTGTTTTAATTTCATCATATCTCAATCCTATATTAAAATTTATAGTTTTTAATGGTTTTAACTCCTCTTGAATAAATAAACCAGTAAATCGGTCTTTTATTTTTCTATTCAATAATAAACTTTCTCTTTGTCTTCTTTCTGGATTATATGTATACATTCTCAATCTAGAAGAATTTATATAACGATAATCTGCACCCACAAGGAATATCCCCTCAATATTTCCAAATTTGTGCAAAATATAATAATTTATTTCGGGTGTAACTAGAGTATTACGTAATTCAAAATAATCTGGATCTATAACCCATCCATCTTGAAATGCGTATCTTGCTTTTAAGAGCAGTTTAGAGTTTTTAAAATTTTTTTCAAAATAGGGTGCTAAAAACCAAGTATAGGATTTAGCTTCTCCCCAAGGTTGGGTTGTTTGTCTTGGATGCTCTTTAAATTGAACTTTTGTTAAAGGACCAGGGTAACCATTCTTTATAGGTGCATAGTTAAAGTGTAATCCTAAGATACTTGAATTGTCTAAATAATACTTAAGCATAGTATTAAATAGCTTATTTTCTTCCCAACTATTATCTTGCCATCCCTGAGTTTTATAAAATCTACCTTCTCCATAGAATTCCACCTTATTTAAAAGGCCCTTTACCACTACAGCATGCCTTTGAGTATCAAAAATTCCATAAGAAAGATTTACTATACATTCTATAGGTTTTTTGGGTTTTTTAGTAACTATGTTAATTACACCATCTGTAGCAAAATTCCCATAAAGAGAAGAGACAGGACTTTTAATTATTTCAATCCTTTCAATATCTCCTATAGGAATAGCTAAAACATTAAAATATCCTGTTGGATTATTATATTCAACTCCATTAACTAAAACTTGAACATTTACGGCTACTGGGCGATTACCTCTACTACTCACTTGATTATCTGCATGAATACTGCCAAAAGCTAAAATATTAAATCCTGGAATCTGTCTTAATAACTCAGAAATATCCTTGGCATCATATTTTTTAATCTCTTCCTCTGTTAAAATTGTAATGTTAGTAGGAACCTCCCTTACTTCTCTTTCCGTTTTAGTAGCTGATACTACTACTTCTTCAAGTTCTGTTTTAATCTCCTCAGCAGAAATAGAATTTATTAAGATTGAATTTATTACCATTTTTAAAATTATAATTTTTTTAAAAGACTTTTTAAACATCTCTCCTCCTTTAATATTATTTTTTTTATTTTTATAACTTAAAAATTTAATTTTGTCAATAGAGTTATAATTTGTTTTTAAAAATTTAAAAAAATTAAATTAAAAGTATTGACTTTTTATATTTTTATTATATAATCAAAAATCAAAAATTTAAAAAGTATTATTTAAAAAGGGAGTCCATTATGAAAAAGGATCTTTTGGTCAAATCTTTAGTCTTTTTTAATTTTTTAGCTTTATTAACCACTGACCTTACCCTTGCCAAAGAAAATCAAGAAGAGATAAAAGAAGTTGTAGTCACAGGAACCCGAACGGAAAGTAAAGCTGAAAATCTGCCTGTAACTGTTCATATTGTGGAAAAAAAAGAAATTGAAAAACAACCTACCTACTTTATTCAAAACTTAGGAGAACTTATAAAAGATTTACCTGGAGTTCATGTGGGGCAGTACTTTCCATGGGGACCCTCTTGGATTCACTTAAGAGGAACAGGATACTTTATAGGAAGAACCCTTTATTTAGTAGATAGCATACCTGTAACCCCCTTTCTTTCAACTCCTGTTCATCCTAATGACATAGAAAGGATAGAAGTTTTACTTGGACCCTCTTCAGCTCTCTATGGTCCTAATGCTATGGGAGGGGTAGTAAACATTATAACCAAAAAAGGAACTAAGGACACTGGAATAAAACTGGATCTCGGATATGGTTCAAGGAATACCTTTCGTCCTCATATAGAGATAGGAAATGAATTTAAAAACTTTCATTACTATATCTCCTATTCTGGAGATTTTTCAGATGGATATAAAATGAATCCTTTTAATGTGGTCTGGACTCTCTATCAAGCAGGAAAAACTGGTTGGTTAAGTTATGCCTCTTTGCGAGATAATCATTACAGACAAAACTTTTTTAACACCAAGGTAGGATATGACGATAAAAAAGGGACAGGAGCTTGGATAGGTTACCATTATCAGGGTCTTTATCTTTATGGAGGAAGACCTAATAGAGTTTGGATAGATGATGGAGAAGAAGGAGTTTTAAACTTAAGATTGTATACCACCTTATTTGATAAGGTAAAACTTACAGGGTATTTAGGATATCAACATCTTAATCGCCCTGGCAAAGAAGACAGAGGGCCTCAATTGGTTAATGGAACCCTAAGATGGGATAAAACTCCCTTTACCAGATCAGAGTGGAAACAGGAAAGATTTCCTCTGGAATTACAAGCTGACTTAACTTTTTTAAAAAATCACCTTACTACCTTGGGATTATCCTGGTTAAGAGACCGGGAGGAAAGAAAAACCATTAGCGAGGCTACAGGAAGGGCAACCAGTGAGAGCAAATACACCACAGACCAAACTTCCTTTTATTTACAAGATCAGTGGTTTCTTTTAAATGAAAAACTAATTTTTTTAGCAGGCCTAAGATATGATCACTGGAGGTATCATAACATCTTTGACCTCATTTCTACTCCTCAGAGACCCAAAAGTATCACTAAGGAAAAAACTACCTATAGAGGCGGTGTTAGATATAAGTTTTCTGAAAAAGTTTCCTTTAAAGCCTCTGCTGGAACAGGTTTTTGGCCAGGATTACCTATTTGGTTTTTTCAAAATGTGAGAAGTGGAAAAACTTGGAGAGAAGCTAATCCTAATTTAAAACCTGAAAAGACTTGGATGATTGATTTTGGAATAGAACTTAATTTGAAAAAATGGGATACCTTTCTTTCTATTACACCCTACTATGGTAAGATAAAGGATACTGTATCCTATAGATATGATCCCCACCCTACCCTTCCTGGAGTTAATATAGTTAGAACTGAAAATCTCGGAGGAGCTAAGATTTATGGCGTAGAATTTATGATTAAGAAAGCTTTAGGGAAAGGTCTCAATCTCTTTGGAAGTCTAACTTTAAATCGTGCCAGAATTACTGATGATCCAACAAGAGAGGGAAATCAGTTAAGAAATTCTCCTGATTATTGGGGAAGTGTAGGCTTAGTTTATGATAATCCTCGTTGGTTTAATGCTTATATTTCTTACCGGTTTTCTGGAAGTAGATTTTACGATGATGACAATACTAAACTTCCTTACTATCACATGGATTCTTATCAAGTCTTAAATGCTAAAGTTTGGAAGGACTTTAAACTTTCTCCTAATCTTCTTATGACCCTTTCTCTAAGTGTAGACAATCTTTTTGACCGAAAATATGAAACAGAATTTATTTGGATTCATCCAGGAAGAAGTATTCAAGCTAATTTGCAACTTAGATATTTATTCAATCCAATAACGAAATAATTTCTAGATGAGAATCTTTAGAGCTTAAAATTATAAATTTTTAAAAGGATAAAGGCATAAGTTTGGTCTCTTTGAAAAAAATAAAAAATAGTAAGAGTCAAAAAATTTTTCTGGCGCTTAATTAAAAAAGTATTCCAAGGGAAAGGTTAGGTAAAAAGTCAAAAAGGAGGCTTTAGAAGAGGATTTTATAAAGTATAGGGAGGAAAAGTTATTTGAAGGGATTTAGAAATGAAGGGATTTAGAAACTCTAAACCAGGGATTGATAGATTATTTGAGATGGTATAATGGGGAGAGGGAGTCCCATGACTTAAATAACAGGCAGTCCAAAATCCTATGGTCTCATAAAGAGAGCTATTGAAAAAAAAGTTTTTTGTATTATCTTTAAAAAAAGAATTTTAAAAATTTATTAAGATTTACTTTTTTTTGACAAAAAATGTTTAATTTATTAAATTTTTTAATATTAATATTTATTTTAAGTTTTATTATTAAAGGATGCGCACCTCTTCCTAAGGAATTTCAAGAAATTCCCTTAGATAAAAAAGTTGGTTTTTCTCAGATTTTAGAATCTCCTCAAGAGTATGAAGGCACTAATGTGCTTTGGGGAGGAAAAATTGTTAATTGTTTAAATCAAGAAGATTTTACCATTTTAGAAATAGTTCAATTTCCTTTGGACATAGAAAGTAAGCCAAAGATTGATACCTTTTCAGAGGGGAGATTTCAAGTTAAAACCTCTAAATTTTTAGACTGTGCTATTTATCATCCAGGAAGATTAATAACTGTTGCGGGAACCTTCAGGGAATTAAAAGAAGGAAAAATTGGAGAAAAGTCTTATAAATTTCCTTTAATTGAGGGAAAGGCTTTCAAGTTATGGAGGGAAGAACTTAGAATTCAGCTTGAGACACCTATTTATACTCGCTGTTATTGGGGGCCTCCTTATTGGTGGCCTTGGTGGTATTATCCCTGTTGGTAGATAACTTTCTTCACCAATATAAAACCCTCTCATAAATACTTGACATTTCTTAGAACTTTATTAGTATTATTAGCAAGCACTTACATAAATGAGCCTTAAATGAAATTCAAATTCTATTTTCTTCTTCTTTCAGGATTTTCCTTTTTTCTTTACTTTACAAACCTCGGATATTCTATTCAAACTTTTACCCTTCAAGAGGTTATTTTGGCAGGTATTAAAAATAATCCTGAAATAAAAATTTCAGAAAAAATTAAAGAGGAATATTTCTATCAAAAAAACCTGATTAGAGCAGAGTTTTTTCCTAAACTTTATGTGAATTATAATTACCAAAGATATGATATGGGTAAAAATAAACCCATTTTAAATTTACATTCCCTTGGTCCTACTTTAAATTGGAATATCTTTTCTGGTTTTTCAACTTGGCATGCTTATAGAGAGGCCCTACTTTTAGTTTTAGCCCAAGATGAAAATATTAAAACTAAAACTTTAGAAGTAGTCTTAGAAATTGTTAGAGCCTACTTGGATTATTTTAAACAAAAGGCTCTTTATGAAGCAGCTTTGGCTGACTTAGAAGATGCTAAAACCCTTCTTAGGTTAGCTCAAAAAAAATATGAAGTTGGGCTTTCTCCCTATGCAGATGTTTTAGATGCCGAAGCCAGAGTAAAAGAAGCTGAATTTAAAGTTATTAATTATAAATATACTTCAGAAATTGCTAAGGCTAAGGTTTTAACCTTAATAAATTACGATCTCCTTAAAATAGAAGAGGTTGAGTTTCTTCCTATAGAAGAAACCCATCTAAAGCCTAAGACTTTAGAAGAAAGTTTAAAGTTAGGCTTAGTTAAAAGGCCAGAATTAAAAAGTAAAGAAAAGGAAGTTTTAGCTCAAAAGGAAAAGGTAAATAGTGTAAAGGGAGAATTTTATCCTACAGTAGACCTTTTTGCCACTTACTATAAAGAAGATTCTAAGTTTTTTCCGGAACAGGATTATGAATTTTTGGCAGGAGTTAAAATAAGTTTCCCCCTATTTACGGGTTTTTCCACTTGGGCTAAGCTTTCCCAAGCTAAAAGAGCTTTAGAGAGAAAAACTTGGGAAAAAAATAATGTAGAGCTTTTAATTAAACAGGAGATTTTTACGGTATATAAGAACTGGCAAACAGCTGATGAAAGTTATAAGAGTGCTCAAGCCTTGTTAAAAAGTATGGAAGAAAATTATCGAATAATTCAAAAGAAGTACGAAATAGGATTAGCCAGCATCGTAGATGTAACCACAGTTTTAGCAAGACTTTCTGCTGCCAGAGCCCAAATGGTAACTTCTAAGTATGATTTGATTTTTACCTATTATAGTTTAATTAAAGCCACAGGACTTATTCCTGGTCTTGAGGAATGAAAGGTTTTTTTCTATACCTTTTAGTAATAGTTTTTTTTCTTTCAGGATGTAAAAAGGAACCAAAAAATCCTGAAAATTTTCCTAAGGAAACTACCAAGGTAGAAAGGGGAGACATTTTTTTAGAAGTTACGGTAACTGGGGCTATAAAACCTCAAGTAGGAGCTCAAGTCAAGGTGGGAGCAAGAATTTCTGGAAGGGTAGAAAAACTCTTTGTAAAACAAGGAGATAGAGTTAAGGCAGGACAACTTATAGCGATAATTGAACATCGGGAATTACAAGAAGGAGTTAACCGAACTTATGCTAATTATCAAGAAGCTTTAGCCAATATGGAAAAGGTTAAAAAAACCTATCCTCCTCGGATTCAAGCTCAGAAGAAAAAAATAGAAGCTTTATCAATTGAATTAAAACAGATTGAGAGAGAACTTAAAAGATATGAAACTCTTTATAAGGAGGGTTTAATTTCTCTGACTGATTTAGAAAGATTAAAACGGGATTATGAGGTAAGAAAAGCTCAACTTGATTCCGAAGATTCAACCCTTTCAGCCTTACTTGAAGAATATGAAAAGGAACTTGAAAGAACTAAGGCTCAGGTATCTTCAACTAAAAATGCCTGGGAAGAGGCTAAAGTGAAACTTAATTATGCTTTTGTTTATACCCCTATTTCAGGGGTAGTTTCAGAGGTAACCACTCAGCAGGGAGAAACGGTAGTAGCAGGACTTAACGCTCCTACTTTTATTACTGTGATCGATCTTTCAAAACTTCAAGTTGAGTGTTATGTGGACGAAACGGATATTGGAAAAATTTCTCCAGGGCAATCTGCTACTTTTACAGTTGATGCCTACCCTGAAAAGGTTTTCAAGGCTAAAGTAAGAACTATTTATCCTGGAGCTATAATTAAAAACAACGTCGTTTTTTACGATGTGGTCTTAGATATTTTAGATCCCTATGAAGGAATTCTTCGTCCTGAAATGACTGCTCAAGTAATTATTACTGCTGGTAAAAAAGAAAATGTTTTAGTGATACCTTCTCGTGCTGTAAAAATTGACCCCCAAGGTAGTCATTATGTTATGGTTAAAGTAGGAGAAAAATGGGAAAAGAGATTAATTAAAGTTGGCTGGGAATCCCGAGGTAAAACTGAAATTATCTCTGGTTTAAAGGAAGGTGAGGAAGTGGGTTTGTGGTAAAAAAGTTAGTCCTTCTTCAAAACATTGTCAAAACCTATCAAACTGGAAATATAGAACATCAAGTTCTTAAAGGAATAAACTTAGAGGTTAAAGAAGGAGATTTTTTAGCTATAATGGGGGTTTCTGGAAGTGGAAAAACTACCCTTCTAAATATCATAGGACTTCTTGATAAGCCTACTTCAGGAACTTATATCTTTGATGGACAGGACGTAAGTAAATTAAATAGTAAAGAAATAGCTTTTATAAGAAATAAAAAAATCGGTTTTATTTTTCAAGCCTTTCATCTAATTCCCTGGGCCACCACCTTGGAAAATGTCCTTCTTCCCCTGCTTTATAGAAAAGAAGGATTTACTAAAGAAGACGAAAAAGAAGCTGTAAAATTATTAGAAAGATTAGGTTTAATAGATAAAATTCATGCCAAACCTTCTGAACTTTCAGGTGGACAACAACAAAGAGTAGCTATAGCCAGAGCTTTAATTAATAAGCCTAAACTTCTTTTAGCTGATGAACCTACAGGAAATCTTGATACCCAAAGTAGTTCAGAGGTTATGAAAATTTTTAAAGAACTTAATCAAGAAGGATTAACCATAATCCTGGTTACCCACGATCCAGAAATTGCTAAAAATGCTAAAGAAATTAAAATAATAGTGGATGGAGTTTTTGTAGAAAAATGAAGCTTTTAAATTTGAATTTTTTAAAAGATATTGTTCGGGAATTATTTTCTAACAAAGGAAATCTGTTTTTTATGGTCTTAGCCTTAGTGATAAGTTTAACAGCTCTTAACACCATTTATTCCTTGGGAGAATCTGCTAAGAGGCAAGTTTTAGAAGCCCTTGCTAATTTGCAGTTTGGAAAAGATGCTTTGCTTATTATAGCAGGGGGAGGAAGAATTATAGGACTTACTACCACAAGAACAGACACTTTAAAATTAGAAGATGTAGAGGAAATTAAAAGGTTAAGTTTTGTTAAGCTTGCCTCTTCTTGGTCCAGAGGAATTTTGGAAGTCTCCTATCAAGGAGAGGCTGAAAAATTAAGGGTTGATGGAGTTGACTTAAATTACTCTTTAGCCAATAATTGGTACACCTCTTCAGGGAGATTTTTCAATCAGCAAGATATGGAATCCTTAGCTAAGGTCTGTGTGGTGGGTGCCGATTTACCTAAAAAATTTAAAATAAAAAATCCTATAGGAGAAAAAATCAAAATAAGAGGAGAGTACTTTGAAATTATAGGAGTTTTAGAACCTAAAACCTTTTTTGGGCATTTTAGAGCTGATGAGAGAGTTTTAATTCCCTTTACCACAGCTCAAAGAAGGGTTTTTAACAAGGACTATATTGATGCAGTAAAACTTTTATTTTATCCTGATACGGATATGAAAATGGCTACCCAAACTATTAGACAAATTCTAAGAAAAAGACACAACCTCTATGGAGTTCAACCTGATGACTTTAGACTAATTACTCCTGAGATGAGTATTCAAAGATTTACTGAAGCTTCCCGCACTATTAATATTTTTCTTTTAGCTATTTCTTTGATAAGTTTAATCATAAGCGGAGTAATTATTATGAATCTTATGTATGCTAATATTGAAGAGAAAGCTCCTATTATTGCTTTAAGAATTGCCTTGGGAGCAACTTCTAAAATACTAATAAAACACTACTTAACTATGTGCCTCTTAATAGCCCTTTTAAGCGGAGTTATTGGATGGTTTCTTAGTATAATTCTTATGCAGGCTATTTCCCTTTTTACTCCCTTAAAACCCTTGTTTTCTTGGGTAACCTTTCTTATAAGTTTAGCCTTTGCTACCATTACCTGTGTAGTCTTTGGTCTTATTCCAGCTCTTAAAGCTACTCAAATAGAACCTTCTATTTTACTTAAAAGTCTATGATTTTAAAATACAGACTTCTTTTTGGGGGACTTTTTTACAAAAAACTAAGACTCATTTTGTCTGTAATAGGAATTATTATAGGAGTTACTTCTCTTCTTCTTATGAATGCCTTTGGAGAGGCGGCTAAAATAAAAACTATAAAGGAAATTGAAACCTTCGGTCCGGAAGTCATGATGGTAGTGGCTGGAAGCGTAAGAGTTCATGGAGGAAGAGCCATTCAAACCGAGATTACCACTACTTTGAAACCAGATGATGCTGAAGCTTTAAGAAAGATTGCCGCAGTGAGATATATCTCTCCAGTTTTTAATGGAGACGGAATTCTAAGATACTCGGGTAAAGTTCTTACTACCATAGTAAATGGAGTAAATGAAGAGTATATCCCTTTGAGAAAATTCCCCTTAGCTGAGGGAAGAAACTTTTTAAAAGATGAAATAATAGGTTATAAAAAGGTAGCTATTTTAGGGCAAAAAATTAAAACTCAACTCTTTGAAAATGAAGATCCAGTGGGAAAAATTATTCTTCTTAACAGACTTCCTTTTAGGGTGGTGGGAGTTTTAGCTCCCATAGGAATTGATGCCAGCAATGCTGACCAAGATGACCAGATTTTGATTCCCTACACTGTGGCTCTTTCAGCAGTATATAATGTGGATTATATAAGGAGTATCTACCTAAGTTTAGAAAGTATAACCCAAATATCCTTAGCTGAAAAACAAATAAATGAGCTTCTTATAAGAAGGCACAAAGTAGGGGAAAAAAATAAAGATTTTGAGATAGTAAAGGCTGAAGATATCTTAAAAACCAAAACACAGACCACAGAACTATTTTCTATTTTAGTAAAAAGTATTTCTATTTTATGCCTTTTAGTAGGAGCCCTGGGAGTTACTGCTATCATGACTTTAGCTGTAAATGAAAGAAAAAAAGAAATCGGAATTAGAAAAGCTCTGGGAGCAGAAAACAAAATTATTCTTTTACAATTTTTAGTTGAAAGTGTATTGATAACCCTTTCAGGAGGAATTATAGGTATCCTAATTGGCATTTTAGGAGCTTTGATTTTACTTCCCCTTTTTAAATATCCCTTAGTTTTTCCTTGGATTCCTATCTTCTCTTCTTCTCTTTTGACAATATTTTTTGGGATAGTTGCTGGAATTTATCCAGCTTACAGAGCTACTAAAATAGAACCGATTATCCTATTAAGGTCCCATTAAAATTCCTTAAATACTACTTCTTTAAAAATATTTCTTAGCATATTAATGGTTTCCTCTTTAAGTTCACACTCCTTTCTAATAAAACAGGGTATTTTTTTATACTTTTTTCTTCTTATTAAATCTCCGTCATTCCCTATGTGTATACAAAAACGTTCCACCTCTTCATCGGAGGCTTGAAAAATTTCAATCCAATCAAAATCAAACAATTCTTTATGTTTAAACCAGTTAATCCTTAAAATTTTATCTTCTAAAATTTTTTCTTCTTCTAATTCACGATCAAGTATCATAACAATTTTATTATCTCTAAAGTTATAGAAATTTCTACTTTGATAACAGGAACGACATCCATAAAAGGTTATAACAACCTTTTTGTCTAATCTAATTTGATTAGCTCCTAAATGAACCATACACTTGGGACATATTAACCAGTTAGCCTTAGAAGCAAGCCTTTCTTCTGTTTCATAGGCAATACTTTTTAAAAGATGAAGAATAGTATTTTTAACCGAGGATGGATGGGATAATCTTTTTACCAACAAATTTATTCCTTCTCCTCCCAAGTATAAAAGTAAATGTCTAGCCATAAATCTTTCTTGCCAATTTTCACTTTCCAAATTAGAGATAAGAAGTTCTGGGGTTAAAAACTCCCTTTTATTTTTTTCAAGTAAAAAAAGGGTTTGAATCCATTCTTTACTCCAAGCCCTATGAAGAGCCTTTTCTACTTCAGAAAGCATGGGTCTTTTTCTCCACCACACCCATAAACTTCTACCATAGTCTATCCACTTAAGGTTTTCCCCTTTACTAATCCAAGTCCAAAGAAGATAAAAAACTCCTAAGGTAAGACCAAAAAAGAATTCAAAGACTACTCCTAAAACTAAACCTCCCCTTAGTTCTTCTGAAATTTTACTAAAAGGTGTGTATCCTGAAAGGGAAGAAAATAGTTCTATAATAATTCCCCCACATAGACCTCCCAAAGTTCCATAAACCAGTCCAATAACCATTCCTCCCATTAACACCCCAAAGAGTCCACCAAATAAACTTCCTAAAAGAGGATTAGCCAAATTAAAATTAAAAAGGTTTAAAAAATTGGTTTCTATTTTAATAAAGGGTCCGTAAAAAAAAGCATAAATAATTCCAACTATAATAGGTCCTATAAAAAGAACTGAGGGGTCAACCTTAGGAATCATAAAGGATAGAAAATGTCTCCAAGTCCAAAGATTAAGAGTTAAAACCCAAAGCAAAAGTCCTAAACCTATTCCTGTTAATATACCTCCTAAAATAAATTTTATATCCCACACTAATTGCCACTTCTCTGGATAAAAAAGAAGTTTACTGTTGATTACCAAATTTCCTGTGAGAAGGCCACCTATTAAGCCAAAATAGAAACCTATTATGATTATCAAGATAAACATGAGGGGAACTTTAACGGGTTTTTCTGCTACCAATTCAAAGAGTTTTTGAGCATAAATTCTGTCTTCACAGTTTCTCCATTCTCTCCAAATAATATTTTCCCACGAGTCATCTATCTTACCTAAGAAAACCAACCTTTACCTCCACAATTTTTTCCACCAAGGAGTAACTCCTCCCATTAGCCAAAAAAGGGGATCAAAAATTCTTCTGGGAGTAATAGCCACAGCTAACCTATCTCCTTGAGGATTAGCCCCAAGAGCTGAAATAATACAAAAATTTACGGCCTTAAAATGAACCTCCGCTGCATTTAGAAATTCGTGAGCATTTAAAACCTTTCGAGTAAAGTTATAGAGTTCTTCAGAGATTTCTCGCATTTTTTTATGATAGTCCTTAATATTTGAAAGTCCATCCACGGTGCCTTCTCTTAAATACTCCAGAATATTGGAAAACTTACTTAAATAGTTGCTAATTTTATCTGCTTTAGTATAAACTACCACTAATTCCTGATTTTTAGTCTGCCCTCCAAGATCGCTCATTCCAATAATATAGGTATTAAGTAAATTATGCATTTCCATTCCAATATCTTCCATATCACTTATACTTAATAAAAATAAAACCTTTTGAGCTCTTTTAACAAAACTTGCAAATTGAACTAATTGAGAAGCCTTTTCAAAGGCTTCCCCACTGGTATCATAAAATAATAAGGTGCGATTAGGATAGGTAGGTATTCCTTGTAATCTTACGATAGTAGGACGAGGAAAATTTTTAGGAGTTGACTCAGGAAGGAATCCCTCTTCCAACATATTTACATTATTTTGAACGATCTCTAAACTTTCTTCATTAAGACACATAGTGTGGAATCCTTTCCAAAATCTACTTAGCTGTTGTTTTCTCAATGCGTAAAAAAGAGTCGCAAAATAAACAGTCTTCCCATGTCCACGAAACCCTATAGCATTAACTACTACAGGAGGATATCTTTTATATTCTTGAACATATAAAACTGGTATAGCTTCTTTACACTCTGGACAGATGTAAGATACTTTACTTCCCTCTATATTTTCTTGAAACACTACTTCTAATAAACAAAAAGGACAAAGCATGCCTTTAATCACCTCTTTAAAGTTTCTCTTAATTTAAGAAGTAATTCTTCAAAGCTTACCCCTGTAACTAAAAAACCCTTACTATCTACTATAAATTCTATTTCCCTTAGGGGAGATTCTACAAATTTTTGAAGATGTTGATAGGTGGGAGTCAAAAAATAAACCCTTTGATTACTACTTCCTCTCCAAGGCAAGGAAGCCTTTTTCTCCAAAATAAAAGGACCATCTATTAAAATATCTAAATTAGATAAGAGTTTTTCAATCCAGTAATTGTTGAAAGTTTTTAGTTCCTCTAAGGTGTATCCGGTATAACACATAAGGGTTAGACCTGTTTTTTTGAGTTTTTCACTTAGTAAAGCTAAAGCTTTAGCTTGAAGCATAGGTTCTCCACCGGTAAAAGTAACTCCTTCAATTCCCTTAACCTTGGTTATCCTTTCAAACACCTCTTCTACGCTTAAAATCACTCTCTTTACTAAGGGTTGAAACTCAGGATTTATGCATCCAGGACAATTTAGAAGGCATCCTTGAAGCCATAATACAAACCTTTCCCCAGGACCATTAGCTATAGAACGCTCTTGAATAGCACCTATATTAAGGTAAACCCTTTCTTCTAACATAAAATTTTTTACCTAATTTTTTCTAAGATGGATTTTAACCACCCCTTTATTCCTCTTTCTTCTTCAAGGTGTATACGAGCAGCTACTTTATTAATAGCCTCTCTAAAAGAGGGGGGAACTTCCGGTTTCTCTATTATCAAATCTTTAACCTTTTTTATTACCTGAGGAGACCACTGACCAATGTAAGGAGTTAATAAATCAAGAGTCTCTCCTTCCTTAGCTTCTAATAAGGCTTTAACTAAGGATAGCCAATCTCTTTTTTGGGGAATCTCTTCAGAAAGATAAAGTTTTAAAAATAGTTTACCCTTCTTAGGAACTACAAGATAGGCCGGGTTAATTAAGTCGTATTTTAAGGCTCTTTCTAAAAATTTGGTGTATTCACTATCTTCTAATTTTTCTAAGAATTTACTTAGTTCTTTATATTCCTTTTTCCAACATAGATAAAATAACTTTAGTAAATGGTAATCCACTGTATTTAAAACTTCTCCTAAGGTTTTAAGTTCTGACTGAGGTGGAGAAGTGTAATTTTGAGAGGCATAGATTTCAAGAAGTAGGTCTAGTATTTCTTCATAAGAAAAGCCCTCTTGCAATTTCTTGAAAAGTTTTAAAGAAGAGTAACTTTTAAAAAGAGGAGTAACTACTTTGCTGGCTAAAGGAGAAGGAAATTTTTCTAAAATTTTATCTGATATCTTAGACCAAACTTTTTCGGAGTTAGCTTCAAAAATGGAAGGAATGATTTCTGGAGAAATCTGATTAAGTGAGGGAGAAGTGGGTATCTTTCCATCAAGCCATTCTGTTAAAATAAAGGCAGAATCTTTATAAGAACCTATAGTATGGAAGTTTCTCCGATCCAGTTCTTTTAGAATCCATCTTTCATAAGCATTTTCAGGATTTCGCTCTAATTCACTTAGAACTTCTCCAGAGTTTACTTTTACTATTATGAGATTAGGTTTACTGGGGGAATCAAAAAGCCCTATACCCCAGTAATAGGTAGATACGAGATTACAGCGATAAAAATAGGTGTCAAAAGTACAATATTTCAGAAGTGGAGTAGGAACCACAAAGGTAGCTAATTTAAGAGCAAGTTCTACCTCTTGAGGTTCTCCTAAAAAGACCACTGTTTTACGTTGATTCATAAGTTCTTTTCCACGAAAGGCAAGTAAGGCTAATTTTTTAAAATTTTCGCCTTCAAACAGAGAAAAGTCTATTTTTAAATTCTCAGAAAACTCAACTAAATCAATAGTCATACTGGGAAGATCCCCTGTTTCAAAGTTTCCTAACTTTAAAGCTTCCTCTAAGGTTTTTACAAAATAAAATTTTTGAAATATTACCCAAGGATTTAATTTATGGTTGAGAAAATCTTCTTCCTTAAGAATTAAGACATGAGCTAAATATCTTCCCTTTCTTCCTAACTGATCTGGTTCAGGCAAAGGTACAATTTGAGCTAAAACATATTTGTTTGTGGAGGTCACAAAAAAAATTCTTTTAAGATAATCCTTTTCTGAGGGAAAGTAAACCAATCTTCGCTCTATTTCTTCTACTTCCTCTTCTGAAAGAAAGGAACGAGAGTAAAAGAGGGTTTGAAAACCTGCTATCCTTTGGGGAGATTGTTCTTTCTCTACATTAGCATAAATCTGCTGCCCTACTACAATTTTACTCACCCTTTCTAACCTCCTCAAAAATTATCTTATTAACCTAAAACCAAAGTAAAACAATCTTTCATTTTCCTTTAAAGGTTTAACCATATCTTTTAGAGGTTCCCACAGATTAGGATAAAAAGAAGGACGAGGGGCACCCACCCCAACATAACTTCCTTCTTCTTTTACCCATTCCACTAAACCATAATGCATAAGGGTTATATCAGCCCAATTTAATTCTCTCCGAGCTTCCCTATAAAGTATTTCATAGTTAAGTTGCTCTAATAGTCTTTCTATAATCGTTTTAGCTGGTTTAGATTTAACTTGGAAAAGAAGATTTTCTAACCTCTCTCTTTTTAAAGGAATTTTCTTTAATTCATGATAAATTTTTCTCCACTCTCTAAGATTAGCTAATCTAAAACCGTTTCCCATCCACTTTATAAAAAAATTAATTTCTGAAGGCAAAAGCCCTGTGATAAATATTCCTTCCCGATTTTCAGAAGTAAAGGTTTTATAAGAAACTCTTGGATTAATATTTAAGAGATTCGCATACCAACTATCTCCAAATTCCTTAGATTCAACTAAGAATTTCTCAAATTGCACCTTAGTAATGGGTAAAAGTTGAACTTGTATTCCAGAAACATAGAAAAGAGGAAACCCCGTTTTATCAAAAAACCACTGCATAAACCCCTTCCTTTATTTTAGAGTAAGGGTCTAAAGTGTGAGAAGTAGCTATCCACATATCTTCTTTTTCGCTATATTTATATAATACAGCTCTTCTTCCCTCTCGAAAAGCTACAGTATTTTCATCAATCTTTAAAAGATTAAAGGGGTAATCTTGAAAGTACACTTTTTCATCTTTCTGATAAAAAAGAACGAAACCACTTATTTTATAATTATTTAAAGAAGGATAGATAGGTTCTCCCAGGATAGAAGAAGTATTCAAACAATAAAGGGTATTCCACTCATGAGTTTTTTTACAGTGGATACAAAGGAAGGGTTTTTTAAAAATAGCTTTTTTGAATATTTCCTCCTCCTCTGAAGTTAAAGAGATTAAATTTAAATCTTCCTCTTTCATCTCAACTATCTCAAGATTTTGAATGGGTTTTATAATTTTTTGGCCACTGGCATAGGTAAGCTTGGCTTGAGGGGAAAAATCCGAAGTTATCAAATATTCTAAATTAATAAAATAATTGTCTAATTTGCTGGCTGTTAAGTAAGCCTTTCCTTCTATTATATTTAAAGAATATCCTCCATTTGACCATTTAAGCGGCATAAAACCTTTTCCAGAAATTTCCACCTCAATAATAGGATCATATAGGTAGGTATAAATCTGTTGAGCTGTCGGATAGGAAATTTCATCTGCTAAGGATAATTCACCCTGTAAAGAATCTTTTACACTTATCAAAAGGGTTTGTTTTAATAAATGAGAGTCTGCCCAGTCCTCAAGATCGAAAATTTTCCCAGAACCTATGATTAAAATATTAAAAATATCTTCTTTTTGTGAAAGTTTTTCAAAAATGGGAGTAATAAGGCTTATGCGATTAAGATTTTCTTCAAAAAATTGAGAAGTTAATTTATCAAATTGTGAAATTTCAATTGGATTAGAATTCCCTAAAAAATAGAGTTCGCCTTCCATATCCTTAGGCAAGAGAGCAATTAACTGACTGGTAAGAGAAGCAATTTCGTTCCAATATGAATAAGCACTTTCAGAAGTATCTAAAATAAAAATAACTTTTTTGATTCCTTTTATCTCAAGTTTTCCTTTTATTTGGATAAGAGCCATGTTAAATTATTTTAAAACTACTTTTATTCCTTGGTTAAAAACAGTTACTACAAATCTTAAATTTCGTTCATTATTATGTTCGGCTCTAAGTACTGCTTTAGCTAAAGGTATCATTATTTCACTTTCTATGGCATTAGTAATACCCCGTCCACCATACATGGTTATTTGTTCTCCATATTTCTCTACGAGCCACTTAGCTACGCTTTCTTCAAAATTTACTTTATAGCAGGCAGTGCGATATTTATCTTCAAATTCCTCTTTAATTCTTTTTAAATGGGTTTCTACAATTTGAATTTGAACTTCAGGAGTATGAATGTAATTAAAGGGAACTATGTTATTTCCAATTCTGTTTAAAAGTTCTGGGCGGGAAATCTCGAAAATAAAAAATTGTTCTACTGCTCTTATAAAATGTTCTCTAATTTTTTGTTTTTTTTCTTCATCCTTTAAGTTAGAATTTATAATTTTTTCCAACCTTTCCCGCTCATCTATAGGTGCTCCACGAGAGTCTGTAGTTCGAGTACCTATATTAGAGGTAAAAATAATAACCGTTTCTGTAAAGAAAACCGTTTGTCCTCTACTATCAGTTAAACGTCCATCATCTAAAATTTGTAAGAAAATATCCATAATCTTAGGATGGGCCTTTTCGATTTCATCAAAAAGGATAACTGAAAAAGGCTTTTCACGAACAGCATTGGTGAGCATACCTCCTTTTTCATATCCTACGTATCCTGGAGGAGAGCCTATAAATTTAGAAACCGTGTGTTCTTCTTTAAATTCGCTCATGTCAAATCTTAAAAAAGCTTCTTCTGTTCCAAATAAAAATTTAGCCAGCTTTTTAGCTACCAAAGTTTTGCCCACCCCTGTTAAACCTGCAAAGAATAGAACTCCTTTAGGTTTAGAAGTTGTATTACTTGCAACTCCCGATAAACCTGCCCGAGCAAGACAAAGCACATCTATTACTTTGCTTATAGCTTCTTCTTGACCCTTAACCCCTTCTTCTTCCACAAACCAACGAAGCGCATTGTTAAGTTTTTCTATGCTTAATTGACTCCAATAGTCTTCTTGCTCACCAAGACGATATTTATTTACTAACCTTCTTACTTCACGAGTACTTAATTTGGGATAACTTTTTATTTCATTAGCAATGTTATCTAAATCTCTAAGAAAAAGACCATCTGTTAGATCAGCAATAAGTTCTAAGTGTTCATAACTATCTCCCAAACAGTGCTTTAAATAGGCTATTCTATCAGATTTATTTGGCATAGGAATAGAGAGAATACAAGTTTTAGGTGAATTGAGGTAAAGTTCAACAGGAACCATAGTATCTTGCAGAGCAACTAAAATTAATCTATGATTGGGAGTAATATTTTCAATAACCTTTTCCATCCAAAGAAGAACTTGTTTTTCCTCATCCGTATAACCAGTTTGTTTATAAGTTACTAATTTATCTAAGTAAAAGACTACCACGAATTTGCTTTGATCTGAACTGGAAAGTTCACGTTTCCATTTTGAAAAAACTCTGGAAGGAGGCTCTATTTGCCGAAGAAGTCCTCTTTCTTTTTCTGAAGGACTCTTTTCTATCTTAGGTTCAGTTTCCATAAGTTCACTATCTGGATTAGGATCGGGAGAAGGAATTTTAAAATTAGAAGTCCAAGTTTCACGACGCTCCTTAGAAACAGCATCATAAAATAAAATTTCATAAAAATTTATAGGTAGTTGACGGGCGACTTCTCTCAACAGACTGGTTAGGTTATCATAAACCCGTTTATATTCATCAATATATTTATCACGAACATTTCCATGTAAAATTAAAACTGGTTTTTTTTCTAAATTACTAATTAAATTGCGAATCCAAACCGCCACACCTACTTCTCCTAACTTTTACTTCTCTATTTTTATTACTGCATCTCCTGGGAGTTCCATTTCTCCTTTTTTGATAAGCTTAGGAGGTCTCAATCCATCTTCATACTTAAATTCAGTTCGGATCCCATACTCCTCTTCTAAAAATTGAGAAAGCTGATCAAATTCTTCAAAACACTTATCTTCAGAAGCCTCTGAAAAGGTATTTATACTATCCAAAGAAATAGCAAATTCAATTTTTCCTCGATCAAAGGTATCTACAGTAAATAAAATTCTACTTCCCCGATCTCCCTCTTTTTCATAATGTGGGGACACTATCTCTTCAAATCCCATATCTTTACAAACCTGTCTTAAAGCTTTAAGAAGATAAAGCCTCTTTTGATGTTTTTCCTCTTGAAGTTTAGAAAACTCAACCTTAGCCTTTAACTCTTCATATAGCTTATCAAGGAGTAAAGAAAGAATTCCATATTTTTCTTCCTCTAAAAGTTGATAACCCTCTTCTATCTTTGTCTTCCAGTAATTTATACTTTTTTCATCCCACCAAAGTTTTAAAACTCTATAATTTTCAAAATAAAACTGTTTTAAATCGTTTAATTTTTTAGTTAAGGTTTTACCCATTTCATCTGCCTTTTGAGTAAAAGCAAAGGTTAAAACTTCTTGAATCTTTCGACCCTTTTCAACTATCTCTTTAAGTTGAGAATGGGTTTTTCTTAAAATTGAAAGTTCAGTATCCATGCTCAAATCCTCAATTTTAGGAATCTCTAAAGTATCTAACCATTTTTGAGCTTCCTTTACTTCCTGAAAAAAAGTTAACTTTAGTCCTTCGGAAGTATGGTGAAGTAAATCTTCAAGATAATCCTTAATAAGCTCTATTTCATTCTTGAAATTTGCTATTTCTTGAAGAAGTTGAATCTTTTCTTCTTTTTCCCTTTCCAATTGATATTCAGAATATTTTAAACCACTCATAATTATAACCTCCTTACAAAATTAATCTCCTACAAAATTTAATCTTCAGAAAAAACAGAAGAAACCAAAGAAAAACTATTTTCTGTTTGGTATATCTTGGTTTAGAGAAGGAAACAAAAATTCTGAAATTCTTCAGTATTCATGAAAAATTTCACCCCCCTTGATTTCAATTATAACACATTTGTTAAATTGTCAAATTATTTGTATGAGAGCGTGTGATTTGAAACCAAGTATTATTCTTTATAAATTTTTCACAATATTATCTTAATGATGACTTATTATTTAACCCATGGAGCCTCATCTCCCCATTATACTATATCAAATTATACTATATCAAATAATCTATCAATCCCTGGTTTAAAACTTCTTAATCCCCTCAAATAACTTCTCCTCCCTATACTTTATAAAGTCCTTTTCCAAGGCCCTCTCTAACTTTTCACCTAACTTTCCCCCTTGGTATATTCTCTTAATTCAGCGCCATATTTATCGTAAAACTCTATGACTTTTAAGCCTAAAGCAAACTTCTTTCTTGGGAAAAAATTTTTTTATAGAGTTTTAGCCTTTTTAACCTTTAGCCTCTTTGGTAAGATTAGGAGAGATAGAAAAAACATGAATTTTTATACTCTTTATTTTCCCGAAAGAGACGGAACTTACGCAAAAAAAACTTACCAGATTAAATTAAGAAGGATAAAGTCTTATCTTCTCCCTATTCTCTCCTTTGTTTTTCCATAACTACTAAATTTACTTTAAAACTAAATCAAACCTTTCTTAAAAGTTTTTATTACCTTCAAAGCATCAGCCTTTCCTTGTGAGTGGTCAATTCTTTACTTTAGGCCTAAGAGGAACTTAGTTAGACTAAAGTTATACCCTTTTGGAACAAAGTTTAAAAATAATTATGAAGATGTATTGACATATTTTTTGATTTAAGTTTATATAAAAAAATTCTTTAGAAGGTAAACCATGAAAAGAGAAGTGTTTTCAGTATGTGGAATGTGTTCAGCTCGTTGTCCGATAAAAGTAGAAATAGTAAATGGTCAAATAACCTGGATAGAAGGGAACCCTTATGTTTTTGGAATTGAAAAATCTCTTTGTGCCAGAGGATCGGCAGGGCTTGTTCATCTATATGATTCTGAAAGACCTCGATATCCCATGATAAGAACAGGAGAAAGAGGTTCAGGAAATTGGAAAAAATTAACTTGGGATGAAGCTTTAAGTTATGTAGTAAATAAGCTTTCAGAAATAATAGGTCGATATGGAGTTAAGTCTGTAGCTTTTCTTGACAGAGGAGCAGGACTTTTTGGAGAAATGCAAAGAGTCTTTATTAAGGCTATAGGTTCTCCTAATTATTTTAATCATGATGATTTATGTAGAAAAAATGTGGATCTTGCAGTTCAAAGTTTAATAGGAATTCCCAGAGGGGATATTAGTTATGACTTTACCAATGCTAAACATATAGTTTCCTTTGGAAGGGCCTTTTTTGATGCCGTAGTGGTAAGGGAAGCTAATAACGTTTTAAGAGCTTTAGAAAAGGGAGCTAAACTTACCTATTTTGATCCAAGAGTTAATGTTACTGCCACTAAAGCAACTAAATACTTTAGAATAAGACCAGGGACAGATTATGCTGTAGTTTTAGCTCTTATTCATCAGGTGCTTAAGGAAGAACTTTTTGATCAAGAGTTTGTTGAAAAATATTTTTTAGGACTTTCTGAACTTGAAAACTTTATTAAGCCTTATAGTCCTAAGTGGGCAGAAGTTGAATCGGGAGTTCCAGCAGATGAAATAGTAAAACTATCCAGAGAATTGGGAAAAGCTAAACCTCAGGTAATAATTTATCCTTATTGGTTTGGGGCAAGATATAGGGATTCCTTTTATTGTGCAAGAGCTATATGGATCTTAAATTTTCTCTTAGGTAATTTAGAACAAAAAGGAGGTTTAATTTTAGCTAAATCTCCAAAAGAAGTAAGAGCTCAACCCTTAAAAAGTCTGTTAGAACCTATTCCTTCTCCCCAGGATAAGAGAATAGAAGCTGAATTAAATAAAGGTTTTTTATACGATGATGCTGGCCACCTTCTTTATCTTTGGAAAGCTATAAAAACTGGCAACCCCTATCCCATTAAAGCTCTTTTCGTCTATAGATATGATCCCTTTGCAGGTATGCCTTTAGAAAGTATAAAGTCTATTATAAACCATTTAGAACTTTTGGTACACATACCTGTAGATTTTGGAACTACTAGTTGGTTTGCAGACATAATTCTTCCGGAGTCCACCTATCTTGAAAGAGACGACATAATAGGATTACAAAGAGGAGCTAGACCGGCTTTTATAGTAAGAAAAAAAGCCATAGAACCACTTTATGAGACTAAACCAAGATGGTGGATTTTTACTGAACTTTGTAGAAAAATGGGATTAGAAAAGTATGTACCCTATGAGACAATAGAAGAGATTTGGTATTATCAGTTGGAAGGAACTGGAGTAGATATAAAGGACTTTGATAAAAAAGGGTTGGTTTTCCTTTGGGATGAACCACTTTTATATGAGAGAAACAATCTTAAATTTAAAACCCCTTCAGGAAAGATAGAATTGACTTCCTCTTTAATGCAAGAAAGAGAAGTGCCAGAGTTTATACCCTATCAAACTCCCAAAAGACCTGAAATTGAAAAGGGTGAATTTAGACTCCTTTTTGGAAGAGCAGCTATGCATACCCATGCCAGAACCCAAAATAATCCTCTTTTAAATGAGATAAAACCTGAAAATGAACTTTGGATAAATTCCGAAATTGCTGAAAGCTTAGGTATCAAAGACAGAGAAATAATAGAAGTCTCTTCGGAAGATTATACTGGAACTATTAGAGCTAAGGTTACACCCTTTATCCATCCCGAAGCGGTTTTTATGATAAGGGGATACCAAAACGATATTCCATGGCTCTCAAGAATTTACGGAAAGGGATTAAATGAGGGAAGACTTCTTAAAGGTGTTTTTGACAAATTTGCTCTTGGAAGCCATACAGGAGCTCTTTTTGAAACCTTTGTAAGGGTGAGAAAGAAGTCATGAATAAATATCGTATTTCTCAAGACCACAAACGATGTATAGGTTGTTTTGCCTGTGAAATTCACTGTAAAACTAATAAAAATCTTCCTCCTGGTCCAAGACTTTGTCGAATTATTCCAGGAAAAATAACCTTGGTTGAGGGAAAACCAGTTCAAAAATTTACTTTTAAGACCTGTTTTCATTGTAAAGATCCTTGGTGTGTAAAAGCCTGTCCTACTGAAGCTATTAAAAAAAGAGAGAAAGACGGAATAGTTTTTATAGAAAGTAGTTTGTGCAATGGATGTAAAGAATGTATAGAGGCTTGTCCTTGGAAAATTCCTCAGTTTAATCCAACAACCAAAAAGGTTGTAAAATGCGATTACTGTAAGGATAGAGTAGACCAAGGACTTGAACCTGCGTGTGTTACTAAATGTACCACCCATGCCTTAAAATGGGTTAATCTTCTTTAAGATTTGAGGAAGGTAAGAGGCCATAAGGTTTTAGTTCTTTAGTTTTATTTAAAGAAGTCTTAATAATTAAGTAATTTCAAACATAGAAGCTATCTTAGCTGGATTTATTATCCCTAAATTGTCTAAAAATTGAGCTCCATATGGATTAAAAGAGTAGCAGTGGTTGGAATACCTATTTAGGTTTAAAGTTTTTAGAACTTGGTCCCTAAGAAATGTTTTTTTAGCCTTACCATATAAAATCCATCCAGATTATGCCTATGGGGATAGGTTTTTACATATTTATCTTCTACTACCAATTCTTTTATTTTACTTCCACAAAATTTTTCTAAAGTTTCTAAAGGATTTTCAATGATAAATTCTGGATGTTTCTCTAAAAAGTTTCTTATAACTTCTTCATTTTCTTCTGGTTCCAGACTACAGGTAGCATAAACCATAACCCCTCCCTTTCTTAAAAAAGGAGCTAAGCCTTCTAAAAGTCTAAGCTGTTTTTCAGGGACTTTAAGTAAATCCTCTTCTTTACGAGCCCACTTGATATCAGGATGCCTTCTTATGATACCTGTTCCAGTGCAAGGAGCATCTATAAGGATTTTGTCAAAAAGGAGTGGTTTCAATTTAGGAAGCTCTTCTATTACATCTCCTTTAAAAACCTTAGGCTCTTTTAAGTTTAATCTACGAAAATTTTCCTTTAATTTTTGAAGTCTCCACTCATAAAGGTCAAAAGCCCAAATTAGACTTTTATTTTCCGTAAGTTCAGCTATATGGGTAGTTTTTCCTCCTACCCCTGCACAAGCATCTAATATTCTTTCTCCTGGCTTAGGATTTAAAAGAAAAGTTACTAATTGACTTGCCGAGTCTTGTACACTTATCCATCCTGTATGATAGGCCTTAAGTTCTTGAATTTTACCTCTAAATCCATCTAAAATTATTCCTGAGGGACTAAAAGGACAGGCCTTAGCCAAAGGAACTTCTTCTTTTTGCAAAAAAGTAAGAAAGTTGTCTCGACTTACCTTTAAAGTGTTAACCCTTAAAACTAAGGGGGGTCTTTCGTTAGAAACCTCAAGCAAAGCTTTGGTTTCTTCAAAACCTAAACGGATAAGCCATCTCTTAACCAACCATTCTGGAAAGGAATACTTTATAGCAAGATAAATTATAGGATTAAAATTTGGAGGTTCTGGAAGTTGATTTTTATGCTCCAAAATTTGATGTAAAATAGCATTTACCAAACCTCTTATCCATTCTCCTCTTCGGCGGTGAGCAAGAATTTTAAGTGTTTCTGCTATGGATACTCTTTCAGGAATTCTGGTATATAAAAGTTGATAAATTCCAAGTCTTAAGGCATTTTTTACTTCTAAGTCCATCTTTTCTAAGGGTGTATAAGAAAATCTCTGTAAAATGAAGTCGAGATAATATAAGTTTCTTACCACCCCGTTTACCAATTCTCCCACTAAAGCTCGATCTCTTTCATCAGGTAAAACACTTTTAGTAAGGGTTTGAGATAGAACTTCATCTAAAAGAGGCTTATCCTTTTCCCAACGAAGAAGAACCTTAAGGGCTACTGCTCTAGGATTAGTCTTTGGAAGACGTGGCATAAGAAGCTATTCTCTCTTATTCCCATTGAAGGGCTAATTGTTTTAAAGAAAAGAGACGGTCTCTTAAAATAGCTGCCTTTTCAAACTCATACCTTTTGGCTGCTTCCCTCATTTCCTTTTCCACTCTCTCAATTTCTAACCTTAAAGCTTCTAAACTTTCAAATACTTCGCTAATTTCTATTACCTTCTCCAAATCCACAAAATCAGCTTCCACCATTTTCATAAGAGGATCTTCTAAAGATTTTACAATACTTTGAGGAGTTATTCCATGAAGTTCGTTGTATTCCTCTTGAATTTTTCTTCTTCTCTCTGTTTCCTCTATAGCTTTTTTAAGAGCTGGAGTTAGGGATTGGGCATACATAATAGCTGTTCCATTTATATTTCTAGCAGCCCTTCCTATCATCTGAATTAAACTTCTTTCTGAACGCAAAAAACCCTCTTTATCTGCATCTAAAATAGCTATAAGAGAAACCTCTGGAAGGTCAAGTCCCTCTCTTAAAAGATTAATCCCAATTAAAACTTCATAAATTCCCCTTCTTAAATCTCTTATTATTCTTGCTCTCTCTAAGGTTTTCAAATCAGAATGCATATAACAAGCCTTTAAGCCCAGTTCTTTATAATAATCGGTTAGTTCTTCAGCCATTCTTTTAGTAAGGGTGCAAACCAGAACCCTTTCCTTTTTTTCAGCCCTCTTTTTGATCTCAAAAAATAGATCTTCTACTTGATTCTCAGAGGATTTGATTTCTATCTTGGGATCTAAAAGACCGGTTGGTCTTATAATTTGTTCCACTATCCGTCCTTCTGCTTTTTCTATTTCGTATTCTCCGGGAGTTGCAGAAACATATATAACTTGATTTACTCTTTCTTCAAATTCTTCGAAAAAAAGAGGACGATTATCTAAAGCTGAAGGGAGTCTAAAGCCATATTCTACCAAGGTTTCCTTTCTACTACGGTCTCCTCTATACATTCCCTTCAGTTGAGGAATAGTAATATGACTCTCATCAATAAAAAGTAAAAAATCCTCTGGAAAGTAATCCAAAAGAGTATAAGGAGGCTCTCCCGGTCTTCTTCTATCTAAATATCTGCTATAGTTTTCAATACCCTTACAGTATCCTATCTCTTCTAAAAGTTCAAGATCATACAGGGTTCTTTTCTCTAAACGTTCCGCATAGAGATAAAGCCCTTGAGATTTAAAATATTCTACCCTTTCTTGAAGTTCCATCTTTATTTCTTGGATAGCTCGAAGAAGATGATCCTCTGAGGTTACATAGTGAGTAGCTGGAAAAATGACCACTTCTCTTATTTTGCCTAATACCTTTCCACGAAAAGGATCTATAACCTTAATTTCTTCAATCTCATCTCCCCAAAGACTAATTCTTAAAGCTCTTTTTTCTTCATTAGAAGGAAAAATTTCTATAAGGTCTCCTCTCACTCTAAAGGTAGCTCTGGTAAAATCTATTTCAGTTCTTTCGTAGTGCATTTTTACTAAGGCTCTTAGGAGTTCATCTCTTTTAATTTTAGCTCCTTGAGCTAAATAAAGATGTTTTTGAAAGTATTCTTGAGGAGATCCAAGTCCGTAAATACAAGACACACTGGCTACAACTATTACATCTCTTCTTGAAAGAACTGCTGCAGTAGCAGAATGGCGAAGTCTATCTATGAAGTCGTTAATAGAGGCGTCCTTCTCAATATAGGTATCTGTCAAAGGAACATAGGCTTCAGGTTGATAGTAATCATAATAGGAAACAAAATACTCTACAGCATTCTCAGGAAAAAGTTTTTTAAATTCGTTATAAAGCTGAGCAGCTAAAGTTTTATTTGGAGCAATAACTAAGGTGGGCTTTTTCACTTGAGCAATAACATTAGCCATAGTAAAGGTTTTTCCTGACCCTGTAACCCCCAAAAGAACTTGATGCTTAAGACCCCTTTTAACACCTTCAACTAACTCGGAGATAGCTTTAGGTTGATCCCCACGGGGCTCAATTTCAGCTTTTAACTTAAACTCTGCTTCTTTTTTAAGAAATACCTCCATAGCTTCTTAAAAAAGTAAGTTAAATTTTAAATTTAACAAGAATCTTGTCTAAGCTTTTTTCTTTTTTATAATCTTTTAAAATAAATATGGCTACCGCTTTACTTCTATACTCTGGTGGATTAGACAGTATTTTAGCAGGACTTCTATTAAAAAAGCAAGAGGTTAAAGTTATAGCTTTAAAGTTCATAACTCCCTTTTTTGGATTTAAAGATTGGGAAAATCCTTCCAATTTTTACAAAAGGATTGAAGAATTAGGTTTTGAAAAGGGAATTTTAATAGATTTAACAGAAAAGTTTCTTGAAATTCTTAAAAATCCTCGCCATGGTTTTGGTTCCTATGCCAATCCCTGTATAGATTGTAAAATTCTTATGTTAAAAGAAGCTAAAAGTCTCCTGCCTCAAGTTAAAGCAGATTTTTTAGCTACTGGAGAGGTTTTAAAACAAAGGCCTATGAGTCAAAACAAGTGGGCTTTAGAAATAATAGAAAAGGAGTCAGAAACTCAAGGAATTTTAGTTAGGCCTCTTTCTGCCAAACTTCTTACCCCCTCTGAACCTGAAAAAAAAGGCTTAATTAAGCGGGAAAAACTTTTAGACCTTTGGGGAAGAAAAAGACAAAGACAAATTGAATTAGCTAAAAACTTTGATTTGAAAGAAATTCCTAATCCTGCAGGAGGATGCCTTCTTTGTGATCCCCAAATAGGAAATAGAATTTTAAAAATCTTAAAAGAAAAAAGACCTCTTAATTATGAAACTTCTCAAATTCTTACCCTGGGAAGACATTTTATAGAAAAGCACTATTGGTTAGTTTTGGGAAGAAATGAAAAGGAAAACGAAAGATTAAAAAAAATAGTTCAAGGTAAATATCCTCTTTTTACCTTGAATATCCCCTCTCCCTTAGGAGTTTTAGTAGAGGGAAATCCTTCCTTAGAGGAATTAAGGTCTCTCTTAATGAGGTATTCTAAAAAAGCTCAAAATCAGCCTATAGAAATAGAGGTAATCTTTTATGAATAGAACTATAGCTTTACTTACTGATTTTGGAACCCAAGACCACTATGTAGGTGTAATGAAAGGAAGAATTTTAAAAGAGATAAATCAAGTTTTTTCAGTAAATTTTATTGATTTAACCCACGAAATACCTCCTCAGGATATTAGAAAGGCTTCTCTTTTAATTTATTTTTCTTATAAATATTTTCCTCAAGGCACTATTTTTTTGTGTATTGTAGATCCTGGTGTGGGTACTGAAAGAAGAGCTCTAATCATTAAAACTTCCGACTATGTTTTTGTAGGACCAGATAACGGAATATTTTCTTTAATTTATGAAACTTTTCCTGATTTTGAAGCTTATGAAATTCTTTTGGAAAAAACTTTAAAGCCTCCTTTTAGTACCACCTTTCATGGAAGGGATCTTTTTGCTCCTGTGGTGTCTCTTTTACTTTTAGAAAAAGATCTATCAACTTTTACTAAACCCGTCTCCAAAGAATCCTTAATTAGAATAGAATTTCCCTGGCCCCAAAGAACTGCTTATGGATATAAAGTTTCCATATGGTATGTAGATCGCTTTGGAAATTTAGTTACCAATTTTTCTAAAGAAAAGGCTACTAAACCGTTTAAGGTATTGGTCAACCAAAGGGAGGTTCCCTTAGTTAAAAGTTATGGATATGCTAAAAAAGGAGAATTAATAGCTCTTTTTGGAAGCGAAGGGCTTTTAGAGATTGCAGTAAACCAAGGTTCAGCCTATGACCTTTTTAGTATTCCTGAAGAAATAGAAATAAAAATTATTTGGATTTAAAAGTTTTTAAACCTTCTATGAACATAGAATTAACTCCCTTTTTAGGTGGTAAACTTAAAGTTTATCAACCCAAAAAAGGCTTTCGCTTTGGAATAGATTCGGTGATTTTAGCTTATTTTTTAAAATTAAAACCCTTTCAAAAAATTTTAGAAGTTGGAGCAGGTTCTGGAATCATAAGTCTTATAGCTTTGACCCGATTTTCTCGATGTAAAATTTGGGCTTTAGAAAGGGAACCTATTTTTATAGAGTGTCTGAAAAAGAATGTTCTTCTAAATAACTTTAAGGAAAGATTTTTTATTATCACTGGAGATTTCTCCCTTCCTCCTTTTAAGTTTGAAAGCTTTGATGTGCTTTTTAGCAATCCTCCCTATTTTGAGGCTGGGAGAGGCCGAGAAAGTCCCTATGAAGAAAAAAATAGAGCCTGCCGTGAAAAAAATCTTGACTTAGAAGGTTTTATCAAAAAAACCTCTCAACTTTTAAAAAATAGAGGAAACTTATTTTTAGTTTTTACAGCCTATCGTATGGCTGAATTAATCTACCTTTTAAAGAAATACAGACTGGAGCCTAAAACTTTAAGATTGGTTCATTCCTACCCCGGTGAAGAAGCTCGCTTAGTCCTGATAAGAGCTGTTAAAAATGGAGGCCAAGAGTTAAGGATTTTCCCACCCCTTTATATTTATCAAGAACCTAAGGGTGATTATACAGAGGAGATTAAAAATTTTTTATTCCCCTCTTAAGAAGTCACCTTAAACTGAGACTGACCTTGGAAAATTATTTTATTAAGTGAGTATATTTATATTTTAATTAAAAAATGAAACCCTAATTAAGGGTATAATGACATAGGTCCCGTTCTCCTGTCGTAAATTAGAGGTTTTAAGTAAGGCAAAATAGTGTCGAGCAATTAAAAGCTTTTCCCTTAAAGCGGTTACAAGAATTCAATACTTAACTTGTTAATCAAAGTCTTGGTGATGAATCCTTAAAGAAGTTTAGCTTGTTAAAAAGAGTTAAGATAGTCCTTAGGTTTTCCTGTTAGATTATATAAAAGTAATAAATTAAGACAGAGGGAAAATAAGGAAAGCGTTTGTGAGGGGTAGTTATTTTGAGAAGATAAAGGTAGAGATGACAAGGAGGCTCTTTGCAGGAGCTTTTTTAAGTTGTATATTTTAAAGGTTGTCTATGAAGACACTCTTACTTAAAAGGGTCACTTTTATAGTCACTAAAATAATTTTCCAAAAGTCTCACATTAACTTGACTTATTTTTAAAGATTTACTAAATTTTTTAGAAGAGAAAAATTTTTATAAAGGATAAGAAAGCTATGAAAACTGCACTCTTTTATGAAACTTTAGAAGATAAAAAAGTTCGTTGTTTCCTTTGTAATCATTTCTGTATTATTCCCTCTAATAAAACTGGAATTTGTGGAGTTAGAAAAAATGAAGAAGGAGTGCTTTATTCCTTAGTTTATGGAAAAGTAGTTGCTCAGCATTTAGATCCTATAGAGAAAAAACCTCTTTACCATTTTTTACCTAAGAGCTGGAGCTATTCTTTTTCCACGGTAGGGTGTAATTTTAAGTGTGACTTTTGTCAAAATTTTGAAATTTCTCAAGCTCCCCATCTATATGAAAATATTATGGGAAGATCAGTATCTCCCAAAGAAATTGTTTCCATCTCCTTAGAAGAGGGAGCTAAAAGTATTTCTTATACCTATACCGAGCCTACAATTTTTTTTGAATTTGCTTACGATTGTGCTAAAGAAGCTGTAAAATATGGCTTAAAAAATGTTTTTGTATCTAATGGCTATATGAGTAAACAAGCCTTAGATTACATTAAACCCTATCTTCATGGTATAAATGTTGATTTAAAAGCTTTTAATGAAAATTTTTATAAGAAATTCTGTAAGGCTAAACTTCAACCAGTCCTTGACAACTTAAAATATCTTAAAGAATTAGGCATATGGATTGAGATTACTACTCTTCTAATTCCTGGCGAAAACGATAATCCTCAGGAATTAAGAGAATTAGCTCAGTTTATTAAAAACGAGCTTGGTCCTGAAATTCCCTGGCATGTAAGCCGTTTTTATCCTGCTTACAAGCTTTTGAATAAAGAAATAACTCCTGTAGAAACCTTACAAAGAGCCTATTTTATAGGTAAAGAGGTAGGACTTTACTATATTTATATAGGAAATTTACCTGGTAATACTCAGGAAAATACCTATTGTCCCAACTGCAATTATTTACTAATTGAAAGATACGGATTTAGGGTTCTTAAGATAGACCTTAAGGAAGATTCAACCTGTCCTAATTGTGGTTTTTTTATTCATGGAGTTTGGAAATAAATATTTTTGAATTTCAGCCCTTAGGTGCCCACAAGCTGCCGATATCTTTAAGCCCTTACTTTTTCTTATGGTAGTTAAAATACCATGGGAAAGTAAAAATTTTTGAAATTCTTCCATTCTTTTTTCAGAAGGTCTTTCAAAGGGGAGTTCAGGATGAGGATTAAAAGGAATTAAATTGATCTTTATAGGTAAACCTTTAAAAAGTTCTACCAATTTTTCAGCACAAAAAGAAGTATCGGTTAAATCTTTAAGAAGTAAATACTCTATGGTGGTTCTTCCATTTTTGATTCTGGGAAATCTTTTTACTACTTGTAAAATTTCTTTAATGGAGTATTTATAGGCTATAGGTATAAGAGTTTTTCTTATTTCATCTGTAGGTGCGTGTAAAGAGACTGCTAAAGCTACCGGAAATTCTCTACCCAAAATTTCTATTTCTTTTATTAATCCTACCGTAGAAACTGTAAGTCTTTTGCGAGAAAAGTTAAAACCCATAGGATGGGCTAAAATTTTTAAAGCTTTAATAAGATTTCTCAAATTAGCCAAAGGTTCTCCCATACCCATAAAAACTATATTTCTTAAAGGAAGTTCTTCTCCCCTGTTTTTGAGAAACCTTTTAGCCCATACTACTTGAGAAATTATTTCAAAAACTTTTAAGTTTCTTTTAAAACCCATTTTACCTGTTAAACAAAATTTACAACCCATAGCGCATCCTACTTGAGTAGAAACACAAAGAGTAAAATGATCTCTTTCAGGAAGGATTACACTCTCTATAACTTCCTCATCTTCTAACAAAAAAGCTAATTTGATAGTTCCATCTAAATCTTCTTTAATTTCTAATACTTCAGGTAAACTTAAGGAAAAATTTTCTGAGAGCTTTTTTCGCAAAGCATTAGGTAGATTAGTCATTTCGTGAAAACTTTGAGCTCCTTTGCAGGTTATCCAGTGAAAAATCTGATGAGCCCTGTAAGGAGGCTCACCTAAATCCTTTACTAAGATTTCAAGTTCTTCCAAAGTAAAATCTCTTATATTTTTCATAGCTCTAAGGGTTTTACTAAGTATACTGTAGGAATAGCTCTTAAATCTTTTAAAGATTCTTCAGTAGGAGGAGTATCTAAGGATAAAAGAATGATGTTCATTTTTCTTTTAGGATCTTGACCTACATGCATCCTGGAAATATTTAAGTTATGATTTCCTAAGGTAGTTCCTATTTTTCCTATAACTCCAGGTTTATCTTCGTTAAAAATATAAAGCATATGTCCTTCAGGTAAAGCATCCAATCTAAAGTCATTTATTCTAACAATACGAGGTTCCTTTTTACCAAAAAGGGTTCCTTCAACCAAATCCTCTCCTTTGGTATGTTTAACCTTAACGCTAATCAATGAAGTAAAGTCTTCACTTATTTCAGTGGTTGCTTCAACTATTTTAATGTCTCTTTCCTTAGCTCTAAAAAGAGCATTTACATAATTAATATCTTCCTTTAAAAACTTATAGAGGAGCCCTCTCACCAAAGAGATAGTCACAGGTTTAGTATCCAACTTAGCTAATTCTCCCTTATAGGTAACCTCAACTTGTTGAACGGCTCCTTCAGCAATTTGAGAAATTAACAGACCAACCTTTTCTGCCAATGTTAAAACCGGACCTAAGACTTTTAAAGTTTCTGCACTAATAGAAGGCACATTAACGGCATTTCTGATTTCACCTTTAAGTAAGTAATCCACTACTTGCTTAGCAATTTCACAGGCTACAATTTGTTGAGCTTCAACAGTTGAAGCACCTAAATGGGGAGTTCCTATAAAATTTTTTAAACTAAAAAGAGGATGGTCAGAAGGGGGAGGTTCTTGTTCAAATACGTCTAAAGCTGCTCCTGCGACTTTACCTGAAACCATAGCCTTATAAAGAGCCATTTCATCTACTATACCTCCTCTGGCACAGTTAATAATATAAACTCCGTCTTTCATTTTACTAAAAGCTTTTTCGTCAATTAAATGATAGGTCTCCTTAGTTAAAGGGGTGTGTATAGTTATAAAATCAGCTTGTCTAAATAACTCTTCCATACTTACTAAATAAACTCCTTTTCTCTCTGCACTCTCAGGGGAAACATAGGGGTCATAGGCTATAATTTTCATTTTAAGTGCTAAAGCCCTTTCAGCTACTATACTTCCAATTCTTCCTAGTCCTATGATACCTAATACTTTATTATTAAGTTCTACTCCCATAAACTCTTTTCTTTCCCATTTACCAGATTTTAAAGAATAACAAGCCTGAGGAATATTTCGAGCTAAGGCAAAAATTAATCCTATGGTATGTTCAGCTGCAGATAAGGCATTTCCTCCTGGAACATTCATCACCACTATACCCTTTTCATTAGCACTCTGTAAATCCACATTATCAAGTCCTGTCCCTGCTCTTCCTATTACTTTCAGATTCTTAGCCCTCTCTATGACTTCACGACTAACCTTAGTTCCACTTCTAATAATCAAAGCCTCTACTTCAGAAATAATTTCTAAAAGATTTTCTTTTGAAATTCCAGGTTTATAAATCACCTCTAAACCAGCGTCCTCCAAAATTCTTATACCCTCTTCAGAAAGAGAATCAGAAATTAAAACTTTCATCTTTAATACCTCCTTTTTTAGGATAAAATTTTTTCATAGTATTCATATAATACTTCTTGAACAGATTTAATTCCCCTTCCTAATTCTATTTTATATCCAAAAAGATTTAATCCAAGTTCTAAAGCTGAAAGGGCTATTACTAAATCTAACAGGGTTTGGTCCCCCATATGGGTGATACGAATAATTTTTCCTTTTAGGTGGTCTTGTCCTCCAGCAAAAACAATTCCTATTTTAGTTCTAAGAAAATTTAGAAGTTCACCTGTTCTTAAGCTCTCTGGAGTTTTAATTACGGTTAAAGATTCAGAGGGTATTTCTGGAAAAATTTCAAGTTCTAAAGCTTTTACTGCTTTTCTACAAGCTAAAGACAATATTCTATAATGCTCAAATAATTTCTCAAGAGTAAGCTCTCTTATTCTTTTTAACATCTCTCTAAGCCCTATAAGTAAACTAATTGCAGGAGTAAAAGCGGTGGTCCTTTTTTCATAAGCCTTTTTTTCTTGAAACAAATTAAAGTAATACTTAGGAAGTTTAGCCTTTTGAGCTAAGGTGTAAGCCTTTTCAGAAAAAGCTATAAAGGAAAGCCCAGGAGGTAAACTTAAAGCCTTTTGAGAACCTGCAATCATTACATCAATTCCCCAAGCATCCATAGGAAGTTCATATATCCCCAGAGCTGAAATAGCATCTACTACTAAAACAACTTCTCGCTCTTTAACTATCTCAGCAATCTCTTTAATGGGATGTTTAACCCCGGTTGAGGTTTCACAAGCTTGAACTAAAATACCCTTAACTTGAGCATTCTTCTTAAGAGTCTCCTCTACTTCTTCTGGCTTTACAGCCTTACCCCAAGGCACACTTATGACTACAGGATTTAACCCAAAGCTTATAGCTAACTCTAACCATCTCTCTCCGAACTTGCCAGCTGAAACCACAATCACACTGTCCCCTGGAGAAAAAAGATTTACAATAGCAGCTTCCATAGCCCCTGTTCCCGAAGAAGCAAAAAAATAAACTTCCTTTTCTGTTTGAAAAAGGTATCTCAAGTTTTCCCTTATCTCTTCTAAAATTTTTGAAAATTCTGGCAATCTATGATGAATTAGAGGTTGAGCCATAGTCAAAAGAACTTTAGAAGCTACAGGAACTGGACCAGGAGTAAAAAGATACCTTTTTTCTAAAAAATCCATCTTCCCTCTCCTTCTTTAGGGTTTTTAAGTTTAGGATTTATTTTATTAAGCTTAAAAGAAAAAACAAGTATGTTAATTGTTTTTTTTTGTATTTAAGGTATAGTTAACCTTTGATGCCCTATCTTCTACATCAATTAAAGCTATTTACATTTTTAATAATATTTATTTTGGGTTGGTCTCCATACTCTCTTTCTCAAGAGGAAATTCCTAAAATTACTATAGAAACCCAAGTGTTTACTAAATTAACTATAAGAATTCCTAACTTTGAAGGAGAATCTCTTCTTTCTTCTAAACTTACTTCTCTTTTAAGACGGCTTATCAATAATCATCTTTTTATTCTATCCTTAGAAAATCCCCCTCTACCGGGTTTTAAAGCTAAGGATTATTACTTAAAGGGATATTTAAGTAATCAAAATGGTAAACTTTTTCTTAAAGCAGACCTTTGGGATTCCTTTGAAAACAAACTTTTAAAAACCTATCTTTTAGAAGGATCCTCTAAAAAGGCTGAAATCTTAATCTATACTCTTTGTAATAAACTAATAGAAGAGCTTTCAAACTACAAAGGATTAGCTTTTTCTAAAATCTCCTTTATTAAAAGAACTAAAAGGGGAGACGAACTTTATATTATGGATTTTTCTAAGGAGAACCTTAAATTTTTGGCTCAGGCTCCTTTAATTCTTTTTCCTAAATTTTCTCCCTCAGGAAAAAAATTAGCCTATTTAGTTTACGAAAATAAAGATTATGCCTTAGAAATTTTAAATTTATATACCGGAGAAAAAAAACGTTTTAATATAGAAGGATTATCTTCTGCCCCAATTTGGTTCCCAGATGAAACCAAATTAGTTCTCACCTTAAGTAAAAAGGAGGAGGTAAACCTATACCTTCTGGATATTGGAACTTCTAATCTAACTTTGTTAACTTCAGAAAGGGGTATCAAGCAGGCAGGAAGTATTTCCAAGGATGGAAAATATTTGGCTTATGTATGGGATAAGGGAAATGGTCCCCAAATTTACCTTTTAAATTTGCATACCTATGAAAAACAAAGAATTTCCTATGAAGGAAGGTATAATACCTCTCCCAGGTTTTCTCCTAAAAATGACTATCTCATCTATCTTTCTCAAGCTGGAGGTGCCACCCGTTTGATTCTTTACCCTTTTAAAAATAAAAACAAAAAAGAAATTTCCCTTAAGGGATTAATAGAAGAACCCTCTTTTTCCCCCACAGGAGAATATCTTTTAGTTCGAGCTAAACTTAGAGAAGGAACAGGTTTTTATCTAATTCATTTAGATTCCCAAATTAGCCATCTTTATCTTTCTGGCAGTAATATTTTCTTCCCTGATTGGGGTAACCTTCCCTTTTAAGGTTCACTTTCCAGCAGCTTCATGGTCTCATTATCAGGTAAACTTTCTACATGTTGAAGTTTTTGTTCAATCACTTGAGTTTTTTTGGTAACTTCTTCTAACTTATGGGTAGCTGTCCTAAGATTAGATTTAACACTTTCAAGAAGGGTAACAAACTTTCCAAATTCAGTTTTCACGGTTGAAAGTAAGGACCATACTTCTTGAGAACGCTTTTGAATAGCTAAAGTTCGAAATCCCATTTGTAAACTATGAAGGAAAGCCGACAAAGTAGTAGGTCCTACAATAGTGACCTTAAATTCTCTTTGAAGAGTTTCAAATAAAGCAGGTCTTTTAACCACTTCCGCATACAAACCTTCAAAGGGTAAAAACATAATGGCAAAATCTGTTGTTTCAGGAGGGTAGATATACTTTTCCTTTATGGTTTTAGCAAGTCCTTTAACAGTTTTCTCAAGTTCTTTTATAGCTTCTTCTATTAAAATGGGATCTCCTGATTCATAAGCTTCTAAAAGCCTTTGATAGCTTTCTTGAGGAAATTTTGAATCTATAGGTAAAAGTATAAATCCATTTTCATTATCTTTAGAAGGTATTTTTATAGCAAAGTCTACCCTTTCCCGATTTCCAGATTTAATAGGCACATTTTTTAAATATTGTTCCGAAGTAAGAATTTGTTCTAAAAGCATTTCTAACCTATATTCACCTAAGGACCCCCGCATCTTTACATTAGAAAGAACCTTTTTCAAATCGTTAACTCCACTTGCTAAGGATTGAATTTCACCAAGACCTTTGTAAACCTGCTCAAGTCTTTCACTTACCAGTTTAAAAGATTCCCCCAACCTTTCGTTTAAAGTTCTTTGTAATCTATCTTCAACAGTTTGGCGAATCTTTTCTAATTTAATATTATTATCCTCTTGAATTTCCTTAAGCTTAATATCTATAGTATCACGCATTCTTTCAAGACGTTGTTCGGTTATTTGAAAAAATTGGGCTTGTTTATTAAACAATTCTTCTCTTAAATCTTTAGCACCCCGACTCATTTCTTCACGATTTCTACTTAATTCTTCACGGAAAATAGATTCAATTTTAGTTAATTCCTTTTCTAAATTAGATAAAGAAGTTAAAACATATTGCCAATCTGATTGACGAAATTGAGTAAAAACTTTAAAGATTATAATCAAATTACTAATAAGTAATAGTACAATTATTATCATTATAACTTCAAACACTCAACTACCTCCTTTTGATTTTTATTCTACCCATATTTTTTCAAAAAAATTATATTGAAATTTATTATATTAAGCAATATTTTAGCCTTTACAACTGCTTGACAAATCAGAGAAAAGATGTTAGCTTAAGGCTTAAAATTTTTAAAAAGGGGGGATTTCCTTTTGGCTGGTATAGTGATTAAAGACGGCGAATCCTTTGAACAGGCTTTAAAAAGATTTAAAAGATTAGTAGAAAAAACTAAAATCCTTTCCGAGGTAAAAAAGCGAGAATTTTACGAAAAACCTGGAGTTAAAAGAAGAAAAAAAATGCAAGCTGCTCGCAAAAAACTTATCAAAAAGCTAAAAAAAATCCAGCAAAAAATAGAAGGTTAAGTTTTTAAATAAGTTTTTTTTCTTTAAGTGCTTAAGAGTTTAGGTAAATTAGATTGGGAAAAACTTCTTTATCATTTAGAACCCTTTATTTTTTCTGAATCTGCTAAAGATTATTTAAAAAATTTAAGTCCCTGCTGGGATTATTCTTCCTCTGTTACGGTTCAGGAAAAAACTCTCTTTTTGTGGAAACTTTTGGAAAGAGGTGAGCTTTTAGAACCTCCCCCTCTTTCCTCCTTAGAAAAACTCTTTAATAAAGCCTTAAAAAGAAGTGCCTTTTTACCTATAGAACTTGCCAAAATAAAAGAGTGGTTTTTAACCCTTAAAAGCTTTAAAAATTTTCTAATAGAGTCTCCCTTTTTAAATCTTTTTCAAACTTACCAAAAGCTACTTTTCATAGAAATCCAAATGGATGAAATCTTAGATTACGAAAGATTAGAAATTAAGGATTCAGCAAGCCCTAATTTATTTTATATAAGAAAAAATATAAAAGAAACTAAGGAACTTCTTCTTTCCCGTTTAGAAACTCTTAAAAATTACTTTTATCAAAAGGGCTACTTACAGGAAAATTTAATTACTCAGAGACAGGAAAGATATGTGCTTCCAGTTAAAATTGAATTTAAAAATAAAGTAAGAGGAATTTTACACGAAGTATCTCAAAGTGGAGCCACTGCTTTTATTGAACCGGTAAGTGTGATTTCCTTAGCTAATACCTTAGAAGAGCTTTACTGGGAGGAAAAAAGAGAGGTAAATATAGTTTTAAAAAAAATTTCAGAAAGGATCTTTAATTTTTATGAAGATTTTCTGAAACTAGAAAAGTTATGGATAGATTTTGAATTAGCTTTAGCTAAAGCCAAACTTGGAAGGCTCTGTAAAGGAACCTTCCCTCTTCTTAAAGAAAGTGGAACTTTAAAAATTTATTCAGCCTTTCATCCTCTGTTACTTTTAAAAGGTTCTTATCCTCTAATAGAAAATGATTTTATTATAGAAGAAGGACTTTTAATTTCAGGACCTAATTTGGGAGGAAAAACCGTCTCTTTAAAAACCATAGGAATTTTGGTACTTATGGCTCAAAGTGGTTTTCCCATACCTGCTAAAGCTGCCGAAATTCCAGTTTTCTCTAAGGTTTTTGTAGACTTAGGAGACGACCAAGACCTTCTTCAAGGAGAATCTTCCTTTTCTTCTCATTTAAAAAATCTAAAAGAATTTTTAGAAAGGGCCGATCATCAAAGTTTAATTCTCTTAGATGAACCTGGAAAAGGAACTAATCCCGAAGAAGGTTCTGCTCTTGTTGCTGTAATAGTAGAAGAACTTCTTAAAAGAGGAACCAAATTAGTAATTACTACCCATTCCCAATCTCTCAAGGCTCTTATAGCCAAAAACCTTAAACAGGTAAAAATTTCTACTATGAGTTACGACTTAGAGACCCTAAAACCTCTTTATAAGTTAGTCTACGGAGTGTGGGGAGATTCCTTAGCTTTTGATTTAGCAGAAAAATTAGGAATTCCTAAGGAACTTGTAGAAAAAGCTAAAAATCTTCTAAAAGAGAAACCACTTTGGCAGTGGGAAAACCTTCTAAAAGAAGAAAGACTCCTTTTGAAGCAAAAAGAAAAACTTTATGAAGAAAATTTGGAAAAAATTAGAGAAAAGGAAAAATTTCTTGAAAAAAAAGAAAAAGAACTTGAAGAACTTTACTATCAAAAACTTGAGGCTCAATTCCAAAAGTGGGAAAGTGAATTTAAAAGTTGGTTAAAAAGTCTAAAGGAAAAACAAATGGAAGAAAGTCTTTCTAAAAAAATAGAGAACAAATTTTTTAATAGGTGGCAAAAATTTTTACATCAGATTTTAGAAAATTCTAAATTTAAAGAAGAAGAGATTAAAGAAGGAGATTGGGTCTATGCTCTAACTTTTAAAAAGAAGGGAGAGGTATTAAAAATAAAGGATAAAATGTTAGAAGTAAAAATAGGAAATTTAAAAATAAACATCCCTAAGGAAGAAGTAAAAAAAATTTCCTCACCCAAGGAAAATAAAAATTTAAAAGAGTTTAAAATAGAAACCTTTGAAAGATTTCAAGAAAAGCTAAAGAAAGAAAGATTAAAGATTGATATTAGAGGTTTATCGGTTGAAGAAGCCATAAATGAGATTGAAAAGGTGTTGAATAAAGCTCTTTTAGAAGAAACCAAAGTGATTTATTTTATCCATGGAAGTGGTTCAGGAAAGCTGAAAGCTGCTATAAGGGGGCACTTAGAAAAACATCCTTTAATAAAGTTCTTTGAACCAGCACCTCCCCATGAAGGAGGGGAAGGAGTTACCATAGTTTACCTATGAAAAAAGTTCCCTTTACTCAGAAGGACTATACAGTTTTAATAGATGGAACTTCCTTTATATATAGAGCTTACTTTGCTATACCAGGTCATTTAGCTACTTCTAAAGGATTTCCTACTAAGGCTATTTTTGGAGTTACCCAAATGCTTTTAAAAATTCTTAAGCAGTGGGATCCTCCCTATATTATTTGGTTTATGGACGAAGAAGTTCCTACCTTTAGACATCATGTTTTTGAAGCTTATAAAGCTACACGACCTAAGATGCCTGATGATTTAAAAGTACAGATTCCCTATGTTAAAAAAATAATTTCTTCCCTGGGAATTCCTATAGTCTCATGTCCTGGATATGAAGCAGATGACCTAATGGCAAGTTTTTTAAAAACTTTTCCCTTGCCTGCTATCCTAATTACTGCAGACAAAGACCTTTATTCCTTGATAACTTCTCAGATAGTCTTTTATGATCCCATAAGAGACTACTTTTTAGATGAAAACGAATTTATTAAAAAATACGGTTTTTCTCCTTCTCTTTTCCCAGAATTTAAAGCTTTAATTGGAGATCCCAGTGACAACCTTCCAGGTATTCCAGGAATAGGAGAAAAAACCGCTAAGGAATTAATCTCAAAATTTGGATCTTTGAAAAACCTTTATGAAAACTTAAGTTCTGTCCCTCTTAAACTACGAGAAAAACTCTTAAAGTATAAGGAACAAACCCTAAACAATTTAAGCTTAATCAAGCTAAATACTCAAGCTCCCCTTCCCTCTAAAGACCTTTCTTTTTACCAAAAAAAATCACCCAACCTTCTCTATTTAAAAGAGCTTTTTAAAGAACTTGAATTTAGAAAGTTTCTCTCAGAACTTCCTTTTCCTAAATTAGAACTCAGTCCTGAATTAAAAAAATTAGAAAACTTAGAACCATTAAAGGCTCTCCATAGAGTAGCTCTTTTACCCCTTGGATTTAAAGAAACTCTTTTTAATTCTCATACTTTTCAAGGTTTACTTCTTTCTCTTAGTAAGGATTTAGTTTTTCAAGTGGAATTTTCTTCAACTTTAAAAAAGGCTTTAGAAGAATTAGAAACTCTTTTCTGGATATATGATTATAAAAGTTTAGCTAAAAAGTGGAATCTTTCTTTTAAAAAGGTTTTGGACACTAAACTTGCAAGCTATCTTTTAAATCCTTCTTTAAAGAACTATTCCTTAGAGTTTTTATTTCAAGAATACTTAGATTTAAAAGTGGATACCTTTAAAAAAGACAATTTAGAAGAGTTAGCTAAGAAAACCTCAGCCCTTTTTCTTTTGGGAGAGACCCTTGAAAAAAAGATAGAAGAGGAAAATCTTAAAGAATGGCTAATTGTAGTGGAGACCCCTCTAAGTTTGGTATTAGCTGAGATGGAAAAAAGAGGAATTAAAATTGACTTAGATTATGTAAGAAGTTTAAATCAAGAATATCAACAGAAACTAAAAAATTTAGAGGAGAAAATTTTTCAAGAAGTAGGATTTAGATTTAATCCCAGGTCCAGTCAAGAAGTAGCTCACCTTCTTTTTGAAAAACTTAAACTTCCTAAAATAAAACCAACTCCTAAGGGTTTAAGCCCCTCTACAGATGCTGAAGTATTGGAAGAATTAGCTCTCCTTCATCCCGTTGCTGAACTCCTTCTTCAATATCGCACTCTTTACAAATTAAAAAGTACCTATCTGGAGGCCTTTCTTAAACACCTCCATCCCTTAAGCCATAGGATTCATACAGAATTTAATCAAACCGGCACTGCCACTGGAAGGCTTAGCTCTCAAAATCCAAATCTTCAAAACATTCCTATAAAAGGTGAAGAAGGATTAGCTATCAGAAGGGCTTTTATAGCTGAAGAAGGTTTTCTACTTTGTAGTGTGGATTATTCTCAAATTGAACTAAGAATTTTAGCTCACTTTTCTGAAGATGAAAACCTATTAAAAGCTTTTGAAAAAGAAGAAGATATTCATACCTATACCGCTTGCGAAGTTTTTGGAGTTCCTTCAGAAAAAGTAACTCCTGAAATGAGAAGAATGAGTAAAATTATAAACTTTGGTATAGCTTATGGAATGAGTGCTTATGGATTAAGTAAGGAACTAAAAATAGATGTTAAATCAGCGGAGGTTTTTATTAGTAAGTATTTCGAAAGATATCCTAAAATAAAACATTATATTGAAAAAACCATAACTTTTGCTAAAGAAAAGGGGTATGTTAAAACTTTAGTAGGAAGAAAAAGATATATTCCAGAAATTTTTAGCTCTGAAAAAAGTGTAAGGGAGTTAGGACAAAGAATAGCTATAAATACCCCTATTCAAGGTTCTGCTGCTGATTTAATTAAAACTGCTATGGTAGCTCTTTTTAAAGAACTTAAAAAGCTTAATCTCCAAACTACCATTATTTTACAGGTTCATGATGAACTGGTATTAGAGGTTCCAGAAGATGAAGTTGAAATTATAAAGGAAATTCTTTTTAAGCTTATGCCTAATCCTTTTGAATATTTAGAATTACCTTACAGATTGAAAGTGCCTCTTAAGGTTCATTTGAATTTTGGTAAAAACTGGGCAGAATGTAAGTAAAAAATGTATCTTCGTTTAGATAAGTTTCTTTCTTTATCTGGCTTAGGTTCAAGAAAAACGGTAAGCTATTTAATTAGAAAAGGAAAAGTTAAAGTGAATTCTCAAGTGGTAAAAGATCCCGGTTTTAAAATAAACTTAGAAAAAGATATAGTAGAGGTAGAAGAACAAAAGGTTCTTTCTAAAGCAAAATTTTATTATAAGATGTACAAGCCTAAGAATTATATTACCTCAACTAAGGATCCTAAACAGGTAACCATTATGGAGCTAATTCCTAAGAATTTACCAGGATATAAAGAACTTTTCCCAGTAGGAAGATTAGATAAAGATGCCGAGGGGCTTCTTCTCTTAACTAACGATGGAATTTTGGCTCATAGAATTCTTCATCCTAAATGGAAGATTCCTAAAATTTACGAAGTAGAGTTGTCTAAAGCTCTTAAAGAGGAGGATAAAATTCGTTTAGAAGAAGGCATAGAGCTTTCTGAAGGTAAAACTTCTCCTTCCAAACTTTGGTATTTAAATTCAGAAAGAACCAAGATTAGGATAGAAGTCTATGAAGGAAGATACCATCTTATTAAGAGAATGTTCGGAAAACTAAGCTATCAGGTGCTAAATCTAAAAAGAATTGCTATAGGCAATATCTCCATAGGAAATCTAAAAGAAGGAGAGCTTAAGGCTTTAAGTTTAGAAGAAGAAAAAGAATTAAAAAAAATTCTTTTAAGGGACCTCTAAAAAAATTTGGTTCAATTTAACTTCCTAAGCTTTTTCTCTTGTTTATCTCCTATCTCTTGCTTTCAATTTAACCCCTACACACACTCATTTCAGATCCTTGCTTCTTTTTATGTGCCAATACCTTTCTTACTCCTCCTTTTCGTCCTTACCAAGTCCTAAATCTTGAGATACCCCTCTTTTGTTTTTTTGTTTTAGTTTAAAATCTCTTTTAAACCATTAAATTTACAGGGGTCTTTCTAAGAGTTTAAGTTTTGATAGTTCTTTGAAAGTTAAATAGAGGTAAGGGCAGGGGGGCCTTAGGTAAAAAGTGCGATAAAACCCGTCCTGATGAATAAGCTCCCCTACTAACTAAGTCCTATAAAGAAAAAGGTCAGTAGGTCTATCCTAAGTTGAAAGCTTAGAGAAAATTTTCTTAGGGGGTTTCAATAAAGTCCCCCTCTTGCTTATTTAGTAAATCTTTTTTATACTTTCCTTTTGTGGCTGAAACAAAACCCTATGACCTTTATGCTA